>NZ_AP025461.1:963453-1284604 GCF_024347315.1 Vibrio atlanticus | reverse complement strand
TTTCAATGATCTTGGACGTCGTTAAGCCCTCTATATCGGACTTGTTCTGTAAGCTGCCAATCTTTTGCTTAGAAAGGCTCCAAGCGAAAATGGCTAAGATCAGAGAGGCAATAAGAAGTGTCACGCCAGCCCATATGTTAATTAGGCCTATGATGAGGATGGTAATCACACTGACGGCTAGGTTAATCAGCGCTCGAACTGATTCGCCACCAAAGAAGGTTTTAAGCTCTGGAATGGTTGAGATTCGTTCGAGGTATTCCCCCGGTTCTAAACGGCGGAATTTGGAGATCTCAGCCAAACAGATGGATTGGAAGACCTTGTTGGTTAAGTTGGTCTCAAACTGCCTCATGATGACCGAAGATATCTTCTCTTCCTGACTTTTCAGATGGTAGTCGAGGAAGATAGAAATCAAGATAATCGCGAACAGCAAGAACAACGTGTCTTGTGCTTGGTTGGGTAATACTCGGTCGAAAATGATCAGAATAGAGAAGGGCAGTACCAAGCCAAATAGAGTGGAAATTATCGTAGAGAAAGTCAGATAACACTTATCTGCCATATTGATCTTTTGAGAAAACTGCTCAGTTTGCATTGCGACCTCCTGTTTTCAACGACTCAGTTGAGAGAAGGTGTTTAGGCACTAATTCTTGATTGTTTCGCCCTTCGATATCACTCATCAATTGCATGATGCTTTCTATCGATTGAATCGACAGCACACCCTTAACTTGCTCAAGCTTGATGGTTTCGATGATGTAGTCGTATCGTGCGCTTTCATAATCTCTTAAGGCGCTGAAAAGCTTACTTTCTGCGGCAAGTAAATCGGTGATCGTACGGCTGCCTAACTGGTATGCCCTTTGAATACCTTTGTAAGAGGCATAGTTGGCGCGAATGATGTTCTCGTAACTGCCGATAGATTGCGAAAAATCGTTAATGTTGAGCACTGAGGTGTTCACGCTGTTGCGCGTGGTGTAAAGCGAGTCTTGATAAAGCAGCTCGGTACGTTCAATCGCCGTCGAGGATTTTTGATATCCGTAGTAATCAGAGCCACCAGACAAGATAGGCAAGGCTAGGCTCAAGCCAACGCTAGTTGAGTTGCTTTCGCCTGTTGCTGTGATGTCGGTTTTATCGTAGTTATTGGCGTCATCGTGACGATAGCTGGCTGAAAGCGACACGGTAGGTAAGAAGTTTGTACCGCTCTCTTTTAAGCTTCTACGGCTTCTCTCGACGTTTTTCTTCGCCACTAACAAGTCGTTATTGAGCTTTAACGCTTGATCCATGATTGAGTGTTGTTCGCTTTCGTTTATCTCTTTTAAAGGCACACTTTCGTATATGTCTTGTGACGGAGTGATAGGGTACTGAATCTGAATGGATAGCCCGTTGAGAATGACACGGCGATCTTTCTGCAAGGTTCTTAATCGATTCGACACACCTTCTTTCTGAGCGATAACTTCGTACAGCTCGCTGGCGGCTGTGTTCCCCAACTCTACGTTGCGTCGCATCTGATGTTCACGAGTCTCAGACGATTTAAGCTCGACCTTTGTCGCTTTTATCTGCGCATTGTTTTTCAAATACTCGAAGTATTGAGAGCCGATTTCAGAGATGGTGCTCTGGATTTTGTTCTCGTGTTTAATTTCTTCAATATTGAAGTCGAGTTTTGCCGTGCCATATTTGAAAATATCACCAAGATTGAATATCGATTGGGAAAGGGAAAGGCTGTAGCTGTTTGAGTTATAGCTAGAGGTTTCGTCGGGCACGCTCGATAACAAGGTTTCATTCTCATTCCATGTGGTATCGGCAGCGCCATTAAGCGAAGGTAGAAACTTAGATCGGCTGATCCCAATATTGTATTCGTTCTCTTCCACACCTTTATCACTGGCACGAAGAGATAGGCTGTTTTGCAGGCCGAGTTCTACCGCCTCAAGCAGGGTCGTCGCCGATGCTGAAGGTATCGTGCTGAATGCAAGTGCAGCCAAAACGCTGCTAGTTAAGTTTCTGTACAGCCACATACTTGTTGATCACCTTGATGATTTGGTCGCTTTTGTAAGGTTTGCTGATCACGTAATCCATTCCGGCTTCAATACAAGCCTGGTGTTCGTTACTGCTGGTCAATGCGGTTGCCCCTATGATGGTACAAGGGTTTTTCTCGTTTTCTTGTTCGAATTGGCGAATGCGTTTGGTCGCCTCAATACCGCCCATACCCGGCATGATGCAGTCCATGAAGATGATGTCAGAACGTTTATTCATGAAGTGCTCCACTGCGTCAGCGCCATCGCCAACCGTGTCTGGTTCATACTCTTGCTTGGTGAGGATTCGTTTAAGTAAGATTTGTTGAACTCGGTCATCCTCTACGATAAGGAATGAGCTGTTCTCCATCTGCTCTTCTGATGCTTCTGCTTCCATAATGGTGAGTAAGTTCGGAATAAACTCATAAGGAATCGCAGGGGAGTTGATGATCTTATCGACGAAGCTGTGACACTCTTGTGCATGCTGAGTATTGGTTACTGACAGCAACAGCTTGGTATTTGGGTGATTCTTAAGTTGAGATTTCACCGTTTTGCTCAGTGATGGCAGCTTGTTAGATTCAAAGGTATCGGTCAGCATGATGGCATCGTATTCACCAAAGGTCTTCGCCGCTGAAAACAACTCATTTGCAGTGCGGATTTCAGTGATATCAAGCCCCAAGTTACAGAGCATTTTCTTCATTACATCGATACGAACTTGTGTATTGGCGCAAAGCAGTAAACGCTTGTCGTCGAAGCGTGTTTTCTCTGTATGGAAATTCTTCGCCTTGAGATCAAGCTCGATCTGAAAACGTTCCTGTGTACCCGATTGAAACCAGTGACTTTCGTAATACCCGTAATCTCTTAATACGCTTTTCGCTAAGTCGTCTGTGTTAGCGGTATGGTGTTTATGATCGCTCCAATGGAGCTTATTGAGCTTGGCAACAGAGACATCTAACGTTGAAAGGAAGTTGAGATTGATGGTGACACGTGTATTTTCCATATCCGAAGCTGCGCCAGACTCTATTGTCACGAATAACTTCTTGTTTGATTTAAGTTGGATGGCGTTAGAAAGCTGTAGGAACAAAATCCAGAACAAGCTGGTGGATTGGCCTTCAACACGGTTCGGCAAATTGTCAGAGATAAAGCAGTCGAGTTGACCTTCGTTCCTCTGAACTTTGGCGCTGATATGAATCATCAATTCAGACAACACGCTCAGTAGCGAGAATTCCTTCGACTTACTTTCCGTACCCTGTGAAATCAAACGGTTATAGTTTTCTGCTAACTCAGATAAGGTACTACACGCAGAGGTAATATCCTTCGCCATCAATACGCCGTTTTCATCGGTTTCTTGCACCAGATATTGGACACCACCGTTGATGGTGTTGGTGATTCCACGAATCTCATACCCGATCAGTGCATACAACTGTTTGTAGAGATCGTTATTGCGCTTTTGGTCTTCCAATTTACTGAAGATCAGTTTGAGGTGAGAGTAGATCTGGCGTTGTTTCGGGTTGATGCTCACTTCATTCAGAAGCTCTTCGAGTCTTTGCAAGTCGAGTTGTTTCAGCTCTTGATAGAGAGCATCGAACTCATAGTCGATTTCTCGTTCATTAGAGCTGGATTTCTTCAGCTTCAACATAGCAACTGAATTCGATAGAACCGTGATTACTGCCAGTATCACGACCACCATAAACAACCAGATAAAGAACTCGTTTTTCTCTGACATCAAGTCGCTCGCATGGTTGTTGAACATGGTGCGGTAGTTGTCGTCCATTTGTAGGTAGTTGTTCGTCAGTGACAGGTATAAGTCGAGTACGTCGTTGCGTGTTTTAGTGCTGTCGGAAAAGCGATTGATAGCTAATTCAAGTTGGGTGTATTCAGTCGCGCCAACCAAGCTAAATTCAGTTTTGTTCAAAGAGGCTAGCGATCTAAATTCATCTATTTCACGCTTCAAGTTAACTAGATTGAATTCGTTAGTAACACAAGTGTCGGTACTTAAGCACTGCTGTAGAGTTTGAATATCTTGTTCGATGGTCTGATTAAGCTTCTGAGCTTGTATGAGCAGTGGGGCACTTTGCACTTGAGCAACCGAATCTACTTTTGACCAAGAAAAGTATAAATAGAAAGCGAGCGCCGCTAGTACTACGCTGAACAATATGCTCAGACGTAGAGCTGGTACGGAAATGTTATAAGAAGGTTTTCCGCTCATTAATTACCTCTCATCGAATGCATCTTCGATGGCTGACATCACAGGTTTTGCTGCGTATTCGATCACGCGACGCGAGCCTGTTTTTACGTCGGCGGTAAATTCCATATAAGGTGATAATTTGTATTGAGTGCCTCCTCGTTCAAGAAAGTTTCGATCAATCTCAATCTCTGCCAAATAGAATTCGGCATCTTCTTCTTCATATGATGAACGGCTAATTGAGGCGATGGTTCCCTCAACAAATCCATATTTTGCGAAGTTATAAGTATCCATTTTTACTTTTACCGCTTGGCCAATTTCGACAAACCCCATGTCTTTACGCGGAATTTTCGCTTCACCGTGTAGGGAGTTATTGATTGGAGCAATATCAGCGATACTCTCGCCGGGTGGTATTACCGCAGAACGGAAGTTGAAGTGTAATTTGTCGACCACACCATCCACTGGTGAGTAGACGATTAAGCGATCTACCTTATCGGAATGTTGTGGTTGTAAGATCCGTTTCAGTTTGAGGTCTTTATTAGCCTGAATGATTTGTGCTTGATATTCAGAATTACGATTCTCAACCAAATCGCGATGTTGCTTTTCCAGCTTATCGAGTTGAAAACGTTCATTCATGACGGACTCATCAAGGTTTTCAATCTCACGAACCATATTGGATTCTTGTACTTTCATATTTAGAACGTCGACATAGGACGCCATCTCTTCTTTATAAAGCGTGTTTTTGATGTTGAGTTGTTTGCGAATGAGTGAGAGTTGGTTCTCTGAGCTTTTGCGACGCTTTAGCATTGATCCAATTAGAGAGTTTTTGTGTTTAATATCGTGAGTGATCAGCTCTTCGTTAGAGCGGTTCTTCGAGAACTCTTGCTGCCACGTATTCATGTTGACTTGAACTTGTTCTGGGTACTTTTCGATGTAAGAAGCAAAGTTTGGTTCGACCATGTCACGCAAGCTTTCATAACGGATTTTATCGAGTTCCAGCTGAATGATTTCGGTGTTCACTGTATCGAGTTGGGTGTTACGGTCGAGTGAGCGGATTCGAGCAATAGGTTGGCCTTCATACACAACTTCCCCTTTTCTCACTAACAGCTCTTCTAAAATACCGCCTTCTAGATGTTGAACTTTCTCAACATCAGACTCTAGCAACAGCTCGCCACGCACAGAAACGACAATGTCGATACGTGCTTGTGACGCTACGGCGATAGCCACCAAAGCAAGTAGAAAAATGATGAGTAACGTCTTGTGAACGCTAGTCATCGCACTTGCAAGCACGATGGTGTCATCTGCTGTGACCTTGGAAGCCTCGTTGTTAGAAACAAGCGCTTTTCTTAGGTGATGCTCTATTTGGTTATTGCTCATGACCTACCTCGATGACTCGTCATCTACAACTTCCTTAATATCCAACAAGTGATGGATTTGTCTATTGACGTTTTGTAGTTCAGTTTTTACATCCTCTAAAAGCGCTTCCGGCGCAGGGAATTTGTGTTTACTCAAATGTTCCAATTTGGCCATTTTGGGCGGTAGGTCTTGGTCACACAGCAAGGTTAAGATGGTCTTCAATTTTTTTGAGTAGTTGTTGAGTTCGTCAAAGCGATTACTCTTATGAAGCGTCTCTATGTTGATTGCTGCGTCTGAAAAGTCCTTATAAAAGTCGCCTAATAGCAATTGCAGCCCTTTGTGGTTGTTGTCGATTGAACGCAACAAATTCGTCATGTCTATCATCATTCCACTGCCTTAATTGCTTTAATCACAATAACTAAGGATCTTTAAAGGCAGTTTTCAATTTTTTTTTGCTTCTTTTCACTTCTTTATGCATAAAAAAGACAATATGAAAAAAGTTGTATAAAAACTTGGTTTTTTAAAATGGTGTCCTTTAATGCCTCTAAATACGATCAGTTAGCTAGTAGCAACGGAGGCTGTAATGGCAGGCGAAAATAACCAAAACAACCAAAATGAAGATCTCAATGACGCGGTAGAACAGACGGACACGAACGACGCGGGTACGCCCTCCCAACAGCAGAATCAACAAAATCAACAGAACACGATTGCGTCGACGGTAGCGACGGGTGCTGAAAATACCGACGCGGCAGACGAAGTGAACCAAGCGTTGGAAGACAATCCAAGTGGTGCTGGTAATTCAGAAGAAGCAGCAGCTTCTGGTGCTGCTGTTCAAGAAGAGACGCCAGAAAGCGATGGAGATTCAGATGCAGCTCAATCTAATGTAGTCGGTGGTGCGGCTTCGGAAGCTGGCTCGGATAATGCTGCTGGCAGTGGTGGCGGAGCAGGTGCTGGCGCTCAAGCCGTAGGTGGCGATAACGCAGAGGCTGCGACAGGTGGAGCCGACGCTGAGGGTAATGAAGAACAAGGCCAAGCAGCACGTACATCTGCAGCGCCGAGTTCTACATCTTCTGAATCGGATGAGCAACAAGTCGGTGATGACCTTGATTCACAGACAGTCGAAGAGACATTCGCCGTTGATGTTCAAGCTTCAGATGAAGAGACCATCAGTGAAGTAGAGGATGACTTTGATTCTGAGACAACAAGTGAAACGTTCAAAATCAAAGTAGAAAGTGAAAATGATGCTCCGGAAGCTGAACAAGATCTGGCTTACATCATGGATGAAGATGGCTCCATAACATTTACTCAAGAACAATTACTCGAATACGCAAGTGATGTTGATGGTGATGAGCTTATTGCTTCAAACGTTCAAGTCGGCGCAGATGCAACGGTTCAAGATAATGGTGACGGTACGTTCACAGTTGTACCTTCCGCTGACTTTAATGGCGAGCTAGACCTTACTTTTGATATCAGTGACGGCCAAGAAACCATAAGTAGCGCAATTGATTTAACGGTTCGTCCTATTAATGACGCACCTGTACCAGAAGATAAAACGTTTGAAATAGAAGAAGACGGCACACTGGTTTTTACGGATGCAGACCTCCTAACGGGTGCAACCGATATTGAAGGTGATAACCTGACTGTAGAAGGTGTGACCTACGATGGCGGCGACGGTATTCTTACCGACAACGGTAATGGCACGTACACCTTTGCGCCAAACGAGAACTTCAATGGTGATGTAAACTTCGGCTTCGATGTATCAGACGGTACAGACACGGTTGCTGCAAACATTGATGTAAGCGTAACAGCAGTCGATGATGCGCCAGTATCAGGCGACCTTGCTTACTCAGTCGATGAAGATGGTTCGATTCGTCTAAGCCAAGAGCAATTGCTGTCTCAAGCATCTGATGTAGAAGGCGATGATCTAACTGCTAGTGGCCTAACGGTTGGTGGCGATGCGACAGTTACTCAGAACGACGATGGCAGCTTTACCATCACGCCAGATGAGAACTTCAATGGTGACATCGATATCAGCTTTGATATCTCAGATGGCACTAACACGGTTCAAGCTTCTGCCGATTTAACCGTTAACCCAATCAATGATCTGCCAGTTCCTCAAGATCAACAGTTCAGTGTTGAAGAAGACGGCACACTTATCTTCACTGACGCTGATCTACTCACAGGTGCGACAGACATTGAAGGTGACAACCTTACGGTTGAAGGTGTGACCTACGATGGCGGCGACGGCATTCTTACCGACAACGGTAATGGCACGTACACCTTTGCGCCAAACGAGAACTTCAACGGCGACGTCAACTTCAGCTTCGATGTATCAGACGGTACCGATACGGTAGCGGCAAACATCGATGTAAGCGTAACAGCAGTCGATGATGCACCAGTATCAGGCGACCTTGCATACTCAGTCGATGAAGATGGTTCTATTCGTCTAAGCCAAGAACAACTGCTTTCTCAAGCGTCAGATGTAGAAGGCGATGATCTAACTGCTAGTGGCCTAACGGTTGGTGGCGATGCGACCGTTACTCAAAACGATGATGGTAGCTTTACCATCACGCCAGATGAGAACTTCAATGGTGAAATCGATATCAGCTTCGATATCTCAGATGGTACCAATACGGTTCAAGCATCAGCTGACCTAACCGTTAACCCAGTTAATGACCTGCCAGTCCCTCAAGATCAACAGTTCAGTATTGAAGAAGACGGCACGCTGCAGTTTACTGATGCAGATCTGCTAACCGGTGCAACCGATATTGAGGGTGATGATTTAACGGTTGAAGGCATCAGTTATGAAGGGACTGATGGGGTACTGACAGATCATGGTGACGGCTCATACAGCTTCGCGCCAAATGAAAACTTCAATGGCGACGTAAACTTTAGCTTCGATGTTTCAGACGGCACCGATACGGTGTCTGCAAACATTGATGTTAGCGTGACTCCAGAGAACGATCCGCCAGTTGCTGGCTCTACGTCTTACACTGTTAATGAAGACAATTCGATTACCATTTCTGATGCACAACTATTGGCAACATCTTCAGATATTGAAGGTGATGTATCGATAGACAGCGTGACTTACTCGGGTAGTGACGGTGTCCTTGAAATCAATGGTAACGGCACTTACACCTTCTCGCCAAATGAGAACTTTAGCGGTGAAATTGCACTTGATGTGGTTGTTGCTGATGAAGAGGGTGCGACCGATGCAACGACCGCGGGCATCAATGTTCTTGAAGTGAACGATCCGCCGGTTGCAGGCCCAACGTCTTACACCATTGATGAAGACTCAGTACTGACCTTCAGTGAGTCTCAAGTGTTGCTTAATGCCTCAGATGTAGAAGGTGATGTTGAGCTTGTTGGTATTAGCTACGATGGCCCTGAGGGTATCTTCTCAGTAAATGGTGACGGCACTTGTAGCTTCGCTCCAAATGAGAACTTTAATGGCCAAGTTCAGCTTGATGTCACCATTCGTGATGAAGATGGTGCAGAGGTTGAAACCGTCATCAATGTTGACGTACTGCCAATCAATGATGTGCCAGTATCGGGTGATTTGGCTTACAACGTTAACGAAGATGGTTCAATCACATTGAGCCAAGATCAGCTGTTGTCTCAAGCGTCCGATGTTGAAGGCGAAGATCTAACCGCGAGCGACTTAACAGTTGGTGGTGATGCAACCGTTACTCAAAACGATGACGGCAGCTTCACGATTACGCCAGATGAGAACTTCAATGGTGACATCGATATCAGCTTTGATATCTCAGATGGCACCAATACCGTTCAAGCAACCGCCGATCTTACTGTTAACCCAGTTAATGACTTGCCGGTTCCTCAAGACCAACAATTCAGTATCGCAGAAGACGGTACGCTGCAATTTACAGATGCCGACCTACTTACCGGTGCCACCGATGTTGATGGCGACGACTTAACCGTTGAAGGTATTAGCTATACAGGTGGTGATGGCGTACTGAGCGACCACGGTGATGGTACTTATACCTTTGCGCCAAATGAAAACTTCAATGGCGATGTGAACTTCAGTTTCGATGTGTCTGATGGCACAGAAACGGTCAGCGCTAACATTGACGTCAGTGTGACTCCTGAGAACGATCCGCCAGTTGCGGGTTCAACCTCATACATGGTCAACGAAGACAATGCCATCACAATTTCTGATGAGCAGTTGCTAGCAAACTCTTCTGACGTTGAAGGTGCAGTGTCGATTGACAGCGTAACTTACAGCGGCACAGATGGCGTGTTCCAAGATAATGGTGACGGCAGTTACACCTTCCTTCCTAATGAAAACTTCAGTGGCGATATCAGCCTTGACGTTATTGTTGCCGATGAAGACGGTTCGATTGATGAAACCACTGCGGGCATTACCGTACTAGAAGTGAATGATCCACCGGTTGCGGGTCCAACGTCATACACCATTGACGAAGATTCGGTACTGACGTTCAGTGAATCTCAGATTCTTGTGAATGCTTCGGATATCGAAGGCGATGTAGAACTTGTTGGCATTAACTACGATGGCTCTGACGGTATCTTCACTGTAAATGGTGATGGCACATGCAGCTTTGCACCCAATGAAAACTTCAATGGTCAGGTTCAACTGGGTGTGACCATTCAAGATGAAGATGGTGCGACGGTAGAGACACAGATTAATGTCGATGTACTACCAATTAACGATCCACCAGTATCGGGCGATTTGGCTTACACCATCAACGAAGACAGCTCAATCACGCTAAGCCAAGATCAGTTATTGGCGCGAGCTGGTGATATTGATAGCGAAAACCTAGAAGCTATTAACCTTTCTACTGATGAAAACGCAATCATCCAACACAATGATGATGGCAGCTACACCATTACACCTAACGCAGACTACAACGGTGACCTAGATTTGAACTTCGATATCATCGATAACGATGGTGGTTCAGTTCAAGTTGGCCTAGACGTTACTGTGAATCCGGTTAATGACCTGCCACAAGCGGAAGATCAACAGTTCACGATTGAAGAAGACGGTACGTTACTCTTCACCGATGCTGATCTGCTTGCAGGCGCGTCGGATATTGACGGTGATGAGCTGTCGATTGAAAACGTGCTCTACACGGGCGCTGATGGTGTTCTTAGTGATAACGGTGACGGCACTTACAGCTTTGCACCAAACGAGAACTTCAATGGTGATGTTCAATTCTCATTTGATGTTTCTGATGGCACGGGTTCAACAGCCGCCCATATTGATGTAAGTGTAACGCCGGAGAACGATCCTCCTGTAGCGGGCTCGACAGCTTATACAGTTCAGGAAGATGGCCAAATCACGATCAGTGATGAGCAGTTATTAGCGAACTCTTCAGATGTAGAGGGTGATGTTGCTCTATCGAGCGTTACTTACGCTGGTGACGATGGTTCGTTCGTTGATAACGGTAATGGCACCTACACCTTCACGCCAAATGAAAACTTCGACGGAGACATCTCACTAGATGTTGTCGTCGTTGACGAAGACGGTGCAACGGCGATAACGACAGCGGGCATTGATGTCATTGCTGTCAATGACGGCCCTGAAACGTCCGGTATTGAAGCCGAAGTCGACGAAGATAATTCAATCACTATTACTCAAGAACAGCTGCTTGCGAATGCAACCGATGTTGAAGGTGATGAGTTAACGGCGTCTAACCTTCAAACCAACGACCCTGACGCGACAATTGTTGCTAACGACGATGGTTCATTCACCATCACGCACACTGAAAACTTCAATGGCGAGTTAGACTTCACATACAGCATCAGTGATGGTGACAACGAAGTTCTGACCACACTCGATCTAACGGTTAATCCAGTTAATGATGCGCCAGAAGCGGGCGAAGAGATCTTCATCCAAGCGCAAGAAGATCAAACGGTTGGTGTGACGCTTCGTGAAGAACCTGCACTACGTTTAGACCAAGCGCCAGAAAACGGGATCATTGAAGCGAATGTTAATGATGAGTGGGTGGTACTGGAAGTAGGACAAGAAGTTCCTGCAGATACCGAAGTGCGCTTTGTTCCAAGTGAAGATGCTCTTGCTGAAGGTACGCACACCACACAAATCGGTACATTTGACGATAACGCGAGTGTGGATGATTGGGGTACAGAAGTTGACCCTTATACGCGTGAGTTCTCGGATGGTGACTTAACGGTAACCGTTCAAAGTAACGATGATCCGCTTGGTGCCTGGAATGGTAACACCCACATTGGTCACGGACTTGGTGATACAGACCGCCAAGGCCTAAGTGGTGATGAGAAACTGACTGTTTCGGTTGAAGGTCAAGACATCAATGAAATCAGTTTCCACCTAGATGGTTTGGGTGGCTGGTTCATGGAAGAGTCTCGTCACTTTACCGAAGTAGAAATCAAAGCGTTCAATGAGGATGGCGACCTAATTGACTCGATGACTTACCACAAAGAAGACCGTGGTACTTTCGAGACAGACTACACGCTAACGGTTGATCAACCGGTGTCTTACTTTGAGCTTGGTACCGTGCAAGGTAATGGTACTTACGTCGTTCAAAACATGACAGTGTCACAAACTTGTCATGATGAAGCGGTGTTTACATCGATTGGTGTAGACGGTTCAGAAATCACCGAAACGGTTGAGTTGAACATCCATGCGGGTGACAACGAAATCGAGTTAACGGCTGATCTTCCGAATATTACTGTCGATACCGATGGTTCTGCCCAGTTTGCTTCAGTTGTGATTACCGAAGAGCAACTACTGGCGCAAGCATCTGATATTGATGGCGACGACCTTGATATTGAAAATCTCGAGCTGGTGGGTGAAAACTCAGAGCATGCAACACTCATCGATAATGGTGATGGTACTTGGACGGTAACACCGGATGAAAACTTCCATGGTGAAATCGAACTCGGTTACCAAGTTACCGATGGTGAGCTAACAGACAGCAACATCATCAACATCAACTTCGAATCGGTGAATGATGCGCCAATCGTTTCTGGTCCAATGGTTTTATCGACAGACGAAGACCAAGGTATTACGTTCAGTGCTGATGATTTACTGGCGAACACCACAGATGTAGAGGGTGATGCGCTGTCTATTTCTGACATCACTTACGGTGGTGATGACGGTGATTTAGTCGACAATGGTGATGGTACATTTACCTTCATGCCGAATGAAAACTTCAATGGTGAAATCGACATTGATTACAAGGTATTCGATGGCACCGATGAAGTTGCAACCCATCTAGATCTGACCGTTGTACCTGTTAATGATGTGCCGGTTCCGGGCGAGCCATTGCACACCCAAATGCTTGAAAACGGCTCTATGATCATCGAAGCGAAAGACCTATTGTCTGGCGCGACCGATGTTGATGGCGAGATCCTGCATGTTGAGAATCTACTGCTTGTTGACCAATCACAAGGTACATTAACAGACAATGGAGACAATACTTTCACATTCGAACCTGCAGAGGACTTCTACGGTGAAGTGAATCTGACCTTCGATATCAGTGACGGGCAAGCAAGCGCACCAAGTACAGCAAGAGTCGACGTTGAAATTGTCAACGAAGGCCCTGAGGTGAGTGGTCCAATTGAAGCCGCTGTTGATGAAGATGGGTCAATCACTATCACTCAAGAGGATCTGTTAGCGAATGCAACCGATGTGGATGGCGATAACCTTGAAGCGGTTAACTTTGCGACCAACGATCCAAATGCGGTTGTTGTAGAAAACCCAGACGGTAGCTTCACGATTACACCAAGTGCAGATTTCTTTGGTGAGATTGAATTTACTTACGATGTCACTGACGCGATTGAGACCGTGGCTGCCGACCTCAACTTAACCGTAAATCCAATCAACGATGCGCCAGACGTTCCAGACATGTCTTTCGCTACGGAAGATGGTCAAGCGATTACTATTACCGAAGCTGAATTACTGGCACAAGCGACAGACGTTGAAGGCGATGAACTGTCTGTTGTGAATGTGACGAGCGCAAGCGACACGGTAGAAGTCACAGATAATGGCGATGGAACATACACATTAACGCCAGAGCAGGGCTTCTTCGGCAATGTTGACTTAACGTTTGATGTGAGTGACGGCACCGACGTGGTGGCCGCAAACATCGACCTAAAAGTTGAGTTCGTCAACGATGCACCAGAAGCGACGCCAATGGTGGCTGATGTCGACGAAGATGGTTCAATCCTCGTTACACAAGAAATGCTGTTGGAGAATGCGAGCGACCAAGATGGCGATCAGCTATTTGCTTCTTCACTTGAAACCAATGATCCGAACGCCAGCATTGTAGACAATGGTGATGGCACGTACACAGTGACACCTTCTGAAAACTTCAATGGTGATATTGCATTCACTTATGAGGTGAGCGACGGTGAGCTGAGCACGTCTAATGATATGACATTGACCGTGAATCCGGTGAATGACATTCCAATTGTTGCTCCAGGCATGTACCACATTGAAGAAGATGGCAGCATCCTGTTCACTCAAGAGGATCTGTTGAGTGGTGCGATTGATATTGATGGCGATGACCTTAGTGTTACTAGCATCAATTACTCTGGTGATGAAGGTACAGTCACCGACAACGGTGATGGCACGTTTAGCTTCGTTCCTGAAGAGCATTTCAGTGGTGATCTGCAGTTCAGCTTTACTGTGACAGACGGTACGGATGAGGTTGAACAAGACCTTAACGTTCATATTGAAGCAGTCGCGGATGCACCGGATCTTGTGATAACCGATGGAGACGGTGTTAACGTTGATGACCAAGCTATTTTGGTTGAGCCAGGCGGCATTGTTGAGCTTAATATTGCGGCGGCGCTTGTCGATCAAGACTTGTCTGAAACACTTACCGTAACTGTAGATGGTGTGCCAGAAGGTTCGGTTATTCAATACGATAACGAAGGCGTTCTGAATGACCAAGAGAACGGTATCACCAGTTACAACGACACAGAAATTACAGTAACGTTTGAAGGTGAAACGGCAGGTTACCAAAACGCAGCGGGTTACTACAAAGTTGATGAAGACGGTAATATCACGGGTGTTGAAGTTGTTTACGAAAACGCGTCACAAGTTGGCGGCGGCGGTGACCTTGTTCCAGGACAAGACCAGTTCAGCTTCCAAGTTGAAGAAGGTGAAAGTTTCAATCTGTTCTTGATTCCAAACGGACATCAGCACAATGACTTTGACGCGATGCAGGAAGGTCAGTACGAGTTCCGTGCTGAAGATGGTTCGCCTGCAAACATGGACACGGTTGATCCTCAACTTGTATTTGTTGCTGCCGATGGCACTGAAACTGTCGTTCAAGGCCAGAATGGTGATGCGATCTTCCATGGTGGTTCAAGCTCTCAGCTAAACCAAGATGGTATCGAGCATACTCGCACGACGGTTAATGAAGACGGCGAGCTTGTTTACGGGTTTGAAGATTTGTATGGCGGCGGTGATGCTGACTATTCAGACTTCAACTTCACAATCGATGTCGGTGAAGTGAACAGCCAAATCTACAGTGGTGAAGTGACGGTTGGCCCTGATGGTACGGTGAACTTACCAACAACGGCCATCGAAAATGCTCTACAGATCCAGTTACCAGAAGACTTCAATGAGCAGCTTGAAGTTCATGTAACCGCAACCGCAACAGAGCTATCGAATGATGATTCTGAAACGGTCTCTCAAACCATCTACATTAATGCGACAGGCGCGCACATTGAGCACGCACCTGAAGCACTTCCTGTTGCCGCAACAGTGGAGGAAGATGGTTCTATCATCATCACGCAAGAAGACTTGTTAGCCAATGCTCGCGATTTAGATGGCGACCAACTCACAGCGCTTAACTTAGCGACTGATGACGACAGCGTAACTATCACAGATAACGGTGATGGTACTTACACATTAACGCCAGATGCTGACTTCAATGGCGATGTTAGCTTTACGTTTGATGTGTCTGATGGTGATGATGTTGTCTCTACCAATCTAGAGCTAACTGTTTCACCAGTGAACGATGGTCCAGAAGCACAAGACCAAGCATTCACAGTCAGCGAAGATGGTGTATTAACCTTCACAGACCAAGACCTATTAACAGGTGCGACGGACATTGAAGGGGACGACCTAAGCGTTGAAGGTGTGACTTACACTGGCGCAGATGGTGTTCTAACCGATAATGGCGATGGCACATACAGCTTCGCGCCAAACGAAAACTTCAATGGCGATGTAAACTTCTCGTTCAATGTATCAGATGGTACCGATACGGTAACCGCTAACATTGATGTCAGCGTGACGCCAGAGAACGATCCGCCTGTTGCAGGTAGCACGTCTTACACGGTTCATGAAGACAACTCCATTACGATCAGTAACGAACAATTGTTAGCGAACTCTTCAGATATTGAAGGGGAAGTCGCAATTGATAACGTGACTTACAGTGGTAGCGACGGTGTTCTGGAAATCAACGGTGACGGCACATATACCTTCTCTCCAAACGAGAACTTCAATGGCGAAGTTAGCCTAGATGTTGTCGTGACGGATGAAGATGGCGCGACTGAAGCAACAACGGCGGGTATAACTGTCCTTGAGGTGAACGATCCGCCAATTGCTGGCCCAACGTCATACACCATTGATGAAGATTCAGTACTGACTTTCAATGAGTCTCAAGTTCTGCTTAACGCTTCTGATATTGAAGGTGATGTTGAGCTTGTTGAGATTAACTACGATGGTCCAGACGGCATCTTCTCAATCAATGGTGACGGTACATGTAGCTTCGCACCGAATGAAAACTTCAACGGTCAAGTGCAGTTGGATGTGACCATTCAAGATGAAGACGGCGCTCAAGTTGATACGTTTATTACGGTTGATGTATTACCAATCAACGACGTACCAGTATCAGGCGACCTTGCATACAGTGTTGAGGAAGACGGTTCGATTACCTTGAGCCAAGAGCAGCTTCTTTCTCAAGCAAGCGATGTAGATGGCGACGACCTTACTGCTTCTAACTTGATTGTTGATGGAGACGCGACGGTTGTTGCTAACGATGACGGCAGCTTTACCATTACCCCTGATGCGAACTTCAATGGTGACATTGACCTAACGTTCGACATTAGCGATGGTACAGATACGCTTGTTGCGACGGCTGACCTCACCGTTAACCCAGTTAATGACCTTCCACAACCACAAGATCAAACGTTCAGCATTGGCGAAGACGGCGTCTTGAGCTTCACTGATGAAGACTTGCTGACAGGTGCGACCGACATTGATGGAGATGACCTATCGGTTGAAGGTGTTACTTACACAGGTGCGGACGGTGTTCTTACTGATAATGGCGACGGAAGCTACAGCTTTGCGCCAAACGAGAACTTCAATGGTGATGTGAACTTCAGTTTTGATGTGTCAGATGGCTCGGATACGGTTCAAGCCAACATTAATGTCAGCGTGACACCAGAGAACGATCCGCCTGTTGCAGGTAGCACGTCTTACACCGTTCATGAAGACAACTCAATTACCATCAGCGATGAGCAGCTTCTAGCTAACTCTTCGGATATTGAAGGTGATGTGGCAGTTGATAGCGTGACTTACACTGGCGTTAATGGTGTCTTTGAAGACAATGGTGACGGTACTTACACCTTCTCGCCAAACGAAAACTTCAACGGTGAAGTTAGCCTAGATGTTGTCGTTACCGATGAAGAGGGTGCAACTGAAGCGACCACCGCGGGTATTACTGTACTTGAGGTGAACGATCCACCAATCGCAGGTTCAACGAGCTACTCAGTCAACGAGGACGAAGTTATCACCATCAGTTCAGAGCAACTGTTGGCGAACGCTTCTGATATCGAAGGTGAAGTGGCGATTGATAGCGTTAACTACACAGGTTCAGACGGTATCTTTAGCGACAATGGTGACGGAACATTCAGCTTCGCACCTAACGCTAACTTCGATGGCGATGTAAGCCTTGATGTTGTCGTTACTGATGAAGAAGGCGCAACCGCAACTACCACTGCAAGCATTGATGTTCTGCCTGTTAACGATGCTCCGGTATCGGGCGACTTGGCGTACAGCATGGACGAAGATGGTTCAATTACCTTGAGCCAAGAGCAATTACTTGCTCAAGCGAGCGATGTTGACGGCGATGACTTAACAGCGGCTAATCTAACTGTTGGTGGTGATGCGACCGTCACTGCAAACGATGATGGTAGTTTCACTATCACGCCAGATACTAACTTCAATGGCGACATTGATTTGAACTTCGACATTACCGATGGTGATGCGACGCTTCAAGCAACGGCTGATCTTACCGTTAACCCTGTCAATGACTTGCCAACTGTCGGTGAGCCACAGTTTGTGACTCAAGAAGACACGAGCTTTACCTTTACAGAAGAGCAACTGCTGCAAAATGCGGGCGACATTGATGGCGATAACCTATCGGTTGAAAATGTGGCTTCAGATAGCGGTACTTTGGTTGATAACGGCGACGGTACTTATACATTCGCACCGAATGAAAACTTCGACGGCAATGTGAATGTGACGTTCGACGTGAATGACGGTACAGCGACAGTACCAGCAGAAGCGACGATTGATGTTCAATCTGTGGTTGATATGCCAGAGCTGTCGATTGCGTCTGACCTAGTGATTGCTTCAGACAACTTCGAGTCTGGCTCAAACGGTTGGAATACCGGTACTGAAAGCTCACAAGGCTTCGAATCAGGTGACATGCTAGGTCGTATTGGTGGCACTGGTGGCGATGAAGCTGTCAGCAAAACTTACGACATTCCAAGTGATGTGAGCGAAGTTAATATCTCGTTTAGCTTCTATGAAATTGATTCTTGGGATGGTGAGTCGTTCCAAATCTTTGTCGGCGGCGAAGAGCTTACTTCGTTAGACAACTCGGCGTTCCAAACTCAAGATGGCACTACAACGTTGTACGATTCAGCGGGCAATGAAGTGGGTGAAGTTGTTCACGGCGTGTCGCAAGGTGAAGGCTTCAGTGGTTGGAACGACCAAGCACACCAAATCAACCTAACGGTACCCGTTGAAGACGGCCAACTTGAGTTAGGCTTCGGTTCAACCTTGAACCAAGGTGTGAGTGATGAGTCGTTTGGCATCGACAACATTGAAATCACAGTGTCTGATGCGGATTACCAAATTATTGGTACCGAAGATACGCCAGTACCACTGGATATTGATGCGGCGTTAACCGATACCGATGGTTCAGAAAATCTCGCTATCTTGATTGAAGATGTACCAGAGGGAAGTTCGCTTTCTGCAGGTACCGACAACGGCGATGGCACGTGGTCACTACAGCCAGAAGAACTTGCAGGACTTGAGTTTATCCCTTCAGGTGATTTCAATGGTGATGTGGTACTAACGGTCAATGCGACATCAACGGATGTTGATACAGGAACAACCGCAACGGCAACGCAAGATGTGACGATTCATATCTCGCCAGCGAATGATGCGCCAGAAGTTGATGGTGATATCAGTGCCGTTACGGCCGAAGACAACAGTATCACGCTAACTCAAGAGCAGTTGCTAGAGCACGCTGTCGATATTGATGGTGATGACCTATCAGCAATCAATCTAACCACTAATGACGAAAATGCGACCGTTGAAATGAACGACGATGGCAGCTTCACCATTACTCCGAGTGAAAACTTCAACGGTAATATCGAATTTAGTTACGATGTAACCGATGGGGAAGACATGGTCGTGGCTGGCCTAGACTTGACAGTAACACCTGTCAATGATGCGCCAGAGCCACAAGACCAAGCATTCACTATTGGTGAAGATGGGGTTCTTAACTTCACTGACGCTGACCTGTTAACAGGTGCAACTGATGTTGAAGGTGATGACCTGACGGTAGAAGGTGTGACATACACGGGTGCTGATGGTGTTCTTACTGATAATGGCGACGGAAGCTACAGCTTTGCGCCAAACGAGAACTTCAATGGTGATGTGAACTTCAGCTTTGATGTGTCAGATGGCACAGATACGGTTCAAGCGAACATCGATGTGAGCGTGACGCCTGAGAACGATCCACCAGTGGCGGGCAGCACGTCTTACACTGTGCATGAAGATAACTCAATCACGATCAGTAACGAACAGCTATTAGCCAACTCTTCAGATGTTGAAGGTGAGGTTGCGATTGATAGTGTGACTTACACTGGCAGTGACGGTGTGTTCGAAGACAACGGTGACGGCACTTACACTTTCTCGCCAAACGAGAACTTCAATGGTGATGTGAGCTTAGCAGTTGTTGTTACCGATGAAGAAGGGGCAACAGAAGCGACCACAGCAGGAATCACCGTACTTGAGGTGAACGATCCGCCAATCGCAGGTTCTACCAGCTACTCAGTGAACGAAGATGAAGTTATCACCATCAGTGCCGAGCAACTGTTGGCGAACTCTTCTGATATTGAAGGTGAAGTGGCGATTGATAGCGTTAACTACATAGGCGCTGACGGCATCTTTACTGATAATGGCGATGGAACATTCAGCTTCGCGCCGAACGCAAACTTCGACGGAGATGTTAGCCTCGATGTGGTGGTGACCGATGAAGATGGTGCAACGACGGTCACGACGGCAAGCATTGATGTTCTTCCAATTAACGATCCACCAGTATCGGGTGACTTGGCATACAGCATTGATGAAGATGGTTCTATTACTCTGACTCAAGAGCAGTTGCTATCTCAAGCATCTGATGTGGATGGCGATGACCTGACCGCAAGCAACCTAAGCGCAGGCGATAATGCATCCGTTGTTGATAATGGCGATGGCACCTTTACGGTAACGCCAGATGCTAACTTCAATGGCGATATCGACCTAAGCTTTGATATTTCGGATGGCACTGAGTCAATTGTGGCGAACGCCGATCTGACGGTAAACCCAGTCAATGACTTGCCAACGACATCTGATGTTTACGCGAACGTTGATGAAGATAATGTCATCACTATCACGCAGGAGCAGCTACTTGCGAATGCCGCTGATATTGAGGGCGACGACCTTGTCGCTTCTAGCTTAACCTTAGTGGGTGACGATGCAACGATTGTCGACAATGGCGATGGCACGTTCTCAATCACTCCAAGCGAAAACTTCAATGGCTACATCGATGTTGCCTACAGTATCAGCGATGGCGATACTCCAATTGCCGCTAACTTGGGCTTAACCGTTGACCCAGTTAACGACGCGCCAATTGTTTCTGCTGATGTGGCGATAACCATTGAAGAAGATGGTTCATACACCATTACTCAAGAAGAGCTCCTACAATTCGCAACTGACATCGAAGACGATGACATGACCGCAATTATCGGAGAGCCGGGTGATGAAACAACCGTAACCGGTACCGTGTTGGATGCTGAAACCGGCAACCCAATCACAGGCGCGGATGTGACGTTAACCGACAACGCAGGTCACTCTTACACCGCAGTGACGGATCAATCCGGTAACTACTCTGTGAGCGGTCCTGTTGTTGACCAAGGTACCGTTACTATTGAACAAGAAGGCTCTATTACTAGCAGCTTCCTAGTTCCAGCTGGTGAAGATACCAACGGTGGCGTAACTGCAATATCTGAAGTACTTGAAGAAACAGATATGCGTATCGTGGTCACATGGGGTGAAAGTCCACGTGATATGGACAACCATCTATGGCTCTACGATACAGAAAATGGCAATGAGCTAGACCATATTTACTATCGCGACATGAGCCACGATTTGGGCGAAGGTAGTGTCGTTCAGCAAGATGTGGATGACACGAATGGCGGTGGTCCTGAAACCATCACTATTCCAAATTATCAAGATGCTGACATGCACTATTCAGTACACAACTACACCAGCAGAAGTTGGGATGTGGATGGTGTTGAAGATGTACAGGTTCAGGTGTTTGTTGGCGATACATTGGTTGAAACCTTTAGCCCTGATTTATCTGAAAACCCATCGGGTGACCACTGGCATGTATTCGATATCGTGAACGGCGTTATTGTTCCAAGCCAAGATGTAGGCACTCAAAATGCATTCGACTTGCCAACAGCAGAAGAAGCACTCGCGAATGAAAACGGCATTGATATCTCTGAATTGCTAACTGGCGATGAAGGTGATGACTCTGGTGAGACGGGTGGAAACGAACCAAGTGTTGGAGATGTTTCCATTGAGAACGCTCTTATCACTGACAATGGTGATGGTACTTACACCATTACACCGGAAGAGAACTTCAATGGTGAATTCTCGATTAGTTACAACGTGGACGATGGCAACGGCGGGGTTACGCCTGCGGAACTAGACGTTACTGTAACAGCAGTTAACGACCTTTCGGTTATTTACGACCACGACTACACCATTAATGAAGATGGCTCGCTGACCTTTACCGATGAACAGCTATTGGCTGGTGCAACGGATATTGATGGCGATGATCTTTCTGTCGAGTCGGTTAATTACGAAGGCACCGACGGTGTGTTCACGGATAACGGCGACGGTACTTATACCTTTGCTCCAAACGAGAACTTCAATGGTAATGTCGACCTAACTTACGATGTGAGTGATGGTACTGATGTTGTATCGGCGAACATTGATGTTCAAGTGGTTCCAATCAATGACGTACCAGTTGCAGGCACAACCTCTTACAGCGTTGAAGAAGACGGCAGTATTACCCTAAGCGATGCACAACTTCTAGCGAATAGCTCGGATGTTGAAGGGGAAGTGTTTGTCAGCGATGTAAGCTACAGCGGCACTGATGGTGTATTCACTGATAATGGTGATGGTACTTACACCTTTGCTCCAAACGAAAACTTTAACGGTGACATCAGTCTTGATGTATCTGTTATGGATGAAGATGGCGCAACCGCTGAAACAACCGCAGGTATCGACGTCATTGCTGTTAATGACTTGCCGGTTGCAGGTTCAACGACCTACAGCGTTGACGAAGATAACGTGATTACCATCTCTGAAGCACAGTTTCTTGCGAACAGCTCAGACATTGAAGGTGATGTATCCGTTAGCGACGTTTCCTACTCAGGCGCAGACGGTATCTTTACTGACAATGGCGATGGTACTTACAGCTTCGCACCAAATGAAAACTTCAACGGCAATGTCAGCCTAGATGTCACCGTTGCGGATGAAGACGGTGCAACCGCTCAAACAACTGCGGGTATTGAAGTTATCGCGGTTAACGATGCTCCAGTATCTGGCGATTTGGCTTACTCAGTGGATGAAGATGGTTCAATCACGCTTAGCCAAGAGCAACTGCTTGCTCAAGCTTCTGATGTTGACGGCGATGTTCTCACCGCTGCGAACCTAAGCGCGGGTGATAACGCAACAGTAACGGCAAACGACGATGGTTCATTTACCATTATCCCGGATGCCGACTTTAATGGCGACATTGATCTAAGCTTCGACCTTTCTGATGGTACTGAAACGGTTGTGGCAACGGCCGACCTTACTGTGAATCCAGTAAATGACATCGCGGTTGTAGAAGATGTCGCTTACACCATTGAAGAAGACGGTTCACTTACCTTTACAGACGAGCAACTGCTAGCGGGTGCTTCTGATATTGATGGTGATGAGCTTTCAGTTGCCGATGTGTCTTACACTGGCGCAGAGGGTGTGTTTACCGACAATGGCGATGGCACTTACACCTTTGCACCAAACGAGAACTTCAACGGTGATGTAAGTCTGGACTTCTCAGTATCTGACGGTACAGAGACGGTTGATGCAAATATCGACGTAACGGTAACAGACGTTAATGATACTCCAGTGGCAGGCGCAACGTCTTACCAAATGAACGAAGATGGTACCATCACATTGAGCCCTGAGCAGTTGATTGCTAATAGCTCCGATGTGGACGGTGAGGTGTCGCTTGATAGCGTGAGCTACTCAGGTGCAGACGGTATCTTGGTTCAAAATGAAGATGGTTCGGTAACGTTCGCACCAAACGAAAACTTTAACGGCGACATCAACCTTGATGTGACGGTTATTGATGACGACGGTGCAACGGCTCAAACTACCGCTGGTATTGAAGTCATTGCTGTTAACGACGCTCCAGTAGCCGGAAACGTGGCTTACTCGGTTGATGAAGACGGTTCAATTACGCTATCGCAAGAGCAATTGCTGGCTAACGCATCCGATGTTGATGGTGATGCACTGACCGCAAGCAACCTATCTGCAGGTGACAATGCGACCGTAACAGCGAACGATGATGGTTCATTTACTATCATTCCGGATGCTGACTTCAACGGCGACATAGACCTAAGCTTCGATGTTTCAGACGGTATCGAGACAATCCAAGCTGACGTCGACCTAACGGTTAATCCAGTCAATGACCTACCAACAGCAGAAGACCAAAACTTTACCGTTGAGGAAGATGGAACGCTAATCTTCACGGATGCAGACCTACTAGCAGGCGCTGCGGATATTGACGGCGATGACTTGTCTATCACGGGTGTGTCTTACACGGGCGCAGAGGGTGTGTTCACTGACAACGGTGATGGCACTTACAGCTTTGCTCCAAACGAGAACTTCAATGGCGATGTAAATCTTGGCTTCACAGTGACTGATGGCACTGAGACAGTCGATGCCAATATTGGTGTGACGGTAACGGATGTTAACGATGCGCCGGTAGCGGGTTCTACGTCTTACCAAATGAACGAAGATGGCACCATCACAATCAGCCCTGAGCAGTTAATTGCTAATAGTTCTGACGTTGATGGTGAAGTGTCGCTTGAAAGCGTGACTTACTCAGGCTCTGACGGCACCTTGGTTCAAAACGATAATGGGTCTGTGACCTTCACGCCAAACGAGAACTTTAATGGTGATATCAGCCTAGATGTGGTTGTGACCGATGATGACGGTGCAACTGCAACAACAACGGCAGGAATCGAAGTTCTGGCTGTGAACGATGGACCTGAATCTGAGGATGTGAAACTAACCACAGCCGAAGACAGCACCATTCTTATCACACAAGACATGTTGTTAGCTCAAGCTACCGACATCGATAACACCGCAGACGAGCTGTCGGCATCTGGTCTACAAATCGACCCTAGCTTGGGTGAGTTGCTAGATAACGAAGATGGTACTTGGTCATTTACACCAAACGAAAACTTCAATGGCGATGTGCCAATGACGTTTAATGTTAGCGATGGCCAAGAGACAATTTCAGTCGACGGCAACATCGATGTTACGCCAGTGAATGATGCACCTGAAGCGCCAATGATTGAGATGCAAGGCGAAGAAGATGTGGTCATGGTGATTGACCCAGCTTACATCGCGGATCAAGTAACAGACCTTGATGGTGACGAGATCAGCATTGAAAGCATCACAGTTCGAGCTCCAGCGAACGCGACCTTAACTCAGCAACCAGACGGCATGTATCACTTAGTGACTACTCAAGACTTTAATGGCTTAGTGGAACTGGGTTATCAAGCGACTGACGGTGAAGAAGTGGTTGATGGGTCGCTGAATGTGGATGTCATTCCGGTTAACGACGCACCATTCAATGTCGGCAACGCAATGATGACCACAGACGAAGATGGCGCGTTCACCTTCGATGCTGGCGACTTGATGAACTTGTTCGGTGACATTGATACCGTTGACCTTGTTGTTTCTCGCATTATCACCGCAGACGGTGAAGATGGCGGAGAAGTAACAGACAACGGTGATGGTACGTGGACATTCACACCAACAGGCGACTTTGCGGGTGTTTCTGACCTACAAGTTGTCGTGAGTGACGGTGAGTTTGAAACCGTTCTCGATGTTCCTGTGTTCGTACGTCCTGTCGCAGATGGCGCGGTTATTTCAACTGACCATGACGGTCCATTGGTGTTCGGTGAGGATGAAACCGGTCACTTAGGACTGAACGTTGGCCTAGTCGATGACTCAGAGACCTTGAGTAACTTGGTGATGACGGGTTTCCCTGTTGGATTCGAGGTAACAGATGGTGTGAATACCGTGATGATCACCGAGCCGGGTCAATACATCGACCTGTTCGATTGGGATATCTCAAACATTCAAATGACGCCTCCTGAAGACTTCCATGGTGAGTTCTTCGTAACTGTAAGTGCAACAACGGTTGATTACGGAGATGAGCCGGAAGCGTTTGAAGATGGCATCGATTCTGGTGATTTCGAAACCGTAGCGGGTGATTCCATCATCCTAACGGCGGACGACCTAATCGGTTTGGCTGAGAATGTGGATGCTGACAGCGATGATGAAGTGAAACTGGTTCATCTTGCTGACCGCAGCCAAGGTGAGATTGTCGATAATGGCGATGGCACTTGGACGTTCACACCAGCACCAGGCTTCACTGGCGAAGCAGACATTGCGTACGTAGTTGATAAAGATGGTGTGCTTCATGATGAGCAAACTGGCGTAGTCGTGAAAGAAGGCGACTCACAACAGAATGCAGCACCAGAAGTTAACAGCATCACAACGACGGAAATCGCAGCGGATGCCACCTTGTCGTTCACTGATGAAGACATGTTAGCGAACCTAAGCGATGCAGAAGGCGATAGTTTGAGCATTGAGTCAGTAAGCTTGATGGAAGGTCAGGGCGTAATTGAGAGCGATAACCAAGGTAACTATCAATTCACTCCTGCAGAAGACTACACCGGCGATGTTCAAGTTGGGTTTATAGCGACCGATGGCGAAAATCGCATCGAAAGCTTCTTCAATGTGGATATCCAAAGTGGCGATGAAGCAGCGGCAAGCGAAGGTTATACCTTAGCTGATGATGGTTCACTAACTATCACGGATGCACAGCTGGTGGATGAGTTGGGTGTGAGTGATTCTGCACAAGTTGTTGATGTTGCAGACGCGAACGATGCTGGCTTCTTTGCTGAATCTGGCGAAGGTGAGTGGACTTACTGGCCAAATGAAGACTTTGACGGCAACTTAGCGATGAATGTTGAAGTTAACGACGGCGGTGAAGTATCAAGTCACAGCTTAAGTGTCCAAGTTGAAGATGATTCAGTACAAAGTGATGAACCACAAGTTCAAGCTGCTCAAGCAACAGAAGAGCAACAAGTGGAAGTGGCTCAACAAGCTGATGAACAAGCTCAAGATGCTGAAACTGAAGACAGCACAGCAGATGTAACAGCGGCACCGGGCGATACCATCTCTATCTCGATTCCTGATGAGGTGAGTGGTAACGAATCGGTTGATTACGCTGATATGTCTGGCTTACCTGAAGGCGCTACTGTGAGCAACGCACTGGATAACGGTGATGGTAGCTTCACAATCAGTGGCAACCTAGAGCAGCCTGTATCAGTTGAACTTCCAGAAGGTTATGAAGGTACTAGCGAGATCCAATTCCAAGGTTACGACGAATTGGGTAGCTCAATAGACGGTGCTAGCGGTTCTGTTGAAGTTGAGGTCGATGATCAATACACCATGCAAGGTTCTACGCAAGAACAGCAACCGGACATGGCGGGTATGGAATCTGGTGGCAGCGACTGGACAAGTTCAGGTGGTCAAGATCAAGGTGTTGACTTCACGGACGACTCTGGAAGCTTCGATTCAGATTCTCAAACTGGAACTGATCAAGGCAACGACTTCGACCAAAGCTCAATTTAACCTAACGAGTTCAGTTCTCCTTTGAACTTACAATCAGACAGGGCAGCGTAATGTTGCCCTCGTTAAAGCCATGCAGAGTCGCCTTTGCGTGGCTTTTTTATTTGTCGTTTATTGTTCATTTCTTGTCTTTATAAGCTGCCCTTAAAAGCTAGCAACTAAAACTTGTGAATGGATAAAAATGTCCTTAATTATTAGAAGAGTTAATTAAAAGGAGGGGCGACATGTATCGATATGTCAGTTCGCCACAAGCGTCGAAATACATCGTACCACCACCTCAACATCGTGAGTTGTCGAGTGTGGATGTGCCTGAGTCTGAATTGGAGATGCGAGAAATTCTAAATAATTGGTTTACTGATGGTTTGGCTCCCATTATTCAAAGTGATGACGATTACATTGCGGCAAGCGATCAAGTTCGATTTGAGAAACTCAGCCGCACGGTTGGCATGTTATTGAGGAACAAAGACTATTACTTTGCCACTAAGCGTATCCTATCTTTGTGGGAGCAAGATTGCCTTGAAACCACCTATGTTAGTTACCTCATTCTACGCAGCGAAAGAGCCACTTCGTTAAGGTGATTCAACGCAGCCTGGGTTCGCTGAACATGATTGCTTGTTTTGAGAGCTATGATGACTCAAGTTTGCTAAGAAAGCAGGCAAACAAAAAGGGCAAGCTTTTGAGGCTCACCCTTGTGATTGTTCTTTAAATGTCTATTTAGCTATTTAGACCCAACCATCAAATTTCAGTCGTTTTTGAATCCTCTCGACCGCTTCTTTCTGCATCTGTCTAACTCGCTCATTAGAGACATTCACATCCAACATTTGTCCAACCTCAGACAGTGTTTTCACCTTGTTGTCGAAGAAACCAAAACGGTGAATAAGAACCTTCTGCAATTTAGGTGGCAGTGTGTTTATGATCTGCTCTAGCGCATGTGTAAATGATTGGTCTTCA
This sequence comes from Vibrio atlanticus, assembly GCF_024347315.1. Taxonomy (NCBI): domain Bacteria; kingdom Pseudomonadati; phylum Pseudomonadota; class Gammaproteobacteria; order Vibrionales; family Vibrionaceae; genus Vibrio; species Vibrio atlanticus. Next base: position 1,256,586 of record NZ_AP025461.1, on the reverse strand, counting down.
CAGTCTTGTTGAGGATCGGGGATGTATTCACTTTCGCACTGATCCAATACGAGTGGTGCGTGGCTGATACCAACCGTTGTTGTTACATCAATAAACCCGCTTAACGCGACCAGTTGATCGACACGTTTAGCTTTTACACCTGAGCTATTCGATAATTCTGAGATCGAGATTTCTTTACGCATTTTTTTGCTTACATCGAGCTTCTTTGATGCAAGGCTATTAATTTCTTTGCACACATGAGCAGGTAAGCGAACGGTACGACCTTTATTCATTAAGGCCGCTTCAATATTTTCGCGAATCCACCACACAGCATAAGTGGAAAAACGATAGCCGGGTTCTGGATCGTACTTATCGATGGCCTTGATTAAGCCAATATTCCCTTCTTCGATAAGGTCGAGCAGTGTGAAGTTGTTGCCTTTGCGTTTTAGATAACGTTTTGCGATTTTTACAACGAGGCGTAGATTCGATTCGATCATGATGTCACGTGCATGTTTGTCACCCGCACGATTCAACTTTGCGTAATACAATTCATCTTCACGCGATAACAGATCAATGCCCACGATATCCTTTAGATAGTGAGCGTAAGGTTCTGTAGCAGTAGTAAATGATTCTTTAATGGGAGTTTCATTCGTGAGCCCCTGAAACGCAGCAAAACTGTCATTGTTCATTTCCTTGTCCTTATCTAGCCGACTGAACGTTTTATTTATTTTATTATTATGTTACCAGGTGAATAACGCTTGGTTTCATTAAAGTGTAGGTAACAGTTTCTTCTTTACCAATAAATAAAATGCAATTTCGTATGTTTATGTCACAAAAAATTCTACAAATATTTAACTGTTTTGCATCTCATCGACTGTGTCGGTTTTTCGTTCAAGACATGTATGTAGGTGGTCTATAAAGTGTTGCTATGTTTGAGTTTATCTAGATAAATACCATGAATTTATAGGTGTGGATTAGCTATAAAATTGAGAGAGAAAATGACAAGAGTCGAGGTTCAATGTTTCCAAGTACCTCAACTCCTTTGGCTACTAAGTTTCACCACGTAACTCTTAGTTCTATCGACTAATAAGTGCTGAGCACATCATCGATTTGCTGATTGATGATTTTTACTTCGCTGTAGATAACCGAAAGGTCGTCCGTTTGAGGTGCTAGCTTATTGGATGTGTTTTGCTCGACTCTTTCTAAGGCCGCTGTAGCTGTTTCTTCGCCGAAGCTGGCTAATATGCCTTTTAATGTATGTACGATAAAATGAAGCTTGCCCCAATCTTGTTGCTGTACCAGTTCTTGTATCTCTTCTAATGAATTGCCATGGTCTTCTTGATACACAGACAATACAGCGAAGATTATTTCTCTGTCATTATCTAAGTAGGCATTTAAGGCATCGATATCTAGCATATAGACTCCTGTTGGCTGTATGTTGAAAATGGGCTAGGCGGCTTACTCGAAAAACCAGATCTTAATGAATCACTAATCCATTGATTCCATTTTGGAGGAAGTTCTAACTGTAAAATTTCTCTTAAATAGTCGTCGCTAAGTTTTTCATCTATATGAGCTTTATGAACGGCATATATATAGTCAAGTTTGGCGGCAACTGAATATGGGTAACTGTGAATATAGTCTTTTAATTCCTGTATTGACCCAAAGTTTTCAATGTTTATACAAGTTGAAGGGTCGACATTTTTGGACTCAAGTTTGTGGTTTACTGCTTCTCCACGAGATTTTAGACATTCCACTGCTAAGTGATAAAGAGAGTACTCCCCAAAATGGACGAGCAGTGGTAATAGTTGAGCGAGCAAGTAAGTTGGTTGGCTGTGGAAATTATTCGCTAACAGCGTTGAAGCTCTAATCACTTTTTTGTGGGCAACCTGAGGGCTATTTTCGATGAGCAAGATACTGCTCTGAAACAGGGCAAGGCTGGCCAAAACCTGCTGCTGTTGTTTTACCGGAAGTTTCAGGTTTACTAACTCGGTGAATTGGTTGGCGTGCTCAAGCAAAATACGTTTGTACTTTAGTTGCGTCTCGCGCTGATAAGTCGCTTTTAACGAATTAAAGTGCGCACAAATGGAGTGAATGACATCAATGTCAGCAGCTGAAATATGGGTAGCATACATCTCACCTAACTTTATGATCATACGTGTGTTGTCTGCGTTCTCAGCCAAGTCAATCGCCCTGATTGCACGATGGCTGATACTTGGTGTCATCTCAAATGCACGAATCGCTAATTTCAGAGCAGGAAGCAGCATCTTATGTTTTTCGTAGATACAGCTTAAGCAATCAATGACGCTCAATGAGAGTGGCTGCGCGATCAGAAAGTTGTGGAGCTTATCTATGGCTAGATCCTGTTTGCCTAAACTGTCGAGAATCAGAGCTTCAGCAACCAGTTTTGTCGGGTGCATGTTGGTTTTCGAGTTGTTAATGACGCTAGAGAGCAATTGCCAATTCTTACCTGAAATTAAATGTTCAATCAGTGTCGCTTCGAATTGAACGCTAGTGCCATTAGGCGAGACTGCTAATGCTTGAGCCAATTTATCCTGACTGGTGATTGGATATAACTCGTTCAGTTGTGTCAGCTTTTTCGAGACGGACACAGCACTTTGGATCTTTTTACCTAACCTCTGAGTATGAATCGGTTTAGAAACGAAATGGTGTGCCTCGCCTGACAGGGCAGTTAATACCGTTTCTTGACGCATATCCCCGGAGAGTAAAATTGTCGCAACCGTATGGTCGATGAGCCTATTTCGATACAGAATTCCTAATAGTTCAAAGCCCGTGAAGAATTGCTCTAGGTGGTAATCGATGAGGAGTACATGAAAAGAGTGAGTCTCGACCGCTTTAATTGCTTGTCGATAGTCGGTCGCAATAAAGATGCAATCATGTGCAATGCCCAAGCTCGAGAGTTGCTGCTTTATAAGAATAGTTGCACTCTTGGAGTCGTCGACAATTAAAACTCGTAGGTCAGGTGGTAAGGTCAAATCCATTTTCCTCAATACCAAATGTTATTTTTAATTTAGGCGTCAAGTTGCACATTGTCAAGGTGCCAATATCACAGGCAAACACTCAATAAACTATTGGTAATTAAGGAGTATTCGATAACATTTATGAAAGTCTTCAAACGCAGGTTACTTTTACCTGATTTTCGTTGGGTTATACGTGTTTTAGAAATAAAAAAGAGGCAAGCCGATAAGCTTACCTCTCAGTTTAATTGTTCGATTTTTATTCGAAATGTTGTTCTTTTCTTGAAGCTTTATTAAACAACACTCTAGCGCTAATCACGCATATTTAGAATCAATACTGCAGCTAAAGCCAAGAACGCCGTCATCATTAAGAACACATCGTTGTAAGCCATGATAGCGGCGTCACGTTGCATTGTGCCAAGTAGGCTAGCTTGTGCTTGTTGCATCGCCGTTGCGGCATCACTTCCTGATTGAATAAAGAACGCTTGTTGATCTTTGAGCGTTTGCCAACCCAATTGGCTAACTGAAGGCAGCGATTCTTTGATATGCGCCAAATGCTCGCGCGTTTTGTTGTCGAGCAGCGTAGCGATAATCGCGATGCTGAAAGCACCACCTAAGTTTCGCATCACGTTGGTTAACGTTGATGCGTCTGGCGTATCCATCTTGCTGATGTTCTTCATCGCAACCAAAGAGAGCGGAACCATGATAAACGGACTACCAATAGCACGCAGAACCATAGATAAAATCAGCTGTTGCCCGCCAAAATCAATCGTCATGTGCGTATTCACGTAACAACTGAAACCGAACATTGCGAAGCCAAAGGTCACCAAGTACTTAGGCTTAATGATCTGTGTTAGCTTAGGCACAATCGGGAATATCAGAAGCTGTGGGAAACCCATCCACATTAGCACTTCACCAATTTCCATCGCGTTATATTGCTGAATTTGAGTGAGATACATCGGCAGAACATAGATAGAGCCAAGCAATGCCATCCCTAGAATCAAATAGGCGATACAGGACATCGCAAACTGCCCATCCCGCAATAGGCGCAGGTTAACCAATGGCTTTTTGTGTTGCAGTTCGTTTATCACGAAGTAAACCAAGCTGACCGCCGAGACGATACTCAAGCCTATGATGAAGCTCGAACTGAACCACTCTTCACGGTTACCTTCTTCTAACACTACTTCTAGACAGCCCAATCCTAACGCCATGGTGGCGATACCAAACCAATCGGCTTTTTTCAGCGTGCCAAGGTCGAGCTTTTCATCATCCAAGCCATATCGGATCATGGTGATCACGAGCAGAGCGGGTGGGATATTGATATAGAAAATATAGTGCCACGAGAAGTTTTCGGTCAACCAGCCACCAAACGTTGGGCCAATTGATGGAGCAAAGGTCGCGGTTACGCCAAACAGTGCCATACCCACAGCACGTTTGTTAACAGGCAATAACTGAATCACTAACGAGAAAGCAAGCGGGATTAAAGCGCCACCACTGAAGCCTTGCATAGCTCGGAATACGATCATCGAGGTCATGTTCCAAGAGAACGAACACAACAAAGATGAAATGGTGAAAATGGCCGTCGTCCACGTGATATAACGGCGTTTGCCGAGCGCTTTAGAAAGCCAACCACTGAGTGGGATAGCGATCATCTCTGCGACAAGATAAGACGTAGAGATCCACGAGCTTTCATCTAAGGTGGCAGATAGCGCACCTTGAATATCTTTAAGAGACGAGTTGGTGATCTGAATATCCAAAATCGCCATGAACGCGCCAATCAAACCGCCAAATAGGGCGATCCAATGACGTCTTGAAACCTCGCCATCATCATTAGTGTGGGTGACAACACCAGCGTTACTCATGGTCTAGCCTCGTTTATCGATGGTCGCTACCACAGACAAACCAGGAAGCAGTCGACCTTTCAACTCTTGCTGATCTGGAATCGTAATTTTCACCGGTACACGCTGAACGATTTTAGTGAAGTTACCGGTCGCGTTTTCTGGTGGTAGGAGCGCAAACTTAGCGCCAGTCGCAGGGGAGAAGCTGTCTACCACGCCTTCAAGTGGTTGACCCGGAAAGGCATCCAGTTCCACCTCTACGGATTGACCTTTATGAATGCCGCTTAGCTGTGTCTCTTTGAAGTTAGCTTCGATCCACACTTGGTTGTTTGGTACCAAACTCATCAATGGCGCGCCTGCTTGAATCAACAAGCCTTCACGTACGCTGCGTTTGCCAATTACACCATCTGCTGGCGCGTAGACCTTGGTGTAATCAAGGTTAAGTTGAGCTTGATCTCTTTGCGCTTGAGCTTCAGTCACCGATGCGTTTGCTTGTTCTATCTCGCTAGCAATAACGGTTAATTGATCGTTGGTCGCAACGAGGTTTGCTTTTGCTTCTTCGAGATCTGCTTGAGTGACTTTTTGTTGTGCAGCCATGCTATCGACTTCATCTTGAGACGCGTAGTTACGTTTTAGTAAGCTACGAGAACGTACCACTTGCTGAATAGCACGTTCGTATTCAGCTTGTGCGGAATCGACACGGCTTTCTGCTTGGTTAATTTTGCTACGTTGTAATGTTTGTTGTGCCACTAGATTTTTTACGTCTGATTGCACCACGCTTAAATGGGCATTGGCCTGAGCGAGTGCTGACTGGTAATCACGGTCATCGATTTGAACCAACAAATCACCTTCTTTAACCGATTGGTTATCACTCACATAAGACTTAACGATATAGCCACTTACTTTAGGACTAATATTGGTAATGTCGCCTTGTAGGTAGGCGTTATCAGTAGATTCAAAGTACTGGCCATAGCCGTACCAATATCCAGCGCCAGCTAAACCCAATGACAGCATGATCGCAGTAGCAATAAGCGGTGCTTTTTTACGTTTTTTTGTGCTTACTGGTTGCGAAGCGTTGTTGTTCTCTGTCATTTCTTTTTTCTCATTTTGTCTTTGTTTAGATGTAACGAATTGTAAATGAATTCGATTGATTGATAAGATAGGAAAAAAGGGAAACACTGTTGCAAAAATCTGACTAATTGGTTTTGGGAGAAGTACGATGGACTTAAATGCTGTGACTGTTTTTACGCAAGTTGTTGATTGTGGTAGTTTTACGCATGCAGCTGAAGCATTGAATATGACCAAGTCGACTGTCAGCCGAAAGCTGGACGAGTTGGAACAGCATTTAGGTGTGAGATTGATCACTCGTTCGACACGAAGTTTAGTGTTAACACCGGAGGGCGAGCGTTTTTACCAATCGAGCATGCAGATGCAAGAGATTATGAACCAAGCAGAATTAGAAGTTTCAGCAAATCAAGACCTGATTCGTGGCCCTTTAAACGTGGTGCTCCCCGTAGAATTAGGCCACCAAGTATTAGCGCAATACATTCACAGTTTCTTAAAAGAACACCCGAATGTGACGATGAATTTAGAATTAACCAACCGCGAAGTCGATATAATCGCTGAGGGGATCGACCTTTACGCGCAAATTGGTGAGCTGGTGGATTCGAGTCTGGTTTCTCGATATCTCACGACTTCAAAAAGAACGCTTGTGGCGAGCCCTGAATATCTAGAACAGTTTGGAGAAATCAAAACACCCTCAGACTTAAAATCTCCATTTCGTCTGATTGAAGTGGTCAATAAAGCCGCTCGTTTACCTAAGTGGCATTTGCAGCTGGAGGGAGGCGAGTCGGTATTGATCGATTTACCTTATCAGTTGAGGGTAAATACGATTACAGCGTGTCTTACTGCTTGTGTGGATGGGCTTGGGTTAGCGGTATTACCAGAGTTTATTTGTAGAGAGCACTTTAAGACGGGTAGGTTAGTTCGCCTATTGCCAGAATATGAGATGCCGGAAGTTTCAGTAAGCTTGGTGTATGCTGACAGACAACTGATGCCCAAGCGCAAAAAGGTATTCATTGATTATCTACTCACGGCATTTCAAAGCCGCAAGCATGAGTAGCTTTTTTCTAACCACTCTTAAGTCGCGACACAAGTATTCAGTTCTTTAGTCCGAAATAGAAAGCTAAAGAACTGAAGAACTCACTAGCGAAACAATAAGAGTTCGATCAATTGAGCTCTGGTTTCCACTCTACGATTTGTCCATTACTTAATACGGCTTTGATAGACGTTGCCGCAACATCGACACCGTTTTGGTGAAACGCTTGTTCAGAGAAATTCGCGATGATCTTACTGCCATCATCAAACACGGTTTGTTGAACCTTACCGCTATTGTCTAACCATATGAAGTCGACTAATTGTTTATCCCATAGCTGCTCATGTATTGGCTCAAATCCATCTTGATAGTGCTTCAATGCCTCAAGCCTTGGGCTTGAGCTCGATAGCGCTTCATCTCGTGTTAAGTGAACCATCGCTGGCGTGTTGTAAAGCATGGCAGTCAAATCACGATAGGCTTTCACATTGGTGAATTTCAAGCTGTCTGAATGCCAGTGGTGGGTGTTAATCACTTCGTCATGAAATACGGTTTGGTATAGTGGAATTCGGTATTGAGGTGAAAACAGCAATGACTTGTAGGGGTCTTTGACCTTAGCGGACTTGAAGAAAAAGTCAGGTTTATGGTCTGGATACCAACGACCCAAGTAATAAGGTGACTTGCGGTTTTCTTTCATCTCTTTGTCTGACCAACCAAAGCCGACTGTTTCTAAGCCGTGTGCAAAAGCGATGCCTTTTGTCGTCAGGCTATTACCATCTTCAGAACCAAGCACCAAGTCTGGTTGATCGCTTAACCACTGCATTCGGTTATTGAAGGCAGAAAGCATATCCGTCTCACTGCTATTATCGCTGTAGTCCTCACGCGCCATCGCAGTCGCATCAACATCTAGGAACAGGCTATTGAAGTGACCAAAACGCATGATGTCTACGGCGCGCTGTTTTACATAATCCAAATGGCAATTCGGGTTCAAGTAAAAACCGTTTCCTCGAAACCCTTTTTTTAGGCTGCCATCCGCCATTTCAATCGCACAACTTTCACGCATCGGCTTTGGTAATTGTGCGGTTAGCCAGTTGTCATTGAGCTTCGCAGGAATGGCTGTGTTGTAGGAGTCATAGGTTCCAACCAGATAACCAGATTGTTTAGCCAGTTCTACTGCATTCGGTTGATAGAATGCTGGCATCCAGTTATCAAAACCTAACCAAAGCTTATTCAAGCCCGCTTTGTTTAGATTGTTGACCATGCCTGATGACAAGGCTTGTCCCCAAGTATCCGGTGCATTGAGATAAGAAGAGGCATGCTTAATCAACCAGCTTTTCTTGCTCTGAGCAGCGGTGTGTTGAGCTTTTATGGTGTTATCAGACAGTGTTGGCGTTGCAACAGGATACAAGCTTTGTAATGACTGGTTAATAGAGTCCAACAACAGTTGTTTGTGATACTGGCTAAACCAATCTTTGCCTTTAGACAGAGGGGATAACTCACGCTTCGCTTCACTTGAAATGTTTAATTGATAGTCCTCTAGATACCAAGCGTTTAATCCCCACCAGTCGCTCACATCTTGGATGCTTAATGGGTCTTTACCAAACAAGTAGACGTGGCTTGCGCCGATTAGCTTATTTATATCTGGATTACGCTTTTGCTTTTCGACAAGCGATTCAGAGAGACCATTTTCAATTCGCCAATCGCGATAGTGTTTGGCGCCATGTAACCAAGAGTCTCCAAGTGTTATCCGAACCGTAAAAGGCTGTGATTGATTCAGCGTTGTAAATTGGTGTGAAGCGCTCATATCAATCTTGGTCTTCTCATCAGAGGACGTATCCGACGATGCATCAGAAAAGAACAATTGGTTGTTGGTTGGGGTAATCATCTGATAACTGATGAATTGATCGTTTTGCTGTACAGTCCAAAAAGGCATTTTTAAGTCTTGAGTGGTGTTACTTCCTGAATGGTTGTCGACTAAGTAATTGGCCCATTGCTTGTTGTTGGTCGGTACGCGCATCCCCTCACTAAAGGGCAGAAATAGAGTCTGAGTTTGTTGTTCTGCTAGGTCAAACCAAACGAGTTCAATGGGTTGGTTTCGTTTTACTTGTGTGTTTTCAGGTAAGGTGAATTGGACAAGAAGATTATGTTCCTTCAACTCAGCTTCAACATTGATTCCACTCGGCATGAGTGTCCAAGATGCCTTGGTTTTTGAGTCTATGACTAGGTGAGTAACTTTTTGAGGTTGACGATCAACGGTCAAAGCAGTGCTATTAACACTTAAGCCATTCCAATCTATCGCTAATGTTTTTGTTGAAATCGACACTATGTGACTAGCGTTACTGTTACTGACGTGGTTTTTGTTGGTAAGAGTGACTTGATTATCTTGTGCGTTTGCCGAGAGCGCACAAGTCGTGAATAGAGCTGCAATAGCAAAAGACGTAAAATTAAGTTGATGACGAACGTTGACCATATCTAGATTCCGTAAAGGGTAAGTACGGTCATTACACCCAAATCGCGTTGGTGTTTTGTCACCTATATGTCTCTATTCGAAGCGCCATTAGCTTATTACAGGTTTTGCAGCTTGTTACGAATGTCTGTGAGATGCGAGCTTAACTTAGAAAGGCATCGCGACACGCTGTACATATTGGATTTCAATCGCACCTTGGTATTCAAACATTTCAACCGATGCACTCAAGTGTTTAGCTTCAGATCCGATTGGGCTTTCTGTAGGAAGAGATGCTTGCGTTGTTTTGATTGGCACCTTGAAACCTAGCATATCGTAGTTTTCGTCAAACCACTGCCAACTGACATTGGCGTCTGGGCAGCTGTCGATTATCTCAGGCGGTGTTACCACAATGTGAGGGTCGTTGAGTTTGCTTTCGAGTGTTAGCCACCGCTTGTTGTCGTCTAAAGCAACAATAATAGGGTAGTTGTTCGAATCTATCGTTAACTGATAAACGCCCGATTCCGGTTTGATGAACATCTCACTGGTTTCAATCTCTTGATATTCGACATCAGAATTGAGTTGTCCATCGATAACCACTTTTCCTTCTGGTGAAATCAAAGAGATGCTTCGTATTTGATCTTCTACTGCTTCATTCAACTGCTCTGCAGACACTTTAATCTGATAGCCTTGTGATGAAAGACCGTGGCGCTTGATAAAGCTCACTTGGATGTGGTTGTTGGGTGTAGCATTTTGTTCAAGAGTGCTTCCACATTGAGTTCGACTCAGTATTTCTTGTTTAACGGGCAGCCAAAGCTGACTATTAAGCTCTGCCTGATCAAGCGCGATTTGCAGTTCTTGCCATGCCACTTGCGGTTGATCATCGAGCAGTGATTGATAGGTGTGTTGCAATGGCGTGTCAGTAAACCAAGCCGCATTACACGCAAAGGGCAATGTAAAGGGTAATGTGCAGAACAGTGCTGTTAGAGAGCTTACTTTCATTGGGATTCCCCAGCCAAACGATAACCAACCCCACGATGCGTTTCTAGTTTCAGCGTTGGAAGCTTTTGACGTAAACGCAGTATGTGGTTATCAACGGTTCTTGTGCTTGGGAAGGCTTGATACCCCCAAATTTTATTGAGCAACTCATCTCGGTGAAACACACGACTTTGGTTCTGAACAAACAGTACCAATAGCTGAAACTCTTTAGGTTTCAACGTGATTGGATTTTCATCCAGATAAGCGATCCGTTCCGACAAGTTGATTTGGATATTTGCGTAATTTAAGTGGCTAACACCTAACGGCCGAAGCTGCGTAATGACTCTAGCAAGCAATTCATCGTTCGAAAATGGCTTAGTCACGTAATCCTTGGCACCTGCCATTAAACCTTCAACACGTTGTTGAACTTCAACTTTGGCGGTCAATACAATCACAGGTAGCGCTTTGATCAGTAACCAATTAGGCAAGTGTCGCAAGCTGTCGCCGTCTTCAAGTTGGCGATCAAGCACCACGAGATCGGCTCGTAACCACATCTTACCGGCACTCTGAGCATCTTGCACCCAAAGGCATTGATAACCATTGGACTCAAAGAAGCTGACGAGGCCTTGCCCAAGCAGTTGGTCGTCTTCAATCAGTAGTAGGGTGTTCATAAGCGATTTCCAAAATACATCGGGTTGGATTACGGAGAATGATGAGACGGCCATTCGCTTGTTTCATCAAGTGTTCGACAATAGTCAGGCCAATGCCCATATTATCTTGTTTGTGATTGGCGCACCGTGTTGTTCTTGAAATAAGTCGTTGTATCAAAGAGGGAAAGTGACCCTCATCTTGTACTTCTATTCTCAGTTTATCTGCGAGGATGACTTTAACTAAAACCTTACCTTGTCCATGCTGCTTAGCATTCTTGATTAAGTTATCAAGACAGATAGTCAGCCAGTAATAAGGCAGGTTAAGTTCAACATCTCTTGCTTCACACTGATAAGTAATATTGTGCTTTTCGCAGACATGGTCGAGCCACTCTTCCAATGATGCCTTTTGCTTCAACAAAGGCTCCGACTGATCCGAACTTAGATACACTTTGCTGTTTTCGGTGAGCTGAGAAAGCCTTTGATAGTCTGAAATTAAACGCCAAACTGCCCCTTGGATCTCATCGGGAAAATCATCGTAACGGTTTCTGAACATTTCGACGGTTAAGCCAAGGCTAGTAATTGGCGTGCGCAGTTCATGAGTAAGAAGCTGTAAAACGAACTGCCTCTCTTTTCGTTGTTTTGTTCTTAGGTACAAGACTCTGCCGAGCCCGGATAACAATGTAAACAGCAATGTAAAGATCAACGTTTTCATGATCAGGTTGTCGTTGCTAGGCTCGTTTAAGCACACGTTGCTGTAACGAAAAGAACAGCTTTCGGCTGACAAGGTCACTTCTTGTTGCTCGGCAATAGGCTTCCAAACCTTCGATGGAATTGCTTTCCAACCTTGCTCGCCACTTAACCAAAGCACATCGTCCTGTTGCCAAGCTCGGTATCCACTGAGCAGTGCTTCTCTGCCTTGTGCACTTAGGTTTTCTAGCTTGCTATATAAAGGGTGCTGAGGGTTGGTAAGACTCAAAAATGGGCGTATCTGCTCGGTCACATCTGGGTAAGCGGCTAAATAACGATCAGCGAAGCTACCACCAGCAGGGTGTCGTTTTGAGTGTGCCGTGAACCAGATTGAATCCAAGGGTTGTTGTTGACACACAGCGAGTTCGAATTCGATGGCATCGTTCAAAGAAGGGTTGGCATTTTCAATCGCTCGGCAGTGATCTTGTATCGAGGCGAGTGCGGCGATGTCTTCCCAACTGAATTGGTTGAAATCCGGGTAACGACTGCTTTCCTGAAGAAGTACTTTCGGGTATTGGGTTAACTCTTTCTGAGAAACTGAGATAGGAGACGATTGCCAGCTCAATTGATACAGAGTTTGCCACTTGTCTTGCAAACTTTGGGCATTGGCTAGCGTAGGGAGCCAAAAGGTTAAGCAAAGAGCCAATGTAAACCTGTGCATCCAATCATTCTCGTTAAAAGTCGTGGGGAGAGTCTAAAGAGTTTTGGACGCGATTTGTAACCTGAATGTCAACAAGTGTTCTTTTAACAACAAATTGTCGAGTGGGTCATGCTTTTAAATAATAAAGTAAAAATACAGTAAGTATCATTTGTTTGGGTTAAATTAGATAATTGTATACTTATTGTCATTGCTGGGCGTATGGAGGGAACTATACTGGACTCATACCTAATAAGAGGAACTATCATGAAACTCATCATCAAATCAGTATTAGCAATTAGTATTTTGGCGGCAAGCTCTGCTCAAGCGTTCGAATTAATCAGCAACGATATTCAAGAAGGTCACCCAATGGCGAAGACCTTTGAATACTCAAGTTGGGGCTGTGACGGCGGTAACCTATCACCACAATTGATGTGGAAAGATGCTCCAGCAGGAACCAAAAGCTTTGCAATCACGGCTTATGATCCAGATGCTCCGACAGAAAGTGGTTTTTGGCACTGGGTCGCGTTTGATATTCCAGCAACAGTGAGCGAGCTACCTCGCGGTGTCAATATCTCTAAAGTGGGTGGCAAAGAAGGCCGCATAGATTATGGAACGGTAGGTTTCGGTGGCGCTTGTCCTCCAGAAAAAGATGGTATGCACCGTTATCAATTCACGGTTTGGGCATTACCAACGGACAAACTTAACCTAGACGAAAACACGCCGTCGGCAGTGGTTGGATTCACGTTGAACAGCATGGCTTTAGACAAAGCGAAACTGACGGCAACTTATACACGTTAATAGCTTATGTACGTTAATAATTTATGTTCGTTAAAAGCTTATACACGTACATAATAAGCAAATAAGCAAATAAGCAAATAAGCAAATAAGGGGATGAGATGAATCAATATCAAGTGACGATCTTTCGTGCAGAGCAGTTACAAAAACTGCGTAATGTGAGGATTCTATCCCCTAGTATTATTCAGATCATTTCAGGCAGTAAGCGCCTGTTTTGGAAAGACTCAGCGGCAGAACTCTCACATTCTGAGCTGCTGTTGTGTGAGGCATCAGCGTCATTGAGTTTTGAGAACATGCCCCACAAAGGGCGTTTCCTTTCGCGTGTATTCAGTTTTCATTTCCAACCGACGCAAGCAATGCTCGCTCTGAGTGAGGATCGAGCAAATGAACTGGATTTACCCACTTTAGAGGCAGATCGAGGTTTGCAAGATTCGCTCAATGCGTTGTTTTCGTTTGATCGTCAGAGCATGAGTGAACAAACCCAACAATTTTGGTTGCAGGGTTTGTATCAGCAATTAGCCGAGAAGGGCGTGTTGCATCGATTGTTTATTAGCTCAAACGTTTCGTTTAGCCAGAAACTTAGCCACTACCTTTCGCATTCACCGGACGAGAAACATCCGTTAGAGTCGGTAGCAGAGCGCTTTGCGATGAGTCGCGCCACGCTTATCCGAAAGCTCAAACTGGAAGGTATGCAATATCGAGAGGTGTTGGCTGAAGTTCGGTTGAGTCACGCGCTTTATCTGATGCAAAACGGACAGCAGAATGTGGCGATGTTGGCCCAGTCTTGCGGTTATCAATCGGAAGGACGTTTTAGTCAGCGCTTTAAAGGAAAATTTGGTTTATCGCCTAGTGAATACATCAAGACAGTGGTCAGCAATTAAGTCGTAAGACGTATCGAGCAAAGTAAGCCTAGTTAATTACAGGTCATTGAATAATTAAATGAATACCGTTTTAATAGGCTCAAAACCAAATGTTTGTAAGAGCGTAGATTGCTGTGTACCAGAGATGATGGCGCTATACCAGAGAAGGTCACCCATGACTGAATTGAACGCCAAAAGTGAATTAAATATAGACAAGCTTACCAACGATTTCCCGTTGTTAAAACAACTTATAGCGCTAGAAGAAGTGAGTTGGTTTAACCCAAACATCACGACGTTGGAGCAAGGTTTACCTTATGTGGGGTTAAGCGAACAAGACATTCAAGATGCAAGCTTGCGATTACAAAGGTTTGCCCCTTATCTGGCGAAGGCATTCCCTGAAACACAAGTGACCAATGGCATTATTGAGTCTGAGCTTATTGAAATTCCAGCGATGAAATCAGTATTGCAAGCGCATTATCAGCAGCCTATCAAAGGGCGTTTGATGATGAAAAAAGACAGTCACTTGCCGATTTCAGGTTCAATCAAAGCCCGTGGTGGTATTTATGAAGTACTAACGCATGCCGAGAAGCTTGCCATTGAAGCTGGGTTACTGTGTGAGAGCGATGACTACAGTAAGTTACTCGAACCTGAATTTCGTGACTTCTTTAAACAATACAGTATTGCGGTAGGGTCCACGGGTAACTTAGGCATGTCGATTGGCATCATGAGTGCCAAGTTAGGCTTTACAGTGTCGGTTCACATGTCTGCTGATGCGAGAGCGTGGAAGAAAAACAAACTGCGTGAGCATGGTGTCAATGTGGTCGAATACGAGCAAGATTATGGCGTTGCAGTAGAACAAGGTCGCAAAGAAGCAGAACAAGATTCACGATGCTTTTTCATTGATGATGAAAACTCACAAACCCTGTTCCTTGGCTACTCGGTGGCGGGGCAAAGACTAAAGCAACAGTTTGAACAGCAGCAGATTCTGGTCGATGAAGACCATCCACTATTCGTTTACTTGCCATGTGGAGTCGGTGGCGGCCCCGGTGGTGTGGCATTTGGCTTGAAGGTGGCTTTTGGTGACCATGTACACTGTATTTTTGCTGAGCCGACCCATTCGCCTTGTATGTTGTTGGGTGTCCATACCGGCTTGCATGACGAAATCGCAGTCCAAGATCTCGGTATTGATAATCTAACCGCAGCAGACGGGCTTGCAGTTGGCCGTGCTTCTGGTTTTGTTGGTCGAGCTATGGAACGTTTACTCGACGGCTATTACACGTTAACCGACGAACGTATGTATCAATTGTTAGGTGAACTGAACCAAGTGGAGGGTATTCAATTGGAGCCTTCAGCACTCGCGGGTATGCCGGGTGTGATTCATGTTGAACAGAATAGAGAATACCTTGCTCGTCTAGATATTGATGAGTCGGTACTAGCCAATGCCACACATCTTGTATGGGCGACTGGCGGAGGCATGGTGCCAGAGCAAGAAATGGCAGCGTATTTAGCTAAGTCATCGGTGTAAATTGGATAGAAAGACGGATGATTGATGAGTTGAAACGAAGCAATAAGTTACGCAGATCGTTATCTCAAACACAGATTTTATAAATTAGGCTTCATAGGTGTTCTAACTATCAGTTAGGTTGAGTGGCATTCAATTTGATAGGGATAGAGTGATGCAAGCAGATAAAACGATTCAATCTGATAAACAAGTAGAAACGCTACAGCCAAATACACTAACTCCAAACACACCAGAAAAACTCTTACAGCGTTTAGATGCCATTGGGGAATCTTTGAAAGCTTCTGGTAAGGCGCATGCCTTATTGGGGTTAGGTTCTGTTGGCATTGAAACGGAGCGATTGGATCGATATTCCGACGTTGATTTCTTTGCGATAGTCCAAGAAGGGCACAAACAATACTTCTTAGACAGCTTGCATTGGCCCGATTTCAGATAATAAGTGCGACATTCTTCCAATCGACTATGCCGTAAGGAACACCATCGATGGCTACAAAGTACTTTATGCCGATGGAATATTCTGTGAGTTTGCGGTATTCGAACCACACGAATTAGCGCATATTCCATTTGCTGAAGGTCGCATTGTTTGGCAGGAAGCCGACTTTGATACTCAGTGCTGTGCGCCACTTGAAAAAGGTGTCGCTGAAGCGAATTCTCAAGAGTGGATCATCGGCGAGGCGTTAACCAATCTTTATGTGGGCATGAGCCGATATAATCGCGGTGAGAAGCTTTCTGGCTCTCGCTTTGTTCAATCTTACGCGCTTGATCGTCTAATCGATCTTGTCGATCAAACTGAAACGTCTGAGCCAGAATTCGTTGATGAATTTATGTCGGACAGAAGGCTAGAGGCGCGTTTCCCTCAATTTGCTAAGTTATTGCCAACGTTCACACAAGGCTATGACAGAACGGCGGAATCGGCACTCGCGCAATTGGCGTTTTTGAATACGCACTTTTCAGTCAATCAAGCCATGTGTGACCGAATCATCGGCCTGTGTACGCGCCTATAACGCGCTAATCCTAAGCTCTATTCCCGGGTGTAGATCCCCCGTATTATTTGGCCGATAGCGATACTTTCAACAGGCCAAACATCGAGTATATGAAAGGGCAATTACTTGATTATAAAAAGTTTACAATACTAAGGAATTTAGCCACTAATTACTGGCTTGGATGTAAATAAAGTCAATTGATTTGAATGGAAATTGCAATTGATTTATAAAATCATTTTTATGAATGATTTTTGAGACTTGTGTAGCTAAGCTCGGTCTCAAAACCTATATTAAAGTCATGGTAATTGAATGAAAATTAACGTTTTACTCCCTTTGCTACTTCCAGCTTTGGTCTTGTTGTCTGGTTGTTCAGATGTGGTAAGCAGTGAATATTCGACGTATGAAAAAGCCAAAGAAGAGCGCTTGTTCGACAGAGGCTGGTTACCCGATATTCTGCCTGAATCCACTTTGAATATTAAAGTCAGCAACGATCTTGATAGTAATACGTCAGAAGGGAGTTTCATCATCAATGAACCTGCGTTATCGGAATTCATTGCGACGCTAAAGCCGACGAAATCGACCGATGAATTTCACTTCATCGAAGGCGAGAATATATGGGTGTTTAAGGTAGGTGATGATAGTTTAGTTTCCTACACGCTCAGTAAGCGCGAAGGCTAAGTTCAGTAATTCCAACCTACATTGCTGTTATGAGTTATGTGGGTTGTCGAATGACATTGTTCATCAACACGCCCTAGCCACCGCCAATAAGCCCTTATCACTTTTAGTTACAGGAAGGTAATGATGGAAATCAGTCAGTTGGATCATTTGGTATTAACCGTTAAAGACTTAACCGTGACGGTGGATTTTTATCAGCGCGTGTTAGGCATGAAACCCATCCAATTCGGTGAAGGCCGCTTGGCGTTGTCGTTCGGCAATCAAAAGATAAACCTTCACCAATTCGGTAATGAGTTCGAACCAAAGGCTAGATGTGTGCAAGTCGGCGGTGCGGATCTATGTTTTATATCTAACACGCCTCTCGTTGAAGTTATTGAGCTCGTTGAGAGCCAAGGCGTTGTAATAGAGGAAGGCCCAATAGCTAGAACAGGTGCGATGGGAAAGATTCAATCTATTTATATTCGAGACCCTGACGGTAACTTGATTGAGATTTCAAATTACTAGATTTGAGTCTTAAATTGCTTCCGCTTACGATCGCCTTAATCCTTAATCCTTAATCCTTAATCTCTGGCACTGGATATGGGAATTCAAATAAACTACAATCGAACAATGTTTTATTGAAGTCATATTTATCATTATGGTGAGACACTTACTCACATTCATCGTTAGCCTGTTTTTTTTAACCGCTTGCTCTTCAACGAGTAATAATCAGCTAGACGACAATACATTGAGCAACGAAGACGCAATGTCGAAAAGCTTGGAAGAAGAGAGTAATATCGATGTCGCAATTGATACAAGTGCTGAGACCAACGTTGAACCTTCCCATGAATCGTTCGTTAATCATCAACCAATAACTGATCATGAATCAAACTCAAACCTTGATTCAAATAAAGACATGATAACTCGCGCCAATGCAGAGCCAGAATCTGTGGAACCCTCTCAAATAGCAGCGACGGAAACAACTGAAAGCGATGCTAACAGTAGCGGTGAAAAAGGCATCGGAAGCTATTTTATTCGTCATAACCAACCGACTAAGACCGTGATTAAATCACTAGAGGGCGTGACAGATGCATTAAACGTCATGACGTTTGGGATATTTGCCACCGGTAATGGTTAAACCGTTAACCAAGAACACCAATCTAATAGATAGAATGAGACGTGAAGGCGAGCCAAGTGGTTCGCCTTTTTGATCTTACAAACCTTGTCGTTGTTGCATTTTATATGCATTGATCGCTTATCAAGCCGCTGAGTCAGGGGACAGTTAACAAAGTAGGAAATTACTCGTTCTGGAAGGGAGTAGCCGTATTTACTGTGTTTGACTTGTTCTATACATCGAGGGTTCTAATACTCATCCCAAAGTAAGCAATGAAATCTAATCTTACAAAGACAACTCTTATACTCACTTGTGAGCATAGTAATATATTTGCCGCTACATCCGGTGTTTAGGTTTTATTATCAATATTCTAGGGAAGAAATATGAACAACAAGAGTGTGTTTTTAAGCGTCGCGATGGTGATGTTATCTGCTCAAGCAAATGCATCTGACGTAATCCATGAAGCTGTCTCAGATGGTGTTATCGCAAAACAAAGAGCGAAGCTTTCTGAAAATACCCAAGGGCAAGGTTTTGGCCCGCAAGCCCCACGAGATTTGGGTTCATTGAAAGGAACAAATACCAGACTGTTTTCGGATGCACCAGATTCAACAGCCATGAATTTATGTAATATTCACTTCCATAAAAACGCTGAGCACAAAGGTGGTGAGTTTACCCAATACGCTGGTAATGGTGATGGAAAGGGCTTCCAAAGTGGCTTTAAGTACACTGGTAAGTTGAGTTCAGCTGAGCTGAAACCATTTGAGGGCAAGGTTTGTCCGAGCGATCATGGCTCTTTGCATTCCGGCGACACCATTGAAGTTCACTATGTTTATTCAACGGCGCAAGTTGAACCGGGTGAAACACTGGGCGCTTGTTTTAACGATGCAATTACCAACCCGCAACTGCGTGTAGAAACCCAAGTTTATGTATTAGTAAATGATGACAAAGCACTCGATTTCGAAGCATTGACTAAGCACTCTAAAGTGGATGGTTTGCACCAAGCAACCAACATTCCACAAAATACGGGTTCAGCGATTCAATATGCAGGTTCTACAACGGGTCCTGGTTACAATGAGAAAGGTTCACCTTTCCAAGTAACATGGAGCGTTAGACCACAAGTCGCGAAAGTAAATATCGCGACAGTGGGTAGCTGGTGTGAAGGTAATGACTTTAACGAAGACCACGCCCACGGTGTAAGAAATATAGTCGTAAACCCAGAGTTACTGTCTCCAATCGCTAACTAATCTTGTCACGTTGATTTTCTATCATTGTTTTCGAAGGCGAGCCTCTAGGTTCGCCTTTTTTGTGTCTTAACGAAAAACACTTTGGTGACTGGTTCAAGTTCAAGTTTAAGTTTATGTTTGGGGCTGGTGGGGCTGGTGGGGAAATTACGTGTCACACTTATTCAAAACATGAGTTGTGTTAAACGCGCTTAGTCAAAAATGTTCTTTACCCGAATCGAAACTCCATGATACGTTCATGATCAATTATGTTCGGTTATAGATAAGGACAGTCTAATGTCACTAGAAGGTGCGATTACATTCTTTATTGCCATGTTTATATTTGGTATTACTCCGGGGCCTGGCGTATTTGCCATTTTAGCTCGAGGCATGGTTAATGGTTGGCGAAAGTGCATCACGCTATCGTTAGGTATGATTTGCAGTGACCTTATTTATCTTGCGCTTGCCTGTTTTGGCCTAGCGACGATTGCTGAGAACTGGTCGTTTGCTTTTGAGGTGATTCGTTACCTTGGTGCTGCTTATCTGATTTACTTGGGCTACAAGATGTTTAAGAGCCTACCTGAAGTGCAAGGTTCAGCGGAGCTCGCTGCCAAACAAAGTCAGAAATCAGAACTCGCTAGTTTCGCGCAAGGCTTTTTGATTTCAGCCTCAAACCCGAAAGTGATTCTGTTCTATATTTCATTCTTGCCGACGTTCATTGACCTGACGGTTTTACGTTCACAAGATATCGTCTTGGTTTCTGTTTTAGCGGCGGTTGCTCTGATGTCCGGTTTAATGCTGATTGCGATGGGGGCTGGCAGAATGGCGAGTTTACTTAAAACGCCACGCGCACATAAACGACTAAATCAAAGTGCTGGTGGAATAATGATTGCGGCTGGTTCATATTTGGCGATAAACAGATAAATACAGTCCAATTTAAAAAGAAAAAGCGCGTTATTGCCTAGTGGCAGTAACGCGCTTTTTTGTATTTACTTTCCGGTGTGGTATTGGCTTACAAGTCCAGTATTATCGAATTACTGCGTTAATTGAAGGCAGTAAATCGCGCTTCTTAATCACGTATCGTAAGCGAATTAACATCAGCGTCGCTGAAACGCTCAAGCCCGTTAGAATACCAATACAAAAGCCTTCTTCACCCATTGCTGGAACAATGTGGTCTGTTAGCCCGAGCACCATGCCCAGTGGCAGTGCCAAGCCCCAGTATGAAGCGATGGCTAACATCATCGGGATCTTAGTATCTTTATAGCCACGCAGTGCGCCGTTAGCAGAGGTTTGCAGAGCATCACTGAATTGATACATAGCAGTAAAGGTCAACAATACCGCTGCTGTCGCACTTATTGCAGGGTCGGTAGTGTAGAGCCTAATGATCCACTCAGGGAATAACAGGAACACCGCAACCGAAAGCAACGATATGAACGCTGCCACTAGGATACCGACTTTACTGCGCTCAATTGCGCCTAGTTCGTCTTTCTCACCCAAAGCGTGACCAACACGAATCGTAATACCAAACGAGATACTCATCGGAATCACGTAAGTCAGGCTCGAAATGTTAAGTGCAATTTGCGCGGCTGCCACGTTCTCTGCACCAATACGACCAATCATCAACGCGATAACCGCAAAGATACTGCCGCACACCGCGATGTTCATGCCGATAGGTAAACCTAATCTTAGAAGGTGAAGCATCTCTTTTGCTTTTGGCTTTGCATCTGAAAAGTTGATGATGGTCTTGTAGTGGTGATGACCTTTAATGTAGGAATACAGCATTCCCGACATTAGCCAATACACTAAGCTAGTCGCCCAGCCACAGCCTACAGCGCCCATTTCAGGGAAGCCAAACTTGCCGTAGATAAGCACGTAGTTGACCGGAATATTCACCAACAAACCAACCACCGAAATGATCATCGGTACTTTGGTGTTGTTCATACCCTCACAAAAGCCATTCAAGGTGTAAAACAGGGCAATACCCGGCACACCGAAGGCTAGGGCAAACGCATAGTCGCTACCAATTGGAATGATCTCAGAGGCAACCCCAATCCACTCTAAGATCGGTTTCGCACTCACTAAGTAAGCGATGAGCAAGACGCTAGCAATTAATGCCAACCAAACCATTTGGAAGAACTCAATAGAGATACTTTGAAAGTCACGTGCGCCGCGGTGGTAAGCGACTACAGGCGTTAGCGCCATAATCACGCCACGAAGTAGCAGCAACACAGGAATCCAAAGGCTAGTACCCAGTGCAATAGCGGCGAGATCGGCAGGGCTTACTTGGCCAGCCATTGTCGTATCGACAAATCCCATCGCTTGGGTCGCTATTTGAGTCAAAATGATAGGAACCGAAAGATGCATAAGCGCACCCGATTCACGAGTAAAAGGACGAAGTTTCGTTAGCATGGAAGTTCACAACATCAATATAAATACACGAATGATGGCAGGATGGCCGGTGTGCATTTTAGGATGTGCCCCGTTGGGCGGGCGACAATATAAACACCTTACCGTATAGGGTCAAGCATTGGATTTATAGGGGCTAATTTGCTCTGGAAGAACGCTAGATTTGCATGGTGTTAGATACTGTTTCTATGTACATAACCTGATGATTTTAATGTGAATCATGCTAGATAGAAAGTTTCTATATTTGCTTGTTGAATTTCAATGTACACATCATAAGTCACTGTTATGGATGAACTAAATTTAGTACAATTGATGGCATAAGAAACTAGATAGAAAAATTCTATATTTAAATGCAGAATTTTTCTGTCTAAGAACTGTTATATTTTTTAAGGGAGTATGAGTTTGTTATTTGATAGTAAAGAGGAACTTTACGAGTATTTATCGCATAGTGACCTTTTCGGCCTAGATAGTGAATATTCTTATAGAAGCAGGATATTAGTTGAAAAATTTAGTGCTCGAGGTCTTGATCTAAATAGATGGTGGGTTATGACAGGACATGATTGGACTTGTCCTTGTTGTAAGCGTAATAAAGAAAAATTAGTAAGGTTAAATAAACATAATTACCTGACTGGGCATTTACATGAACATCATGACCATATGTCTGATTATGTTGAACAGAAGTTTACTGAGATATCTGAATCAATGGAAACTGTCGTTGCAGATAGAATGGCAGAGAGATTTATTAAAAGAACAGCTTTTGCACTTACTGCTTATGATCGAACTGTTATTTGTTCTGACTGTAATTCATCTGATGGAGATGCAAAAAAGGAATTGTGTTTACCGAAGGAATTTTCATTTTCACCAAATGAAATATCATCATTTATTCACGTTGTGCCAAATAAGAAACATATTATAAATAAAGAAAAGGCTATGTTAGCTTGGCAGCAATGTGAACCTATGTTTAAAGCTCGCCAGAGATTAGTATCAGAAATAGCGAGTCTAGCGGCAACAAACACCCATTGGTATCAACCATCGGAACAAACATCGAGATATATCGAGTCTTGTGCTGAGAATAAGATGAAAGTTTGGGGTATTAATAAAATGGGAGTCCTCCCTCATGAACAAGTACTATACTCAACAAATAAATTTTCTGGAAATTCAGATTCATGGCGCAGGAATAGAGAATTTAAATATTTAAATCCACCGACTGAAGGGCAAGTTGCACATCTTGCTGCGGTTAGGGGGCAAAATTGGAATGAGGCTAGTTTAAACTGGTTTTGTGAAGGTTGTGGGCGCTCAAAATTTCAATGTGTAAGAAAATCGAATAAAGGTGAATGGTCATTTAATTACTATGTGTCTAAAGAAATGTTCCACGAAGGAGGGCAAAGTACGAGACACACAATATGTTCTGATTGTGGAGATACGTTGAAACATTTGGGTAAAGAGGCAAAAGATATTGCTGATGTTGATTATATCATTGGGAGTTCAATAATTACGCTTGAAGAATTGAGATCTATAATACAAGTCTACCCACACAGTAAACATATGATAAATAATGTAATAGCTGATAATTTATTGCCAACGTTAGTTTTACGAGCAAAAAAAATATAACAAATGCATCAACACGATTTGCTACATTCGGCATTCTAGGTTTCTTTGAGTTTACCGTGTTAAGTGGTAAATTTGGGCTTAATCTGCATAGTAGCAAACGTGTTATGCAGGCGTTAGCTGCTACTAATATCTTTTAGTTAAAAAATAATAATGGTATGATACTAACTGTTTGTATTTATTATGTATTGATTATGATTTCATCAGAAGTAATAAAAGGTGGTATTTCAAGCCTTTCTCAATCTGTTCTCGCAAATGGCAGTTGGCTCTTTCCTGTATGCCTGCTTGCAGCTAGCTTCATGGTTAAGTGGTGTTGGTGTAGAAAAGCGGTTTCATTAAATTTTTATAAATTATTAATGACATTGCCAATAGAAATTAAGTTAACGTCGTGTACGTTTATTTTAGCTTCTTTAATATTAAATCCAAATGAATCATTTGGATTTAATGCAATATTCGTATTCTGTATTATCGCACTTATGGTATCTATTGGTTTTTATAACCATTTAGATATCGACGGTTTAGATTCTTGTTTAAATGGAAAAGTA
Organism: Vibrio atlanticus; assembly: GCF_024347315.1. Classification (NCBI taxonomy): domain Bacteria; kingdom Pseudomonadati; phylum Pseudomonadota; class Gammaproteobacteria; order Vibrionales; family Vibrionaceae; genus Vibrio; species Vibrio atlanticus. The sequence continues at coordinate 1,232,540 of NZ_AP025461.1, read as the reverse complement.
CATGCGTACTTTATTTTTTCTTTAATTGCATCAATTTTAATGCTTGTAGTGTCTATATCAGTAATGCAAGCATACGAAAAAAAAGCAGATACAGTTATCGTAAAAGAGTTAACATCGAAAGTTGAGGAGCTAAGTCAATGATTGATTCCTATGAGATATTGGTGACAAGTTTTATTACATCTATACCAATCATTGCTGTGGCTTTGATTTTTTATTTTCTATTTAAAAATGCATTTCATAGTTATATAAAGATGAAATCGTATGAAAGCGACAAGTATAGACTTGACTTAGAAAGTGAAATTTATAAGTTAAACAAAAAAATCTCTTCCACAGAAGAACGATTTAACAGCGCAAATAAACTTATTATAGAGGGTAATACTAAATCTAGTATTGCAGGTACTGATTTCTTAGAAAGAATTGGTGCTGACAAGAATATGTCAATTAAAGACAAGTCAGTGTTCGTATTAACACCTTTAAACCCTGATTTTAACGAAGATTTTGAGTGGGTTGAAAATGCTTTTAGAAAGCATAAATATGTCTGTTCGAAGGGGAATGATGTTAAGGTACAAAGTAATTTACTCTCACATATAATAAAGGAGATGTTAGCATCTAAATTTGTAGTTGCTAATATTGGTGGGCGTAACCCTAATGTATTTTATGAACTAGGTATAGCACACGCCCTTGGAAAAGATGTTATCTTAATTTCTAGATCTGTCGATGATATTACATTTGATCTATCTTCATCACAAATAATTATATTTAATACCGAAGAACAATTATCCTCATCGATCGATGAGTGGTTAGTTTCTACTCTAGAGTCCAAAATTAGTTAGTATTAGCAGCTAACAAATGCATCAACACGATTTACTACACTCGGCATCTCAGGTTGTCGGGTGTTTCTCGTTTTAAGGCGTCAATATTAAGTATAATTGCATAGTAGTAAACGTGTTATGCAGGCGTTAAATTCATAGAGGAATATCGTGGTATCTCAAGCATTTTGGTATGCGCTAAAGCAAAATATGCTAGTAAGCTTACTTGCCTTTATAGCGCTTGCAGTCGTAATTTTGTTGGATGTTGTGTTTTTTGATGTCACAGAGCTCTTTCCTGGAGGTGCAGAGCTTGCAGATATTATCAGTAACTTATCTATGTCGGTCGTTGCTGGGTATATTTTTTATATAATGACATCGGTTAAACTTGAAGCAGATAGAATTAACAAATCGAAAGAAATAGCGAAGAAGATTGTTGGTTCAGTTAGAAACCAAACTGTTTTAATGTTTCGAGTCTTAGCTGAGCAACCTCATGAAAAGTTCACCACTTTTCCCTCCGAAGATGAGTTATCAGGTTACTTGAACAACAAAACGTTTGTTACCAAAGTTAAAGGTACGCGATATATTGACGGAAATGGTGTTGTACACGAGCGTGACCTTCACTTTTATCTGTTTAATGACTTTCCTCCAAAGGCGTTACACTTGCAGAGTTCATTGTCAGCATATCTCGACTTTCTTGACCAAGATATGCAAGTTGCATTTTACAAACATTTCAACTCAAATTTTTTTGACAACTTCGCTGATCCGACCGTCGCGATAGTCTTAAATGGGCGCAGCAACAATATTTCGGATTTCACAAATTGTTTTTTCGTCCTAAGGCAAACCACTTTGGACTTAGTTGAATCGTATGAAAGGGTCTACGGTACGCTAGAAAAATGAATTTAACTAATAAGGATTAAGGTGTTGCGTAGCCAACACTAAATCCCAAGTGTTGAACAAGCCCGAAGCCACTTTATTAAGTAAATTGTACGATTGAACTTGAAGGGCACATCGCTTTGAGGCTTTTCTCAAGGCGAGCGAGGTCAAGATAAGGTTGCGATAGCAATCTTATCAACCAGTTAGCTGTTTTTCGTTTCTTTCGTTGTCACATCTCCTCTGTTTTCGTCAATGCCATTCTCCTTATTATCCAATGCCTTTCGGCTAGGTGGGTCGGCTTACTCCAACACATGCCATTTCATGTGCACAGCAAGGGCATACTCGTATCGCTTTGCTCCTTATCGGTGCTGTCACTGGCGGCATCATATAGAGTAGGTTCAACAGCAACAGCTGAATACGAACTCTTAAGGCGTGTGCTTGACCACGTAAAAATCCGTAGTCTCTTACTCGCTGTAACCCTTTGGGGAGCACGTGCTGCAAAATGAGCAGCAAGAACTTAAGGATGGGCAAAGTGCGCGTTCGCCATGTATTGGTTTGGCTCTCTTTATAGCGGAACGTGACCGTATCATCGGTGATATGGATGATGTCTTCATCAGGCAACACACCACGATAGAGATAGCGAGCTAAATAGCTCAGTGCAGCCTGACCATAACCAACCTGCCTACAATCGACCACCCATTGTTTGGGAATGCCACTCGGCAGCCACAACGTTGGGTGCTGATTAATTGCTTCTAGCATTCTTGCTCGCCAGACTTTGGCTAAAGCAAATGCGTTAAAAAGGTAACGTTTGTTGCCTTTGTGCCACGTTTGTCTTGATGGGTCGTATTGGCCTGCCGCCACAATAATGTGCAGGTGTGGGTGCAAGTTTCGCTGTCGGCTGTGGGTATGCAGCACAGCGGTAAAGCCCAACTCGCCTTGCATCTGTCTTTTCGCAAAATCCTTTAAAACCCCCGATGCCACCTTAAACATACCGTTATATGTCGCTCTAGGTTGATGTCTTGCTAAGACTCTTAGTTGATACGGCAAAGTGAAGGTCACCATGAAATAGTGAACAGGTAACCGCTTTTGCTGCTGACGTTGTAGCCAGTCAGAAGTGGTGCGTTGTTGGCATTGAGGGCAGTGTCGGTGACCACAAGAAAGCGGTAATCGGTCGTCGTGATGGCAGTGGCTGCAAAACCACTGTGACCGACCTTGTTGCTCTGTTTTGCAACGGAGCATCGCCGCAATGGCCCGATGCATATCGCCATTGAGCTGCGCATGATAGTGACGCTTAAGCGTAGAGTGGTGTTGGCGAAGCAGTTCAATAAAGGTACTCATGTAATGCTCCCCGTTAAGTCTAGAGCGTCAGTTAAATGGTTGATGGCCATCGCAGCATCGCGTTGTTTTAGCGCAGTCATTCGGGTGTAACGGGCTGTGGTATTAAGGCTTGCGTGACCCAGCAGCGTTTGCAGTGAACGCAGGTCAAGCCCTTGCTCAAGCAAGTGCGTTGCAAAGCAGTGTCTGAGAGAGTGGGGGCTGGCGTGTTTTTGGATGTCACACTCTTTGAGCACAAGCTTCATGGTTTTTTGAATACCGCCTCTGTCCATCGGTGCGTCGTTACCTTTTCCAAGCCCGGGAAACAGTAAGCGAGGGTGCTTGTGGCTGAGCCAGTGTGTGCGGAGTGCCTTAAGCGTTCGCAGAGGAAGCGGCACCATTCGGTCTTTGCCGCCTTTTCCTTCGCGTATGTGAACCCGCATCGTTTGGCTGTCGATATCGTGAACCGTGAGATTGAGCCCTTCACCAAGGCGTAATCCCATGCTGTAAAGAGTTAAGAAGAAGACTTGATAACGGGCTTGTCGCGTGTGGTTAATCAGTGAGCTGACTTGTTGCGGTGTGAGTATGTCGGGCAGTCGTTTCACTTGTGGCGGCTTCACGATATTGAGCCACTCCCACTGTTTACCCAGTGTGTAGCGATAGAAAAACTGCAAGCCATTACGATCGAGTTTAATGGTGCTCCACGAGTGGGTTTGGATGAGAGAAGCGAAGAACTGTTTAAGGTCATTGGTGGTTAACGTATCAGGGACTCGATCAAAATGTGCGGTGATCCGACGAACCGCACGAGAATAGGCATCAATGGTCGCGGGTCGTTTACCTTGCAGCTTTAGGTTGGTAAGGTGTTGTTCATAAAGGGCGTTGTAGCGTTCTAAGTCGGTGGCATTCATAAGTTACTCCTGTCAACGACCATCAGGGTGATGGTGTTACAAGAGTATGGCTTGCACTCGCTTTACTCTGCCGCGCAGCGGCTTCGTTCAACAAATGCATCAACACGATTTGCTACACTCGGCGTTGTCAGTTTGCCTTTAGTTTCAGTGGTTAAGGCAGTAAAATTCAGTTAAGTCTGTATCGTAGCAAACGTGTTATGCAGGCGTTATGGTAATTTTTGTGACATTTTCTGTGTGGTTTTGGTAGAGCGTAAACTGTTTTTAATTTAACCTCTTAGCGGTAAGAAATATTATTAATTGGACAAGAATAGAAAGGGATAGCAATGATTCGTAATTTCTACAACTGTGATAAAGAAGTTGATAACAATAGCCATGATGGTGTTGGCTCTATTGATATTTACCGTGCCTTTAGACGTAAAGATTTTGATGGTGCTTGGGACTTTGCTATTCGTGTCATTATGCCGCCAGGTAGTTCAATGGGGGAGCATTCTCACGAAGATGATGAAGAAATGTATATAATCCTCAAAGGTGAAGGCTCAATGATTATTGAGGGTGAAACTAAACGAGTTATTGCTGGCGATATGATTGTGAATAAACGTTTTGGTACTCATGGCTTATTAAATAATTCTGCCGAAGACATTGAATTGCTAATCATCCAAGCAAGTTTAAAGTAATTGTTGTTATATTGCTCATTTCAGTTAGGTGCAAGACAATCACCATAACTAATAAGGATTAAGGTGTTGCGTAGCCAACACTAAATCCCAAGTGTTGAACAAGCCCGAAGCCACTTTATTAAGTAAATTGTACGATTGAACTTGAAGGGCACATCGCTTTGAGGCTTTTCTCAAGGCGAGCGAGGTCAAGATAAGGTTGCGATAGCAATCTTATCAACCAGTTAGCTGTTTTTCGTTTCTTTCGTTGTCACATCTCCTCTGTTTTCGTCAATGCCATTCTCCTTATTATCCAATGCCTTTCGGCTAGGTGGGTCGGCTTACTCCAACACATGCCATTTCATGTGCACAGCAAGGGCATACTCGTATCGCTTTGCTCCTTATCGGTGCTGTCACTGGCGGCATCATATAGAGTAGGTTCAACAGCAACAGCTGAATACGAACTCTTAAGGCGTGTGCTTGACCACGTAAAAATCCGTAGTCTCTTACTCGCTGTAACCCTTTGGGGAGCACGTGCTGCAAAATGAGCAGCAAGAACTTAAGGATGGGCAAAGTGCGCGTTCGCCATGTATTGGTTTGGCTCTCTTTATAGCGGAACGTGACCGTATCATCGGTGATATGGATGATGTCTTCATCAGGCAACACACCACGATAGAGATAGCGAGCTAAATAGCTCAGTGCAGCCTGACCATAACCAACCTGCCTACAATCGACCACCCATTGTTTGGGAATGCCACTCGGCAGCCACAACGTTGGGTGCTGATTAATTGCTTCTAGCATTCTTGCTCGCCAGACTTTGGCTAAAGCAAATGCGTTAAAAAGGTAACGTTTGTTGCCTTTGTGCCACGTTTGTCTTGATGGGTCGTATTGGCCTGCCGCCACAATAATGTGCAGGTGTGGGTGCAAGTTTCGCTGTCGGCTGTGGGTATGCAGCACAGCGGTAAAGCCCAACTCGCCTTGCATCTGTCTTTTCGCAAAATCCTTTAAAACCCCCGATGCCACCTTAAACATACCGTTATATGTCGCTCTAGGTTGATGTCTTGCTAAGACTCTTAGTTGATACGGCAAAGTGAAGGTCACCATGAAATAGTGAACAGGTAACCGCTTTTGCTGCTGACGTTGTAGCCAGTCAGAAGTGGTGCGTTGTTGGCATTGAGGGCAGTGTCGGTGACCACAAGAAAGCGGTAATCGGTCGTCGTGATGGCAGTGGCTGCAAAACCACTGTGACCGACCTTGTTGCTCTGTTTTGCAACGGAGCATCGCCGCAATGGCCCGATGCATATCGCCATTGAGCTGCGCATGATAGTGACGCTTAAGCGTAGAGTGGTGTTGGCGAAGCAGTTCAATAAAGGTACTCATGTAATGCTCCCCGTTAAGTCTAGAGCGTCAGTTAAATGGTTGATGGCCATCGCAGCATCGCGTTGTTTTAGCGCAGTCATTCGGGTGTAACGGGCTGTGGTATTAAGGCTTGCGTGACCCAGCAGCGTTTGCAGTGAACGCAGGTCAAGCCCTTGCTCAAGCAAGTGCGTTGCAAAGCAGTGTCTGAGAGAGTGGGGGCTGGCGTGTTTTTGGATGTCACACTCTTTGAGCACAAGCTTCATGGTTTTTTGAATACCGCCTCTGTCCATCGGTGCGTCGTTACCTTTTCCAAGCCCGGGAAACAGTAAGCGAGGGTGCTTGTGGCTGAGCCAGTGTGTGCGGAGTGCCTTAAGCGTTCGCAGAGGAAGCGGCACCATTCGGTCTTTGCCGCCTTTTCCTTCGCGTATGTGAACCCGCATCGTTTGGCTGTCGATATCGTGAACCGTGAGATTGAGCCCTTCACCAAGGCGTAATCCCATGCTGTAAAGAGTTAAGAAGAAGACTTGATAACGGGCTTGTCGCGTGTGGTTAATCAGTGAGCTGACTTGTTGCGGTGTGAGTATGTCGGGCAGTCGTTTCACTTGTGGCGGCTTCACGATATTGAGCCACTCCCACTGTTTACCCAGTGTGTAGCGATAGAAAAACTGCAAGCCATTACGATCGAGTTTAATGGTGCTCCACGAGTGGGTTTGGATGAGAGAAGCGAAGAACTGTTTAAGGTCATTGGTGGTTAACGTATCAGGGACTCGATCAAAATGTGCGGTGATCCGACGAACCGCACGAGAATAGGCATCAATGGTCGCGGGTCGTTTACCTTGCAGCTTTAGGTTGGTAAGGTGTTGTTCATAAAGGGCGTTGTAGCGTTCTAAGTCGGTGGCATTCATAAGTTACTCCTGTCAACGACCATCAGGGTGATGGTGTTACAAGAGTATGGCTTGCACTCGCTTTACTCTGCCGCGCAGCGGCTTCGTTCAACAAACTGTTTAAGAGTGATTCGCAACGCGTGGCATTTTTACTATGCGTTGCGTTTAGTGTTTAAGGTGGTATGCGGGAGCTTCAGTATAGCGTTACTCACACCTTAACAGGGCGTTATAACTCTCGTTCAATTTAATATTATTATGGGTCTTTACTCTGTATAATCCCTTAATTATTCTAGGGGGATTTATGAGTTCATTTTTAAAACAGAAATATATATTGGTCGCGGTTGCTTTGTTTTCTTTAACAAGTAGCTCAGTATTTGCCGATATGTTTCAACCTAGCCATTCGTGTTCAAAACCATACAAACCTTATCAGTTTAATCATCAGTACGAAGTAGATAACTTCAATGAGGATGTTCGACGTTATAAAGAATGTATCAATGATTTTGTTGAAGAACAAAATGATGCAGTACGTAAGCACTCAAACGCTGCTGAAGAAGCAATTGATGACTGGAATAACTTTGTAAGCTATGAGCTGAACTAGGTGTGAGTTCAGAGTTATAACAAATAAGGATTAAGGTGTTGCGTAGCCAACACTAAATCCCAAGTGTTGAACAAGCCCGAAGCCACTTTATTAAGTAAATTGTACGATTGAACTTGAAGGGCACATCGCTTTGAGGCTTTTCTCAAGGCGAGCGAGGTCAAGATAAGGTTGCGATAGCAATCTTATCAACCAGTTAGCTGTTTTTCGTTTCTTTCGTTGTCACATCTCCTCTGTTTTCGTCAATGCCATTCTCCTTATTATCCAATGCCTTTCGGCTAGGTGGGTCGGCTTACTCCAACACATGCCATTTCATGTGCACAGCAAGGGCATACTCGTATCGCTTTGCTCCTTATCGGTGCTGTCACTGGCGGCATCATATAGAGTAGGTTCAACAGCAACAGCTGAATACGAACTCTTAAGGCGTGTGCTTGACCACGTAAAAATCCGTAGTCTCTTACTCGCTGTAACCCTTTGGGGAGCACGTGCTGCAAAATGAGCAGCAAGAACTTAAGGATGGGCAAAGTGCGCGTTCGCCATGTATTGGTTTGGCTCTCTTTATAGCGGAACGTGACCGTATCATCGGTGATATGGATGATGTCTTCATCAGGCAACACACCACGATAGAGATAGCGAGCTAAATAACTCAGTGCAGCCTGACCATAACCAACCTGCCTACAATCGACCACCCATTGCTTGGGTATGCCACTCGGCAGCCACAACGTTGGATGCTGATTAATGGCCTCTAGCATTCTTGCTCGCCAGACTTTGGCCAAAGCAAACGCGTTAAAAAGGTAATGCTTGTTGCCTTTGTGCTACGTTCGCCTTGATGGGTCGTATTGGCCTGCCGCCACAATAATGTGCAGGTGTGGATGCAAGTTTCGTTGTCGGCTGTGGGTATGCAGCACGGCTGTAAACCCAAGTTCACCTTGCATCTGTCTTTTCGCAAAGTCCTTTAAAACCCCCGATGCCACCTTAAACATACCGTTATATGTCGCTCTAGGTTGATGTCTTGCTAAGACTCTTAGTTGATACGGCAAAGTGAAGGTCACCATGAAATAGTGAACAGGTAACCGCTTTTGCTGCTGACGTTGTAGCCAGTCAGAAGTGGTGCGTTGTTGGCATTGAGGGCAGTGTCGGTGACCACAAGAAAGCGGTAATCGGTCGTCGTGATGGCAGTGGCTGCAAAACCACTGTGACCGACCTTGTTGCTCTGTTTTGCAACGGAGCATCGCCGCAATGGCCCGATGCATATCGCCATTGAGCTGCGCATGATAGTGACGCTTAAGCGTAGAGTGGTGTTGGCGAAGCAGTTCAATAAAGGTACTCATGTAATGCTCCCCGTTAAGTCTAGAGCGTCAGTTAAATGGTTGATGGCCATCGCAGCATCGCGTTGTTTTAGCGCAGTCATTCGGGTGTAACGGGCTGTGGTATTAAGGCTTGCGTGACCCAGCAGCGTTTGCAGTGAACGCAGGTCAAGCCCTTGCTCAAGCAAGTGCGTTGCAAAGCAGTGTCTGAGAGAGTGGGGGCTGGCGTGTTTTTGGATGTCACACTCTTTGAGCACAAGCTTCATGGTTTTTTGAATACCGCCTCTGTCCATCGGTGCGTCGTTACCTTTTCCAAGCCCGGGAAACAGTAAGCGAGGGTGCTTGTGGCTGAGCCAGTGTGTGCGGAGTGCCTTAAGCGTTCGCAGAGGAAGCGGCACCATTCGGTCTTTGCCGCCTTTTCCTTCGCGTATGTGAACCCGCATCGTTTGGCTGTCGATATCGTGAACCGTGAGATTGAGCCCTTCACCAAGGCGTAATCCCATGCTGTAAAGAGTTAAGAAGAAGACTTGATAACGGGCTTGTCGCGTGTGGTTAATCAGTGAGCTGACTTGTTGCGGTGTGAGTATGTCGGGCAGTCGTTTCACTTGTGGCGGCTTCACGATATTGAGCCACTCCCACTGTTTACCCAGTGTGTAGCGATAGAAAAACTGCAAGCCATTACGATCGAGTTTAATGGTGCTCCACGAGTGGGTTTGGATGAGAGAAGCGAAGAACTGTTTAAGGTCATTGGTGGTTAACGTATCAGGGACTCGATCAAAATGTGCGGTGATCCGACGAACCGCACGAGAATAGGCATCAATGGTTGCGGGTCGTTTACCTTGCAGCTTTAGATTGGTAAGGTGTTGTTCATAAAGGGCGTTGTAGCGTTTTAAGTCGGTGGGATTCATAAGTTACTCCTGTCAACGACCATCAGGGTGATGGTGTTACAAGAGTATGGTTCGCACTCGTTTTACTCTGCCGCGTAGCGGCTTCGTTCAACTATCAATAAAAGTGGGATTCAGCACGCTTGGCACTTTTGGTTTGGGTCTAGTTCCGTGTTTACGGTGATCTAATCAAATATTGTGGTAGCGTGCTTCACACCTTAATTGGGCGTTAGTTGAATAAGGAAGTTTCGTGGATATATTAGGATTACTATCAGGTGCTTTGGCTCAAGTCTGGTATGTTGTACCTTTGCTACTTGTTGTCTCGATATTCAAGAGTCGGTGGTTTAAAGGTGTATTCGGAGAGTTTTTAGTAAACAAATTGTTGTCGCAGTTGCCTGCGTCAGATTACACATTAATCAAAGATGTAACTTTACCCACAGAAGAAGGCACAACACAAATTGATCACGTTGTTGTCTCTAAGTTTGGTATTTTCGTTGTTGAAACTAAGAATATGAAAGGTTGGATCTTTGGCTCAAAAAGTCAAAAGCAATGGACTCAAAAAATCTATCGTCATACGTCTAAATTCCAGAACCCTCTTCATCAAAATTATAAACACGTCAAAACCCTAGAGTCATTATTGAGTATTGATTCATCTAAGTTGCATTCGGTCATCGTTTTTATCGGTGATAGTACGTTTAAGACAGATATGCCTAATAATGTTACTTACGCGCGAGGTTGCTTGGATTACATTAAGCAGTATATACAGCCTGTATTTTCAGATACTGAGTACGTTCAAATTATCGAAGCGATAACCGAAGTTAAGCTCAAAAAAGGCGTTGTTACTGACCTAAAGCATAGGAAACACGTTAGAGAGTTGGTCGCTTCAAAGGAAAATCTAAAGCAATGTTCACGTTGCGGCTCTGAAATGGTTGTCCGTGAAACAAAGCGTGGGGAAAATAAAGGTAAACAGTTTTGGGGTTGCTCGTCTTTTCCTAAATGTAGGTCCGTGGAAGAATTCAACTAACAAATATGGATTAAGGTGTTGCGCAGCCAACACTAAATCTCGAGTGTTGAACAAGCCCGAAGCCACTTTAGTAAGTAAATTGTACGATTGAACTTGAAGGGCACATCGCTTTGAGGCTTTGCTCAAGGCGAGCGAGGCCAAGGTAAGGTTGCGATAGCATTCTTATCAATCAGTTAGCTGTTTTTCGTTTCTTTCGTCGTCACATCTCCTTTGTTTTCGTCAATGCCATTATCCTTATTTTCGATGCCTTTCGGCTACATGGGTCGGCTCACTCCAACGCACGCCATCTCATGCTCACAGCAAGGGCATATTCGTATTGCTTTGGTCCTTATCGGTGCCGTTAGCGGCGGCATCATATAGACCAAGTTCAATAACAACAGCTGAATACGAACTCTTAAGGCGTGCGCCTGACCACGTAAAAATCCGTAGTCTCGTACTCTCTGCAACCCTTTGGGCAGCACGTGCTGCAAAATGAGCAGCAAAAACTTCAGAATGGGCAAGGTGCGCGTTCGCCATGCATTGGTCTGGCTCTCTTTATAGCGGAAGGTGACCGTATCATCTGTGATACTGATGATGTCTTCATCAGGCAGCACACCGCGATAGAGATAGCGAGCCAAATAGCTCAACGCAGCCTGACCGTATCCCACTTGTCTACAATCGACCACCCATTGTTTGGGAATACCACTCGGCAGCCACAACGTTGGGTGTTGATTAATGGCCTCTAGCACTCTTGCTCGCCACACTTTGTTAAGCTGCCACGACGAGTTTTACCTCCACTGGAGTTTTCTGTTGGAACGAGTCCAGGGCTCGTCATTAAGCGATAAGTCCAGTAACCACATGGTCCTGTTTCATAGACAAAGTGCAGAGTGGCTTTTGGATACTTGGATTGCAGCTGTTTGGTCAATTTAATCAATGCGGACTTATTCGATTTAATACAGCCAAGGTGTTGTGGATTTGCCTCACGATGTTCTTATAACACAGCGATTTGAATAAATGACTTATGCATATCTAAGCCAATGAAAATTATGCTATCTTTATTCATGCTAGCCTCCAAAATTTAGTTGTTTGACACACTAATTATGGCTATGGTTTTAAGCTAACCCACGATATTGGAGGCTAGCACCTTTCGTGGGGGTCATTATGTCTAAACGCTTCTTTGTAAATTCACAGCTTGTGAACTTGGTTTGTAGGTGCTATATTCACATATAGTGAACTTAGAGGTGTTTATGCACGTAATATCAAGAAAACCATTTAGTGATGCAGCGAAAAAATATCCGAATGATGCTGGGGCAATTGATGCACTATATAAATCATTAAAAAATAATAACTTTTCAAATCCACTGGATATGAAAAATGTTTACCCAAGCTTAGATAACTTTAAGTATAAAGATAAATGGTATGTTCTTGATATCGGTGGGAATAATTTACGTTTAATGACCTTTATCGAATTTCGAGATAATAGAATGTTTGTTAAGCATATTGTTCCTCATGCAGAATATGACAAGTTATGTGCCAAATACGTAAAGGAGTCGAAATGAAAAATTTTAATCAAGTTAAATCAACAGCATTACAACTATTTTCAATGGCTAGTTTTGTTGGTCATATTTCAACAGAAGAAGAATATGCTGAAGCCTTGGAGTTAATGGAAGATCTTATTGAAGAATACGATATTTACAAACCATTAATTGAGGTTTTGGAAGTATCTATTGAGCGTTGGGAAGACCGTGCAGATGAATTTGCAGAGTTTAATTCCCGTATTGAGAATTTAGATGATGGAGTGGCAACACTGCGTGTATTAATGGATCAGTATCAACTTAAAGCTGATGACCTAAAAGATGTAATTGGTGGTAAAAGTTTGGTTTCAATGATCCTTAACGGTTCTCGCAAACTAACAAAAGAGCATATTCAAGCTATTTCATCTAAATATAATATCAGCCCTGCATTGTTTTTTGGCTGCGTTTAACAAATAAGGATTAAGGTGTTGCGCAACCAACACTAAATCCCGAGTGTTGAACAAGCCCGAAGCCACTTTATTAAGTAAATTGTACTATTGAACTTGAAGGGCACATCGCTTTGAGGCTTTTCTCAAAGCGAGCGAAGCTAAGATAAGGTTGCGATAGCAATCATATCAATCAGCTCGATGCATATCGCCATTTATCTGCGCATGATAGTGATGCTTAAGCGCACGATGATGCTGGCGAAGCAGTTCAATGAAAGTACTCATTTTATGCTCCATGTTAAGTCTAGATCATCCGTTAATTGGTTGATGGCCATTGCCGCATCACGCTGCTTTATCTGAGTCATTCGGGTGTATCGTGCCGTGGTGTTGAGGCTTGCATGACCGAGCAGTGATTGCAGTGAACGCAGGTCGACTCCTTGCTCAAGTAAGTGCGTTGCGAAGCAATGTCTGAGTGAATGAGGACTCGCATGCTTTTTGATACCACACTCTTTAAGTACAAGTTTCATCGTTTTTTGAATTCCGCCACGGTCCATGGGGGTGTCGTGACATGTACCAAGTCCAGGAAATAAGTAGCAAGGATGCTTATGGGTAAGCCAGTGCGTGCGGAGTGCCTTAAGCGTTCGCTGCGGAAGCGGCACCATTCGGTCTTTCCCGCCTTTTCCTTCGCGTATGTGAACCCGCATCGTTTGGCTGTCGATATCGTGAACCGTAAGGTTGAGCCCTTCACCAAGACGTAACCCCATGCTGTAAAGAGTTAAGAAGAAGACTTGATAACGGGTTTGTCGCGTGTGGTTAATCAGCGAGCTGACTTGTTGCGGTGTGAGTATGTCAGGCAGTCGTTTTACCTGTGGCGGCTTCACGATATTGAGCCACTCCCACTGTTTATCGTGCGTGTAGCGATAGAAAAACTGCAAGCCATTACGATCGAGTTTAATGGTGCTCCACGAGTGGGTTTGGATAAGAGACGCAAAGAACTGTTTGAGATCGGCCGTGGTTAACGTGTCAGGAACGCGATCGAAATGATCGGTGATCCGACGAACCGCACGAGAATAGGCATCAATAGTCGCAGGGCGTTTACCTTGCAGTTTAAGGTTGGTAAGGTGTTGTTCATAAAGGGTGTTGTAGCGTTTTAAGTCATCGGGTTTCATGGGGTTACTCCTGTGAACGACCATCAGGGTGATGGTGTTACAAGAGTATGGTTCGCACTCGTTTTACTCTGCCGCGTAGCGGCTTCGTTCAACAAGCAATTTAAGAGGGATTCTGTAGTTGACCCGATCTAGTGGACACCTTCAATTGTAATTGGAGGTGATTATGCCAGCTTATAAATCAGGTAAAAAAGCTCAACAATATCTTACGGAATTTAAGGTAACTGCTGTCCGACTTTCGCTTCGAGAAGGAGCTACAGTTAAAAGCGTGGCGCTATCATTAAATATCCACCCTTATATGCTTTCTAAATGGCGAAAGGACTATAGAGAAGGGGTTATTATGGAAGATAAACGTAAGAAAAGGACTCAGATCCCGAGTCAGAAAACGGAGTCGAGTCGAATTGCAGAGCTTGAACGTCAGAATGAACAACTTAAGCTCGAGAATGACTTGCTAAAAAAGTGGCAACGATTCGTTGCCCAAGAAAATCGACAAAATTCCGATTCATAGCCCATTACAAAACACGTTATTCCATAGTATTGATGTGCCGTTTTTTATCTGTTTCTAAGTCGGGTTACTACGCATGTCTTGGTAGAGAGCCAAGCCGCTACGATCAAGAAGAGCAGGCTTTGAAGAAGCTAATAATTAAAGTGTTTTCTCAGAGTCGAGAGACCTACGGTAGTCCAAGGATTCATGCAGAGCTTAAGCGCCAAGGAGTTTTGGTTAACCGCAAGCGTGTGGCTCGGATCATGAGAGAGCAAGGACTACGAGCGCGAAGTTATCGGATTTACCTAAGGATGGCCAAGCTACATCGGTTTTATCAATCGATTAAGAATATTAAAAAAGACACACCAAAACCAACGGCAGTTAATCAACAATGGTCTGGAGATCTAACGTATATAAAGCAACGTAAACGTTGGATGTATCTTGCGGTCGCTATCAGTCTTTACTCGCGTAAAATCATCGCTTGGTAGCAAGAAAAGTACACAGCTAACGATGAGTTAGATGAGAATGGCCATTAGAAATCGAAAACCACAAGAGCGGTTATTATTTCATACCGACAGAGGCTCTGAATATCGAGCACATGAAGTTCAAGCTTTATTATCAAAAAATGGAATTGTCCCAAGTATGAATCGTCCAGGTCATTGTACTGATAATGCGGAGGTGGAGTCGTTCTTTCATACGCTCAAAGGCGACATAATTAGGAAATATAGCTACGTGGCATTTTTGAACTCCCTCGAAGTAAATTCTTACTGTTTTGCATAGTAAACTAGTTGCTCTTAGCCTATTGGCTTTACAATGCCAATTAGGAGTGGATATGTTCAAGTGCCCAAACTGCGCAGAGCCCTTGACTGTGAGGGATAAGTTTAAATTCATCCCTGGCAAACTAATAAAATGCAAAAAGTGTTGTCATGAGTTAAAGCTCTTCAAGGTCTATTATTATGCTACCTTTTTTGTTGCAGCTTCGGGTAGTTCCCTTTTCGTCAATCAATTCGGACTTAACGAGTTAAATGCCGCAGGATTAACGTTTGCGTGTTGTTTTTTGTGGTTTATATGTCAACCAATTAGGAAAGCGTAGTTTTAACAAAACGACGTTTAAGACGGATTCCCAACGCTTGGCATTTTCGGATTGCTTTGAATTTAGTGTTTACGGCACGATGGTTTAGGTTTGGTGGTCAACGTTTACCCACTGCTTAACGCGATGCTAGTTGCCGTACACCGCATTGCGTTGCTCACCACATAAGCGGGCGTCATACATCGCTAACCAATGAATGATAGATATATGATTTACAAATGGATTTGTGTTTTAGGATGTATAACTCTCTTAATTTACAGTTGTAGCCGAAAACAAGAAATACAAAATGGCTGCTTTCAATCGTTCTCTATATTGGCAACCGATTATTTTGGAACAAGTGAGCCTCAGGTATGGAAAATTATTGGAAAGAATGCGGGTGACGACTTCTTGCTGGATAATGAAATTTTGGGTTTTGTTGTAGACCGTGATTTTAGCTCTTATATGGAGCCACTTGCTGATAGGGGCGTGCTGAAGTTCACAGGTCGCGTATATAAGTCTTGGCCGAGTTGGCCAGAAAAACACCTTGGTGGCGGCCGCAAGAACATTCAATATGAAGTCCTTATTAACCATGGTAAGTATTTGGTTCTTGATAGAAGGTCTAGAAGTAAACACATACCATCAATTGAAAAGCGCTGTGATTTTTAACGCACAGACGTATAACAAGCATTTGAGAGTGATTCGCAACGCTTGGCGTTTTCGCTTTGCTCAAAGTATAGCCAAGCGCCGCTCACAACTTAATGCAGCGTATACGCTTCGATGTCAATGGAAGGGAAATCGATGGAAATATCAAAGAAAGTTATTGTAATCATTACCCTTACTATTTTGCCTTTAGTATTTTTAGGTTCAAAAGTACTCATGGACACGAAACAGCGGCTGGTTGATGAAGAACTTAATCTTGTCCGTCCGATATTAGAGGGGATTGCTGAAAATTTAAAAGAGCCATATAGATTTCCTCTGGATTCACGTTCAGAATTACAGGGTTTTTCCTCATTTAATACTGCTTCTCGATTTCCTCATTTATATCATGCTGCTATAGACTATTTTGCTGAAGTTGGAGAGCCTGTATACGCTATTGCTGATGGTGTTGTAAGTTATTCTGGTTATATGAACGGTTACCCTGGCGTTGTGATTATTGATCACCCAAAAGAAAACCTTTATTCATTGTACGGTCATCTGTCATTAAAAAGCTGGTTAGTCTCAAAAGGGGCAATTAAAAAAGGGGATTTACTTGGTTATATAGCTGACCCTTCAGAGGATTTTGGCATTGGTGTAAATGCCCATATACATTTTTCAATAAGAATGGGGTCACGTATGGAATACCCAGAAACTGGTCCCGATCGTTGGATGGGGGGATACACAACAGAACCTCCAATATTTAAAGGGTACATAGACCCTGAACAATTCATATTACTAACCAAGTCTAAATTATCACGAAACTAATCCAATTCGCGTATAACAAATAATGATTGAGCGTTGCCTAGCCAACGTTAAATCCCGAGTGTTAAACAAGTCCGAAGTCACTTTATGAAGTAAATTGCACTAGCAACCAAATAACTACAAAAACAAAAAAGCGAACCAAGTGGTTCGCTTTTTTTTATCTAAAATCTACAAAAATTAGTCTTCGTAGTTGTCGATGCTTGGGCAAGAACAGATTAGGTTACGGTCACCGTATACGTTGTCTACACGGTTAACAGTTGGCCAGTACTTCGAGTTCTTGGTTGCTTTCGATGGGAAGCAAGCCAGTTCGCGAGAGTAAGGGCGATCCCATTCTGCGCCTGAAAGGTCAACTTGTGTGTGCGGTGCGTTCACTAGAGGGTTGTTGTCTAGTGGCCATTCACCTGCTTTCACTGCTGCCATTTCATGACGGATTGCGATCATCGCTTCACAGAAACGGTCTAGCTCTTCTAAATCTTCTGATTCAGTTGGCTCTACCATTAGTGTGCCAGCAACTGGGAAAGACATAGTAGGCGCGTGGAAACCAAAGTCCATTAGACGCTTAGCAATATCTTCTTCGCTGATGCCTGTGTCTTCTTTAAGGGGACGAATATCGATAATACATTCGTGCGCTACGCGGCCGTTAGTGCCACGGTAAAGAACAGGGTAGTGAGGACGTAGTTTTTCCATCACGTAGTTCGCGTTCAGAATCGCTACTTTCGTTGCGTCTGTTAGGCCAGGTTCGCCCATCATCGCGATGTAAGCCCAAGAGATAGGTAAGATTGAAGCACTACCTAAATCTGCTGCTGATACCGCGTAGTCAGAACCTTGTACACCGTTTTCGATGTGACCTGGTAGGAAAGGTGCTAGGTGCGATTTAACACCGATAGGACCCATACCCGGACCGCCACCACCGTGTGGGATACAGAATGTTTTGTGTAGGTTCAAGTGAGATACGTCTGAACCGATAAAACCAGGTGAAGTTAGACCGACTTGAGCGTTCATGTTCGCGCCGTCTAGGTAAACCTGACCGCCCGCTGCGTGTACTTGTTCACACACTTCTTTCACTTGCTCTTCGTATACGCCGTGCGTAGAAGGGTAAGTGATCATGATGCTTGATAGGTTTTCTTTGTGCTTCTCGATTTTCGCTGCTAGGTCTGTCATGTCGATGTTGCCATCTTCATCACACTTAACAACCACTACTTTCATTGAAACCATAGATGCTGTTGCAGGGTTAGTACCGTGCGCAGAGCTTGGAATCAGACAAACATTACGGTGAGCTTCACCGCGGCTTGCGTGGTAGCGTTGAATCGCGATTAGACCTGCGTACTCACCAGATGCACCAGAGTTAGGCTGTAGTGAGAAATCGTCGTAACCGGTAATTTCACATAGCTTCTCTTTAAGATCTTTCGCTAGCGCTGTGTAGCCCGCTGCTTGCTCTAGAGGTGCGAATGGGTGAATTGAACCAAACTCAGGCCATGTTACTGGGATCATCTCAGCAGCAGCGTTCAGCTTCATTGTACAGCTGCCCAGTGGGATCATGCCGTGCGTTAGTGAGAAGTCTTTGTTCTCAAGCTGTTTTAGGTAACGCATCATTTGCGTTTCGCTGTGGTGCGTGTTGAATACTGGGTGAGTTAGGAACTCTGATTCACGACGGCAGTTTTCTGGAATTGCTGCAAATTCGTTTGATGCAATGTCAGAAGAGAGTGCTTGAACGTCTTCTTTAACGTCGAAGATTGCGAACAGTGCGTTCACGTCGTCGATTGTTGTTGTTTCATCTAGGCTGATACCAATCTTACCTACAAGTCGACGAAGGTTGATGTCTGCTGCTTGCGCTTTCGCGTACAGTGCATCTGTCTTCTCTTCAGAGTTGATCGTGATGGTATCGAAGAAGCTGTTGTTCGTTAGCTCGTAACCCGATTTAGTCAGGCCAGCCGCTAGGATAGCTGTCATGTGGTGTGTACGACGAGCAATTGTACGTAGGCCTTCTGCACCGTGGTAAACTGCGTAGAAAGACGCCATGTTTGCTAGAAGTGCTTGAGCTGTACAAATATTTGATGTCGCTTTCTCGCGGCGGATGTGTTGCTCACGAGTTTGCATTGCCATACGTAGCGCTTGGTTACCGTGAGTATCGATAGAAACTCCGATTACACGACCTGGCATTGTACGCTTATGCTTTTCACGAGTACCCATGAATGCAGCGTGTGGACCGCCGTATCCCATAGGAACACCGAAACGCTGAGCCGAACCGATGACTACGTCTGCGCCCATTTCGCCAGCTGGCTTAAGTAGAGCAGAAGCAAGTAGGTCAGTAGCAACCGTTACCAGTGTTTTGTTTGCTTGAGCTTTCGCAATGATGTCTGTTAGGTCACGAACTTCACCCGTTGTACTAGGGTATTGAAGAAGCGCACCAAATACGTCTTGCTCTGGAAGTGTTTCAAGAGCACCAACCATTACTTCAAAACCGATGTACTCAGCACGAGTTTTAACAACTTCTAGTGTTTGAGGATGAACATCGTCGGCAACGAAGAATACTTTGCTCTTGCTTTTACCAGCACGCTTACACAATGTCATTGCTTCGCCAGCCGCTGTCGCTTCATCAAGAAGGGATGCGTTCGCGATTTCCATACCTGTTAGGTCCATTACCATTTGTTGGTAATTGAGTAGAGCTTCAAGGCGACCTTGAGAGATCTCTGGTTGGTATGGGGTGTAAGCTGTGTACCAGCCTGGGTTCTCTAGAACGTTACGTAAAATAACGTTTGGAGTGAATGTGTTGTAGTAGCCTTGGCCAATGAAGGTACGTTTCACTTGGTTTAGGTTAGCGATCTCTTTAAGAGAGGTCAGCATGTCCATTTCGCTCAGTGGCGCAGCAAGTGTCATTGGTTTTTCAAGACGGATTTGTGCAGGAACCGTTTCGTCGATCAGTGCGTCTAGGCTAGTCGCGTTGATCGCTTCAAGCATTTTTTGCTGGTCTGCTTTATTAGGGCCGTTATGACGAGCAACAAACTCGTTTTGCGTACCCAAGTCTTTCAGTAATTGGCTTTGAAGTAATTCAGTCATGATATGTTCTACTTTCTCTCTGGAGCCGTGAGCTAGCCCCTAAAATTAAGCTGCTCCAAAGAGCAGCTTTATCGTAATGAGGTTACCTATTAGTCTTCTTCTACAGAGCTTAGGTATTCTTCCGCATCTTTAAGGTTGTTTAGTTCAGACGCATCAGACATCTTCACTTTAACAATCCAACCACCTTCATAAGGTTCTTCGTTGATTAGCTCTGGGCTATCTTCTAATTCTTCGTTGATTTCTACAATTTCGCCAGAGATTGGTGCGTAGATATCAGAAGCTGCTTTTACTGATTCAACCAGAGAGAAGCTTTCGCCAGCTTCAATTTCGTCTTCAGTGTCTGGCAGGTCAACAAACACAACGTCACCTAGTAGCTCTTGAGCGTGCTCAGAAATACCAATAGTTACAGTACCGTCACCGTTGTCTTTTACCCACTCGTGGCTGTCTGCAAACTTTAGTGTATTGTCCATTGCTTATTCTCCAAAAATTTATGAGGTTTTAATTTAAATCTTAAAATTGGTTTAACGGTAAAGAGGGAAGCGTTTGCAAAGCTCTTTAACTTGCTTGCGAACACGTTGCTCAACTTCAGCATTGCCTTCAGGGCTTTCAACTAAGCCATCAAGTACATCGCCGATCCATTCACCGATAAGTTTGAATTCTTCAGTGCCAAAACCACGACTGGTTCCAGCTGGCGTGCCTAAACGGATACCAGAAGTAATCATAGGCTTCTCTGTATCGAATGGTATGCCATTTTTGTTACATGTGATCCCTGCACGCTCTAATGCTTCTTCAGTTACGTTACCTTTCAAGCCTTTAGGGCGAAGGTCAACCAGCATTAGATGTGTGTCTGTACCGCCAGTCACAATGTCACAACCGCGAGTTTGCAACACTTCAGCAAGAACTTTTGCGTTGTCGATCACTGAATCAATATAAGTATTAAATTCAGGGCCAAGAGCTTCGCCAAACGCCACTGCTTTAGCCGCGATAACGTGCATTAGTGGGCCGCCTTGAAGGCCTGGGAACACTGCAGAGTTGATCTTTTTGTTGATGTCTTCGTGGTTCGTCAGAATCATACCGCCGCGTGGGCCACGAAGTGTTTTGTGCGTTGTTGTGGTAACAACGTGTGCGTGTGGTAGTGGGCTAGGGTGAGCACCTGTCGCGATAAGACCCGCGATGTGTGCCATATCGACCATTAGGATAGCGCCAACTTCGTCAGCAATTTCGCGGAACTTAGCGAAATCAATAACGCGTGGGATAGCACTACCACCTGCAATAATCATTTTAGGTTGGCTTTCGACAGCTAATGCGCGAACTGCTTCGTAATCGATTTCAAGTGTGTCGCGGTCTACGCCATATTGAACTGCGTTGAACCACTTACCAGACATTGCAGGACGTGCACCGTGTGTGAGGTGACCACCAGCATCTAAAGACATACCAAGGATTGTGTCGCCGGGTTGAAGTAGGGCAAGTTTTACTGCACCGTTTGCTTGAGCGCCAGAGTGAGGCTGCACGTTTACGTACTCACATTTGAACAGCTGTTTAGCACGTTCAATTGCGATAGCTTCAACGGTATCTACGTGCTCACAACCACCGTAGTAGCGACGGCCTGGATAGCCTTCTGCGTATTTGTTGGTTAGGCAAGTGCCTTGAGCTTGCATTACTGCTTTAGAAACGATGTTCTCAGAAGCAATAAGTTCGATTTGTTCGTTTTGACGAGTGTTCTCTGCTTGGATTCCAGCAAATACGGCGTCGTCAGTGCCTGATAGGTTCGTAGAGAAAAAACTGTCTAAGCTGTGGTTTTGGTAAGCGTTCATTGTCGAGACCTTTCATTAAGCTAATGGTGATTGTTTTTATAGTCCATTAGGTCTTACGTTGATTTCTGCATCGGTATCGTTTGCGCTATATAGGTACAGACATACGTTGATTGCGTATTAAATATACTCTTACAGCGTCTAAGCGATCGTTGTAGGGTCAATGCAGCACGAATTGGTTCCCAAAAAATCGGGTAAAAAACAGCTCTTACAAATGTTAAATCTATCATTTGCGGCAAGCCGAAGTAGCATCTCTTCATCTAACAAGTCGATAACATAGCTCCGTTAAAATCAATTTTCAACAAAAATTTCCAATAGGAAACAGATTTTCTTGTTTTGCTACGGGGAGCACGCTTTATTTCTCTGTGTGCTCTTTAATCAACAAAGCGCTTTATGCAACAATGAAATTAATAGACAGGAAGTAAAAAATTAGTGAGGGACCTATGTCAGAAGACATTTATGATGAGTACCCATCTCTAACGTTGGCGAAGGAAACGTTAGACCAGAATATTGAACCACTTAGGCTTGGCCAGCGCATTAAAGACATCCGCGGTAAGCTTGGGATCACGCTAGAAGAAGCAAGCCAAAGAACAGGCTTGGCGCGTTCTACGCTCAGTAAAATAGAGAATGAACAGATCTCTCCGACCTTTCAAGCGATGCAGAAATTGGCTATGGGTTTGCAGATAGATATGCCGCAACTCTTTGAGCCGCCAAGAAAAAAAGTCGCCACAGGACGTCGCGATTTAACCAAGGTAGGCCAAGGTAAACCACACCCAACACCCACTTATGAACACGAATTGCTTGCCACAGAGCTCTCTAATAAGAAGATGATGCCATTTAAGAGTCGAGTGAGAGCTCGTACTTTTGAAGAGTATAACGATTGGGTGCGCCACGATGGTGAAGAGTTCTTAATGATCATCTCGGGTGATGTGATGTTCTACTCAGAATTCTACGAACCCGTGCCAATGAGTGAAGGCGATAGCATGTATTACGATGCGAATATGGGTCATATGCTGATTTCAACGAGTGCTGAAGATGCGCTCATTCTGTGGGTGACTGCAAAATAACTGTAGGTCACTGCAAAATAAGCTAACAAGTTTTGAATTTCTTATAGTGGATGCAAACGTTTGCTTTTGTTTTGAACGTTAGCTAATAGACGCGATATTGATGCGAAAATCATCAATATCGCGTTTTTGTATGTACCGAACAATTGTTTTTAAATTGTTAAATGTCACATTTTGAGCTGTTTGGCTATTGTTAAGGGTGTAAAACTGACGCAGGCTTGTTTATTATAGTGAACATGGTTTACTCATGTTGATTGAAGTTTACTGAAGTGAATTCTTAGAAAGTGAGTTGTATGGGTTCTGTACAGTTATTCATAATTTATAGAGCCAACGATATAAGCCTATGTAAAGGACATCACTTTTTACTATCTACTGTTTCTAACGTTAACCAGTATCGTTAGAGGCGACTCTAAATAGAGATATAAGCGGCAGACTCGATTTTGGACAGCCTGCAACGCTTCATGGAGAATAAAATGACTCAAGAACACGCTAATCAAGACCTACTAACAACACCACTGCATGCACTTCACGTTGAAGAGGGCGCAAAGATGGTTCCTTTCGCTGGCTACGATATGCCAGTCCAGTACCCGCTTGGTGTAAAGAAAGAGCATTTACATACTCGTGATGCTGCTGGTCTTTTTGATGTTTCTCACATGGGGCAACTTCGTCTACATGGTGCAAACGCAGCTGCTGTCTTAGAATCTTTGGTTCCTGTAGATATTATTGACCTTCCTTCTGGTAAGCAGCGCTATGCGTTTTTTACTAACGAGCAGGGCGGCATTATGGATGATCTGATGGTTGCTAACCTAGGTGATCACCTGTTTGTTGTTGTGAACGCAGCATGTAAGACACAAGATATCGACCATCTAACGGCGCACCTTCCAGCTGACGTCGAAATGGAAGTGATTGATGACCGCGCTCTATTAGCCCTTCAAGGCCCTAAAGCGTCTGAAGTTCTTGCTCGTTTCCAACCTAGCGTTGCAGACATGTTGTTCATGGACGTTCAAAAAGTCGATATCGATGGCGTTGAATGCATCGTGAGCCGCAGTGGTTACACGGGGGAAGATGGCTACGAGATCTCTGTTCCTAACGATCACGCTGAAGCACTGGCACGCAAGCTAACTGCAGAAGCTGAAGTAGAGTGGATTGGCCTTGGCGCTCGTGACTCACTTCGTCTTGAGTGTGGTCTATGTCTATACGGTCATGACCTAGATACAACAACTACTCCAGTAGAAGCTAGCCTTCTATGGGGCATTCAAAAAGTGCGTCGTACTGACGGTGAACGTGCAGGCGGTTTCCCTGGCGCTGATATCATCCTTGAGCAAATCGCAACGAAAGATGTTCAACGTAAGCGTGTTGGTCTTGTTGGTCAAACTAAAGCGCCAGTACGTGAAGGCGCTGAGTTGTTCGATGCTGAAGACAACAAGATTGGTGTTGTAACAAGCGGTACTGCGGGGCCTAATGCAGGCAAGCCTGTTTCTATGGCGTACGTACGCACTGATCTAGCAGTAATTGGCACTGAAGTATTCGCTGAAGTTCGTGGTAAGAAGCTACCAATGACAGTAGAAAAAATGCCATTCGTACCTCAACGTTACTACCGTGGCTAGTCTCTTTTAAGAGAAACTATTAAGCTAAACAAAGCCTACTGTTTGCTTCTCTGTATAGAGAAGTTCAACGGTAGGCTTTTTTGTTTAAGCCCATCTCCCTTTTTATGAACGTATCTATTTTTATAAACGTATCTATTTTTAAGAGCGTATAACTTTCTATATCGCTACAAGTCCGGTCACCTGAAAGTTCGTTTTTTAAAACGAGACATATGGCTATATCATTAAAATTGCTTACTATAATATTAGTCGTAACGTGTTATGGTGACGATTCATCATTTTTGTAAATAAGTAGTAGGGGTTACAAGGAGTTATCTATGAATGTTAACCATACAATGAGTCCGGTTCGTAAAGCCGTTTTAGGGCTGTTAGCACCATTGATTTACACATCAAGTGTTATGGCGACCGAATATTCTCTTGAAGGTAATGATGTAGGTGTTTCACCTTACATCATCAATGGCAGCCCTATCACTGATGGAGAACTTGCTCAGACCTACCCGACGTTTACGAGTCTGTATTTCCATGATGGTTCAAAATTTGTTAATTATTGTGGTGGAACGGTTATAGATGGGCAATACGTGCTGACAGCTGCCCATTGCGTTTACGGAAGTTATGCGTGGATGCTTAACACTTGGGTTGTCCCTGGCATGGCCGACCAAACTAAGTATGATAATGGTGGCTACCAGTCCGCACGAGTTGAAAAAATTTATTATCCAAATAACTATAATGAAAACCTTGACCCTAGCCAAGGTGACGTACTGCCGAACGATATTGCTATCTTAAAGCTGAAGACTGCGTTGAATGTACGAGATTACTCATCCTTACTTAACTCTACATTTGACAACACCTATGCATTGAATCGTGGCAAAGATACGTTTAAAGCAGTTGGCCGGGGTTTGACGAGTCATGTAACTGATGATCAAGGTAAAACTGTTTCTAGAACTGCTACAAATATAGTCAATCAAACGAGTTTAACTTTCGATGCAACGAATAGCTGTAATTCAACAGACAAACAGCTTTGTTTTGATGGAGCGCAGTTCAATGGATACAAAAACTCGACGTGTAATGGTGATTCAGGCGGTCCTGTCTATTGGTGGGATGGGAGTAGCTATCAGCAAATTGGTATTACAAGTTACGGGCCGGGTACATGTGGCAGCCTTACTGAAAAATATACGTCCGTTTTTACAGAGGTTTATGATTATGCAGGATGGATTCAGCGAGTTGTTTCAGGCACAGAAAACGCAACTTTTGAAGTTAGAAGTACATCGAGCTCTCGTGTTTTAGTACGTGTGAGCGATGGTGAAACCCTTGATTCATCTACTGCTTTGTTAGATGAAACATCAATGCCAAAGATCAGTCTATCGGGCGGGTCTAATTCAGGCACCAACTCAGGTTCTAGCAGTGGCGGTTCTTTGGGTTTCTTGTCGATATTCGCGCTTGGTTTACTTATTTTAAGAAGACAATCTATTTAAAGTTAAGTAGACGTTCATCAGCATGATTGAGGGCTATACCTCGACAGGTTGTTCATTTAAGCATTAATGAAAGAAGTCTTAGATTAAGTCGACGCTAAAAAGCATCAGCGTCGACTTGGTTATTTCGGTGTACTATCGATTCAAACTTGTTGATAAGCCTGCTTATTGATGCTCGCCTTCCTGCTATACCTTTCGATAATGTCATCCATTTGTTTTACTGCATCGTTGATACTTTGGATACCGCCTTGCGCGACACCTTTCTCACTTTTGTTCAACGCAGAAAAAGCCTGCTTTAATTCTTTATCTTCGAGCATGTTTCCGTGTAATAGCACTTCTTTGTAGGTCAACAATCTATGCTGTACCGCAATAATTTGATTACGGGTATCTTCTGATTCTAAAGCCTGTTGTATGCAAGGAAATGCCAATTTATAGAGATTCGCAATTTCCAATTTCACGCTATCATTATTCGCAATTTGCAATTTTTCTTATTTCCTAGCTCTGATAATTCAAACTTATCTACCCGCGAGTTGACGCCGTTGTAAGTGTGAAAGTCCATGAAACGTAACGTTTTTATCGGCCGAATAATATGCCTTTAATCACTTATGTAAACTGTTCTAAGTCAATATGGTCTGCTTCTTGCTGAAATTAGGTCATAACTGTCTATTCTGGAGGTGCTTATGTCACAAGAACCTATAGTCATTGCGCTGATTGAGCGTAGGAAGCTAGGCAATTGGTCTCAAGAAAAATTAGCGGCTAGCGCAGGGATGAGCTTGAAAACCTATCAACGAATTGAGCGGGGAGAGGCTGATATCAAAATGTCTCAGTATCGTTCGATCACGAGAACCTTGAAAGTTACGGACTTGGATGTCGTACTCGACGTTGTAGGAGCGTCTGAAGCAGCAGCGGAAGATGTAGCTGCTGCTAGTCGTTTGTTAACCAGTGAAGAGCGAATGCTGTTGATTAAACTGATTTTGTCGGTCAAAAAACAGAAGTAGAGTTTTGTTCTAATAGACACTTTCTAATCAATAGTATTGCGAATATGTAGCCTCAAAGAACCAGTCTTCGAATAAATTGTCTACGAATAAATAATGTCAGGTATCGTCTTTTGTCCAGCTAGTTAGAGCTAAAATGATTGTTTCATGGTGAGGTGCTCACTACGGACATGAAACAATTAGTCTACTCTTCCGCGAAGTTGTTTGGTGGTGCTTCTTTGCTTTTTACTTTCTAAACGTCTTTTTTGAGAGCCGCGTGTTGGCTTGGTTGCTCGTCTCACTTTTTGAACTTTTGTTGCTTCTAAGATCAGCTCTTTCAAACGTACCAAAGCATCGTCTCGGTTTTGCTCCTGAGTTCTGTACTGTTGAGCTTTAATGATAATCACACCATCTTTAGTGATACGACCATCTTTATGTGCCAGGAGTTTTTCTTTATAGAAATCGGGTAGGGTTGAGTGCTTTATGTCAAAACGTAAATGTATCGCACTCGATACTTTATTGACGTTTTGACCTCCGGCTCCTTGAGCTCTGATCGCGGTTAGCTGGAGTTCCCAGTCTTGAATTGAAACAGAGTTAGATATTTGTAACATAAACATCCATTTTGAACAGTAATATGGGGTCATGATACTGAATATTGGGTATGGTATCAGTAACTTTCTTAAAGAGTGGTAGTAGTGATGAAAATTGATTTAACGGCGTATGAAGGATTAATCTTTGATATGGACGGTACGTTGATCGATACAATGCCAGCACATGTGAAAGCATGGCAACAAACGGCGGAAGAGTTCGGCTTTTATTTCGAAGCGTCTTGGCTGCATAGCTTAGGTGGAATGCCGAGTTATAAGATCGCTGGTGAGGTAAATAGTAAGTACGGTTTATCGCTCGACCCACAAGCGGTTTCTACGTTTAAAATGGCTTCGTTTGCAGCTATTGAAGACAAAGGAGATATTATCCCTTGTACGTATTCTCTTTTGATAGACCATCTCGGTGACAAGAAGATTGCGGTTGGAACGGGCAGTCAACGCAAGAGCGCAGAACAACTGTTAGATAAAACGGATATCTTGAGTAAGTTGGATATCTTAGTGACAGCGACAGATGTGAAGAATCATAAACCAAACCCTGATACTTTCTTAGCTGCTTGTTTTGGTATGGGTTTACAGCCAAAGCAGTGTGTTGTGTTTGAAGATACTCACCTTGGTAAGCAGGCAGCCCATGCTGCGAATATGGATTGCATTCTGGTAGTCGAAGGGAATACGCTGGAGTTCTACCCCGCACCAAGTTGATTGTTGAGTGAACGACTCTAGAGTGAAATGAATAAGTTAGCGGGGCGGTGGTGCGATGCAGGCTCCCACTATGCAATTTCGCTCATTTCGCTATCAAGGAACAAACATACACTGTTTCTACCTACTGCTTTTGCTTCGTAAAGAGCTAAATCGGCGCACTTATAATTGAGTGCAGGTTCACCTGTTAGGTTGGTTATTCCGCCACTTATTGTAACGACGTTGTCGAACTCGATACTGATCGCGATTCTCAGCCTATTAAGCACATAGTCGGCTTCTTGTGGTGTCGTGTGAGGCAAGATAACCCCAAACTCTTCTCCCCCAATACGAGCCACGAAATCGGTATCTCGGCATTCACGTTGCAGTACCTGTGCTACGGTTTGTATGGCTTTATCGCCATAATCATGTCCAAATCTATCGTTAATGCGTTTGAAATGGTCAATATCCAATATGGCTAAGCAAGATTGCTCGCGAGTAGGGTAACGACTAACGCGAGAACACTCGTCACGAAGCTCCAGGTCGAACTTTCGTCTATTCCAACAGCCAGATAGTGCATCTTTTTCGCTAAGGTTTCTCAATTTATTCTCGAGCTCTTTGCGTTTGCTGATATCAACAAATGATGCAACATAAAATTGAATCACATCTTTTGAGTCTTTGATGGTTTGTATTCGAAGAATTTCCGTGATGAAGGTGCCATCCTTTCGTCGGTTCACCACTTCGCCTTCCCACATCCCTGTCTCTTTAATGACGCTCCACATTTTAGTGTAGAACTCTTCATTATATCGGCCAGCGTTAAACAATGAAGGCTGTTTACCTTTTACATCTTCTAACTCGTAGCCACTGACACGGGTGAACTCTTGGTTTACTTTTATGATTCGGTTATTTTTGTCTGTGATTAATAGGGCAGACATACCGTTCATTGCCGCTTTGGCGAGTTGGCTTTCGATACTGTTCTTTTTATGATTTCTGTTCCACAGTACGAAACCTGCAGATATCATTGAAATCAATATCGAGAGTATGATTATCTGAACGACTATGGCGTGATTTTCTTGTTGAAACTGAGTGTTAAATTGATGTTCTTCAATATGAAGAACCATATAAATTGGTCCTTCAAACTGCTTAATCTTAGGGCTGATGTCAGAGTGAAAATACCAGTTTTTACCATCAAAATAGCTGGATGAGGTGCCGCTTTGAATATTCTGCCACAGGCCTGGGGCTAGTTTTGCATACGTCTTGTCTGAACGTGATTCAATCACATGCCCAAATGAATCCTCAGGGTCGGGACCCATGATGACATGACCAGTATTATTAAGGATGACCGGAACTGTCGCTGATGTACCTATCTGGTAATGTAAGCGATCATAGATCTCGCGCATATTTAGGTTAGCAATGAAATAGCCAATAATGTGCTCCCCTACAGTGACAGGCGTCATAATGCGAAGTGTCGGCGAAAAGGGGCGAACTAACTCTCCATTTTCAACTTCTAGATCAATGCCTGTAGCTTTAACTTCTCCAATCTCTAATTCTTGTAGCTTTTTGTAGTAATCGCGAGAGGATTTGTTTTGTAACTCGTGGTCTGGAGTGACACTTGCGTGGCCATCTTTATAGTTGACGCGGAATACTTCATTAGCGTCTAGATCTAGGAAACGCAGTTGAGAGTAGTATTGTTGCCCGTGTGCCAATACAACCCACAGATCCTGCAGTGCTTGTTTGTTAGTAACTGAAGGCTCGGAAATGGAACGAAGTAGGGTCTGTGAGGCGGCAATAGAGGGAACCGCGTTTGATATTTGCTCAACAATAATAGCGAGTTGATGGAAGCTGTATTCGATTTGGTTTTGATTAGACTGTTTGATGTTTAGCGCATACTGGGCTTCAACCCGTTCAAATTCAGAGTTTATATAGAGAGCAGGGACTAATCCTAGGACAAACAAGGTACATAGAAATTGGCTGATCAGTTTTTTTATACTCGTATTCATCACTGTCCTCGAAAAATCAGCGCAATACTATATATTTTGTAGGCCTATTAATGTGATCTTGACCCAAAACTTATAATCAGATGTGCATATTATTTCGTTTTTAATGAAATTTATTGCACTTGGGGTGTTAATTGAGCAATTAGGTATCAGAAACGAGACCTGTCCGCAAATATAATGGGGAGCATAGTACGGACAGGTTATTCTAGATAAAGCGGATTTTTAGCCTATGTCTGGTCGTAATTAACTTAAGCCAACGATGTTTCCTTTGCTATCAATGTCCAACGACATAAAAGCCGGTTTATCCGGTAGGCCTGGCATGGTCATTACATTGCCGCACAGCGCGTAAATAAAGCCAGCACCAGCACACAGTTTTAGCTCCCTAACGGGTACGTCAAACTGAGATGGTGCACCTTTTACGTGTGCTTCTGTCGAGATCGATAGTGGTGTTTTTGCTAAACAAACCGATAGGTCGTTATAGCCATGCAGTTTGAATTCGGCCAGTTGTTTTTTAGCCAGTGGAGATAGCGAGATACTTGCTGCGCCATAGCCAACTTCAGCGACGGCCATCAGTTTTTCTTCTAGGCTTTGCTTTGAGTGATACAACGGCTTAAATTCACTCTGTTTTTGGCAAGCTTTTACTACGGCGTGAGCCAATTTAGTCGCCCCTTCGCCACCCTGACCAAATGCTTCGCTTACTTCAACACTAACGCTTGGGTCGAAGTCGGTGATCATCTGTTTCAAAGCATCGAGCTCTTGAGCTGAATCTTGTGGAAATCGATTGATCGCAACAACGGTAGGCACTTGGTATTGCTTAACGCTGTTGATGTGCCATTTAAGGTTCTCAAACCCTGCAATAAGCGCGTCTTGGTCATCATTAAAGATTGAATCTGGTAGCGGAGTTCCTGGTCTCAAATCGTATAAACCTGAGTTGGCTTTTAGACCACGTAATGTTGCGACAATAACAGCACAATCTGGATTTTTTTTCGATGCTTTCACTTTGATGTTACATGCTTTCTCAAAACCCATATCTGAGCCGAAGCCACCTTCCGTCACGACAAAGTCACTTAGCTTTAACGCAACCTTATCGGCAATAATAGAAGAGTTACCGTGTGCGATGTTAGCGAATGGCCCCGCGTGGATTAGGGTAGGAACCCCTTCAAGGGTTTGCATCAATGTTGGCTCTATGGAGTCTTTCATTGTGACTGTCATAGCACCTGCTACGTTGAAGTCATCTGCAGTTAATGGCAAGCCTTGGTTGTTGTATGCGAGTACCACTCGTCCGATACGCTTTCTTAAATCTTGGAGGTCATCAGTGAGAGCAAGAATAGCCATCAGCTCTGAAGCGGCTGAGATGTCAAAGCCATCCTCGCGCTCAAAGCCATTAATTGTTTTGTCTGCTTCGTTCTTGCCAACCGTGATCATACGCAGTGCGCGGTCATTGTGGTCAAGTACACGTCGCCACACGATTCTGCGTGGGTCGATATCCAGAGCTTTTAAGCCTGAGCGAGCCTCAAAGGCTTCTAACCCTTCACGTTGCTCATGATACAAACGAGCGTCAATAGCGGCAGATGCGAGGTTATGAGCGACTGTTACGGCATGAATGTCGCCAGTCAGGTGAAGGTTCAATTGCTCCATTGGGGCAACTTGTGAATAGCCACCGCCGGCTGCACCACCTTTTACACCAAATACCGGGCCCATTGAAGGTTGGCGAATGCAGGCCATAGCGGATTGGTTAATCTTTGCTAGACCTTGTGCTAGTCCGATAGTGGTGACGGTTTTGCCCTCACCAAGAGGCGTCGGTGTGATGGCCGTAACCACGACTAATTTACCATCTTGTTGGCTAGCGAGGCGTTCAAGTGATGTGAGAGACACTTTAGATTTGTATTGCCCTAATGGCTGATGTTCGTTGTGGTGCAGGCCAGCTTGCTTGGCAACTTCACTGATGTTTTTAAGGGGAGTAGAGCGACAAATATCAATATCAGACAGCATATTTGATCCTTATATCAGAACCGAAAGGTGGTACGTAAACGTTTGCGTGGCGATAGTACTGTATAAATTTGCCAAGTAAAGGCAAACCACATCAATTATGTGCTGGAAGATAACAGATCTAAAGAGTCATTGCGCGAGATCAAATCTTAAACGAGAAAAATATTCGATCTGATTACCTTCAGCTGCCGTTATATTGGTGTTGAATACAAAAAGGGCTGCATATAGCAGCCCTTCAAGGAATGGGTAATCCAACTTGGCGTTAACCTCTAAGAGTTAACTACCTAATAGAGTCGCTTAACGATCCCAGTATGTTTCTTCTAAGCTATCTTCGCGTTCAGGTAGTGCACGAGAAAGGCGAGGAGAGTGCTGAGTCAACACTTCATAGCTTACACGGTTTGAGTACTTACAAATTTGAGACAGAGAAGAATACGTTAGACACGAGTGCTCGTGCTTTTCTGAGTTTGGTACATTCACGTGGTGGTAGCTGTTTGCTGCCATGTCGTGTAAAAGTGCAGAAAGTGCACCATCACCAGCACCATTGGTGTTTTTAATTTCGCGCGGGCCACCAAGATAAGGGCCAATGTGAGAGTAGACTTTTACCGGATCTTGACAGTCTTGCTTACGCATAGCACGGCTGAACTCGAATTTATTGAACTCAGGAATGTTACCCGGTAATAATGGCAGAGTGGTTTCGCGTTTCGCAGGCTCGTCAGTGTAGCCAGCCATGTATAAACCGATAGGGCCTGCAGTACAGAGAACGAGGTCAACCCACTCAAGTGCTTTGTTAGCAGCTAGAAGCGGATCTTTTTCACCCGTTAACGCTTCACCTTCGTCTTCGTTCATCGCGACGATGGTTACGTTTTCTTTCAGATATTCTTGCCACCATTCCGCATTACCTTCGATCACGTACTTAGTACCAAGTGTTAGTACTACAGGTACATTGTGCGCTTTCGCGTATTCGATCGCTTTTTGTACCGCTTTTGGCATCGGATCTTCAGGTTTACCACGCATTAGGTATGACGATACAACCAATGCTGATGCTTTCTCGAAAACTTTCTCAGGAATGCTTTCAGGGAGCAGTTGGTTCATGTGGCCTTCGTTGATTGCAAACGTACGCTCACCATCTTCAGAAATCAGGGTATAGCAACGGCCAATTGGTCCATCAACCGTTTGAAGGTGGTTTAGATTCATACGAGAAGAAGTGCGGCAAAGGTAACGATAACCAAATGAACCAACTTCAATCTTCTTAGACATAACGCCAAGCAATACAGATTTACTGTCTGCAAGTACAGAATAGTTGTGCAGTGTGTTGCCAATAGTATCACCAGGGTATTGATGCGTAATCAAACCGCGCTCAACTAGCTCTTCATACAGAGCATCTGCTTTACTTTCTTCTAATACCAGTGAGTGACCTTTACTCAGCTCGTATTTTTCAAGGAACGCGTTATCAACACGGGCTTCGATATCAACAATTGTTTGACCTACACCGACAATCGTTGCGCGGTGAAGCTTAGGCGTTTGTTGCATTTGGTTGACCAACGGATCACGTGCGTGAGTTGGAAAATAGTGCTTAGATTTACGCTGTCCAGGAAACTTCATATGAAAAATACAGTGAAAAAATTTTGCCGCATGATATCACATTTTGTTTCTGATTCTTTCATTTTTATTACATTTTGAATCACCTGTACGATGTCTGTACAGGTGACTCGGTTTACTTTTCGCTTTAGGTCATTTGCGTGAGACTATTCGGCAGGAACGAGTGTTGCTGGTTCAACGTAAGCTTCTGTCCCCCAAAGCGGAACGGTTGAAAGGCTATGCTTAAAGCTGCCTTCTGTTTCTTTGGTTGTGTAAGACAAGTAAAGCAGCGATTGGTTCTCAGCATCGTAGATACGACGAACTTTCATCGTTTTGAAGAAGATACTTTTCGATTGCTTGAATACCACTTCACCAGATTTACTCTTGTCAATTTTAGCGATCATTTCTGATGTGATTTCACCGGTTTGACGACAAGAGATAGAGCTATCGCTTGGATCAGAAAGGCTAAGGTTTGCTTCGATTGATGCGATATGACAAGTCACACCTGCGATTTTATCATCATCTAAAGAAGACATTTTGATATCCTTCATTGTGAAGAATCCAAGAGAGACGTCGCCAACCTCGTTGTCCGAACAGCCAGCCAACATTGTGATGATACCCGCTGCTATTAAGGCTTTTTTCATAAGAAGTCCTTTTTATTTATAGAGTTCTGTTTACTATAAGGATATTGAAAGCTTGAATACGAGTGTAGAGCTTTTCGTTAAGTTCTTAAAGGATGTTGTTGGATAATGGAAAATATGAAGCATTTAAAGTACTTGTTGGCCTTGGTCATGCTCTGTATGCTCTGTGCTTGTAGCTCGGCACCTCAGTCGAATATATGTCTTCCAAATAGCTGTGACATTTGGGGATACTAACCGTAGGTACTAAAAGAATGAATAACGAAATACCTGAAATTGTACAGAAGAAAAACCAATGGCTGTTTAGTCAACTCGATATTGCCTACCCCGCAAAAGAGAGCCTGCTAGGCCGAGAACTTTATCAAAGCAAACTCCCGTCCAAGACATACCAACTCCTCACCCAAGATCAAACACCTTCCCAAATTGATGAACTGCATAAAGTCGACTTCCATAAACTGACCGTACTTTTTTCACTTAACCAAGCCAGCGCTTACCAAGATGAAACCGAAAGGGCGTACATGTTAGAGTTTTTGAGTCAGATTATGTTATCTGACGAACATGTCTTATACATAGGGACTCAAAATGGTGATGTAGCAGCGAGCGCTATCGTTACAGAAGCGGAGGATTCTCTGCTAATCTCAGACGTTGTGGTTGGAAGTGGTCAAAGTATCAACGCTTTTGCTAAGCAGATCCTTGATTTTTGGGCACAAGATCATGCTTCTCGCGATAAAGTGTGGGTCGAGAACTAAAGGTTCTTTGAGAAAGCGTTAATCTAAGTAAAATACCCCGTCTTATTTAAAGGGTATTGTATGTACAAGCTATTGTTCTCAATCGCTGTATTGTGTGTTAGCGCTTATTCTTCACTCAGTTTTGCTAATGACTGGGATATCAAACGCATCCTAGTTTTACACTCATACGAACCTTCTTATCAGTGGACCGCTGACTTCCAAAAAGGGATAGACAGTGCGTTCAGCCAATCTCAAGCCGAAGTTAAACTCTCAATCGAGTATTTGGATTCAAAGCGCGTCCATAGCCCTGAGTACTACGATTCTATCGCAAACTACTTACGTACCAAATATGCAGATTATAAGTTTGATGGTGTAATCGCGACTGACGACAACGCGGCTAACTTCCTTGAATCTCTGCCTAGTTTGATCGATCGCTCCACACCTGTCGTTGCTGCCGGTATTAACGATTTCAGTACCGACATGTATTCGGTGTCTGATAGAGCAACCGTGCTTTATGAGAACGATCAGATAGACGTCAATATTGATCTAATTTCGAAGTTAAGACCTAACCTAAAAATACTGTATTTCATCAATGATTACAGTGTCACTTCTGAGTTAATTCGCAAAGAGATGAATCGCGTGATGACTGAGTTCCCTAATATCACATTGGTTGAAATACGCGATTTATCGTTAGTGCGTACCCGTCAGTTTTTGGAAGGTATCTCTGCTGATGACGCGGTTTTGCTCAGTCATTACAATACCGAATTGAATCGAGGCGTGTATCATACTTATCAAGAGGTTTCGGATACTTTGTCTAAAGCAAGTGCTGCTCCAGTGTTTGCTTTGTGGCAGTTCTATATTTCGGGAGATGTACTTGGTGGCTATGTGAATCACTCTCAAAGCATGGGTGAAGAGACGGTTAAGGCGCTCGATAAGTACCTACCTCTTGGTTTCGACGAACCTTTAACTCCAGGTGAGAACAAACGTTTTGTTTTCAATTATCCAGCGATGACAAATTTCGGTATCCGTGAGAGTGCGCTACCTGATGAGGCTGTATTCATTAATGAGCCTTCATCCTTTATTCGTAAAAACTTTCAGTTGCTATTGGGATTGTCGATGGTCATTGCAGGTTTGAGCCTGATTATTTTGATGCAATTTGTCACTCTACGCCAAAAGAAAGAACTGGCTAAAAAGAGCAAACGAATCTTAAAACTCCAGAAACAAACACTGAATATTCAAAAAGATATGATTCATGTTCTCGGAGAGGCGATTGAAACTCGCTCTGGCGAAACCGGTAATCACGTTAAACGTGTCGCCAAGTTGTCTGCGTTGCTTGCTAAGTATCGTGGCTTGAGCCATCGCGAGGTCGAGATGATAGAGATCATCAGTCCGATGCATGATGTGGGTAAGATTTCAGTCCCAGAATCAATCTTGGATAAACCAGGTAAATTGACCGAGCAAGAGTGGGAAGTGATGAAGCTTCACACAACGGCAGGCTATAACTTACTGAAGAGTGGAGCCGGTGATATTACCAATCTGGCTGCTATCATTGCCAACGAGCATCATGAACGTTGGGATGGGGCTGGATATCCTAATGGCAAAGTGGGTGACGAAATTCACTTGTTTGCCCGTATTACGGCCGTCGCGGATGTGTTTGATGCACTACTCAGTGCCCGTTGTTACAAAGAGCCGTGGCCATTAGAGATGGTTATCGATTTGTTCGAGAGAGAATGCGGCTGTCAGTTCGACCCTGAGCTTACTCAGTTACTACTGAGCCACTTACCCGAGTTTGTTGCTATCCGTGATTCGTATCCAGATACCATCACCGCTGAATGTCGCATTGAATTAACGGATAAACCTATTGTTATTGAAGAATTGGCCGTGAATTAACGGTTTATTGGCAAATAAAGTCGTGATTGGTGACGCTCAAAGTATATTAATTTAGTGAGTGCTGTTGCTTATGGTTAAGCATAAAGTGATCCACTGCATATTTCGCGTAGAGAAATAAGGGGCGATAGGTAAAGTGTTACCTTAATCATCACGCGTATTGAAAGAACACTATAGGATAAAACTTGAATTCAATGCGAGTGAGAGAGCTATGCGGTTAGAACAAACTAAATGTGTAATTTTCGATTGTGATGGAACACTCATCGATAGCGAGAAGCTGTGTTGCCAAGCCTTAGTGAATGTGTTTTCTGGCTTTGGGGCTAAGTTAAGCGTTAATGACTGCTATGTGCACTTTCAAGGTGGGAAGCTAGCTGACATCTTAATGGATACGCAAGCACGTTTAGGGCTATCTATCTCCATCGATACACTCGAGCCGCTTTATCGCACTGAATTAGAAGCCTTGTTCCAACGCCATTTAAAGCCGATGGATGGTGCTATTGAGCTTATTGAATTCCTCAAGCAACAAGACATTGAGTTTTGTATCGCTTCCAATGCGCCTAAATATCGAGTTGAATCCTCATTGGCAATGACAGGAATGCTCGACGACTTCAAAGGCAAAGTATTTTCAGCTTTTGATGCCAATAGCTGGAAACCGGAGCCCGACCTGATCATGTATACCGCAATGAATATGGGCTTTTTACCAAACGAATGTATTTATGTTGATGACACGGTGAAAGGCATTGAAGCAGGGGTTCGTGCGGGTATTCAATCTTTTAGATTGCGACCAACGTTTGAAGGTTCATTGAGTGATAATACCGAAGCCGACATAGCAGAGCTAGCGGCTCAGGATATTTACAGTTTGGAAGAAATATCGATTTGGATTAATGGCAAGCGCTGCTCAAGTGGTGGTATACCGCACTCTGGAGCTTTGGTGGGGTAAAGCCTAATTGAAGGCTGACTACTTTGCTTAATTGTGTTGTGTGGAAACCACATGCAGCACAAGTGAACTTCTCTCCACTTTCTGAAAGTAGATATTCGTCATGTTGGCATAAAGGGCATGTGATGTCGTCGGTGTATGGTGCATCTGTTTTATTCATTATGTGTCACCTGCAGCAAAAGGGTAAGCGAAAATAAGACCCGTTCAAATAGATTACCCCTAAGCTCGATTATTAGACAGTTTTGGCTCCTCTTAATCCCTCCTTTGCGACTTACTTCATGTTAATAACTGAGGAGTATGGTTTTACCATAGTTATTAATCAGCACCAATAAAAAAGGACTCTATATGAGTCCTTCTTAGGTTTGTTCTTAATTCTGAGCATTAAGCATTAAGCATTAAGTGCAAATAGTTGATAGTTGATAGTTGATAGTTATTTGCCAAGTGCCAAGTGCCAAGTGCTAAGTGCGGTATCTTGCCAAAGTTTGAGACAGAGAAACCGATGCTTCAGTCAGCTTAGATACGCCCTTTGAAGAGTTTTGAGCGACATCTTTGATTACGTCTGATTGGCCTCGTATATCATTAAGCTCAGCAGCGATGGTATTCGCTACGTTGCTTTGTTCATCAGCTGACGTTGCTATTTGTAGACTCATGTCAATTAGCGCTTGTGCGGAATCTGCAATCGAGTTTACGTCATCACCGATATGTGAAATGAGTTGGCTACTGGTTTGCGCTTGATCAACCGTTTGCACCGTGATCTTAGCAATATTTTGACTCTCTTGCTGTAAGCGTTCAATCATCGTTTGGATCTCAACTGTAGCGGATTGAGTTCTGCTAGCAAGCGTTCTCACTTCATCAGCAACAACGGCGAAACCACGACCTTGCTCACCCGCACGAGCTGCTTCAATCGCGGCATTTAGCGCAAGTAAGTTGGTTTGCTCTGAAATTGCGTTGATCGTGGTGATGACTTCGTTGATTTGGCTTGTATTTACATTCAAGCTCGTAACAGAAGACGAGGTTTGCTCAATCAAAGAAGAAAGGGTGGTTATCTCTGAGATTGCTTGCTGAACCATAGCATGGCTATCATTGATTTGTTGAGCATCTTGCTCTGCTTGCTCTGTAGAGCGCGCAGAGATATTAGATACTTCATTGGCTGATGCCGTCATTTGATCCATTGCCGTTGCAACAGAGTCTAGAGATGAATTCTGGCTCATAATCTGTGTTTCACTGCGCTTCATCTCTTTTTCGAAAGAAGCTGACGTTTCACTCAGTGTCGCTGCGTTTTGGTTTACGTTATTGACTAGTTCACTTAGCGTATCCATTGAACGGTCAAGGGCGCAACCAATCGTACCAAACTCATCTCGGCCCGGATGGAAGCCAAGGCGAGATGTTAAATCACCATCACCAATCTTTTGAGTGGTTGAGTAAAGAACCCAAAGTGCGCCACCTAGGAAGGTTGCAACCCAGTAACAGAAAAGACCAAAAGGCAAACACCATAAAAGACTGAGTAATAATGTGTACAGAGCTTGCTGCTTTTGGTTCTGTGTATCAGTAGTTGAAACGGTAAGAGAGTAGTAGTTGCCATCTTGTGCCAGTGCCGTAGCAGTCACCGAACCCGTGTTTGAAATAGTGGTTTCTTGAAGGCGTGTTTGTTGGCTAATAGAACGAACCGAAGCTGGGGAATCTGACGCTGATAAAATGCCTTGCAACTGATATTCAACCTGCTGTTTTGCACTCGCGTCAATTTGTTCCATATTGTTGACGTAGTTGAGGCCAGCGAGGCTTGCCACAGCGGCAAAAAAGATCAAGAAAATGACCCAAAACTTGTCGTTAATAGACATTTTAATAAACAGTTTGTCTATCGTTCTAAATTGTACTTCTTTCATAAAAACTCCACGGTAAATCCTTTACCGTGGACTCTAAATAACCGACCTCAATAAAAATGTGATTTCGATCGACTAATTATGAAAATTAATGATAGCAATATATCGTTCATGAGACATCAATCAAGTATTTTTGCTCTCGATGGGTTTATTAGCCTAATGATGGTAATAACCCTACTGAAATAAGGATTTGAATTGCAATGATAAACACGCCAACGCTACCCGCTAAAAACAGCGCTTTGCTTCCACCTAACACTTGGTAAGTTGATTCTGTAGCGTGAGGTTTTACTATTAAATCTGTGTAACGAACTTTGTATACCATTACTGTCGGCAGCAGAATTGCGAGCACTGAAAGTGCAATGGCAGCGTAACCCAAAGCCATGATAAAACCTTGTGGGTAGAACAAGGCAAAACCTAATGGTGGTAAAAAAGTGATAGCGGCCGTCTTAACGCGTTTGGCATTGCCTAGTTTCTTGCTTAGAGAGTCCCCCATGAATTCAAATAACCCCAAGCTCACGCCAATAAAAGAAGTAAGAAGTGCAAGGTCAGCAAATACACCCACGATCAAGCTTAAGTTTGATTGATGAACAGTTTGCGATAGTGAGACTAGAAGCGCACCCAAGCTAGTATCAGACAATAATTGCTCTTGGCTAACCACACCCAACGTAACACTCTGCCAGAAAACATAGATGACCAAAGGCAGTGCAGAGCCAATAATCATGACCTTACGTAAAGAGCGAACGTCACCATCCAGGTATCGAACAATTGAAGGGATGCTGCCGTGGAAACCAAAAGAGGTAAACACAACCGGTATCGCAGCAACAATCAGGCCTTGATGCAAAGGCATGCTCATTAGGTATTGAGAGGTGATGTTTGGTGCAAGGAAACTGAGTACCAGTACCATCGCAATCAGTTTAAGTCCGAATAAAACGCGGTTAACTTTATCAACACTGTGCGTACCAATCGTCACAACGCCAGCAACTAACAGTGTGAATAGAAGGGTTGTGATTTGGCCATTAAGCTCAATGCCTGAAATATCCGAGATACGTTGATTAAACTGCGCACCACCGCCTGCAATATAAGCTGCACACAGAGCGTAGAAAAGGAACATAACTGCAAAGCTAGCGATCCACTTACCTTTTGTCCCTAAAATTTTGTCAGCTAGCGTGTGTAGGGTTGCGTCAGAATCAGCGAATTGATGTAGTTCTACCATTAACAAAGCAGTAAAGGCCATTAGAGCCCATAAGCCAAGCATTAGAAAAAGTGAGGTTGAAAAGCCAATACCTGCAGAAGCAAGTGGAAGAGCGAGCATGCCAGCACCAATAGTGGTGCCTGCAATGATCAAAGTACTACCGAAAACCTTTGATTTATTCATTGTATATAATTCTTTACGTTAGGGTGTATTTTCATTGTGATTCTTCTAGCTTAAGCGCATAAACCCAAAGAATATCTCGATTTTTAAGTATTCTGATTGAGTTTAATTCCAAATGCAATGTTTAATGTAATTAAAAATATCCACTGTATATAAATATGTACGGCGATTGGTGCGTAAGGAACTAAAAATGCTTAAGCAAACGTTTGAGTGTGATTTGCTTCAAAACTTATAGGGTAATTTGTTGTAATTGGTGTAAGGTGGCAGTACATATGTCGTTCGCGTATGCCCCTTTAGCGTAAACAAGCGCTAATGATCGCGAGTAGCTTCAAGCTATAAATATGGAATGGGTAGAGTAGAGTGCGTTCATCAAAGTGACATAATATAAGTCCAAGATGGTGCACTAGTTAATCGGACAACATGTCCACACCAAGGAATAGAGGGGGCACTATGAGTGACCAATCTTATAATGACGAAAGTCTAGAGTTGTTAGATGCTATGGAAATTGGTATCGATTTATCTGACTATGAACAGACGGTTAAACAATTAGCAGAAGAGCTTTTCAAGTCTTCGAACTAAGTTTTTAAGATCTTTAATTAGGTTTTAAACTAAGTGTTACGGAACCAAAGGTTTCTGTAGTTCAACGTTCTCAAATTAAACAATTCTTAAACTGAGCAAACCTCATTCGCTCACACGTCATAACAAAACTATCCTCATTAAAGTTCGCGAAGATAAACGAGTACGTTTACCATGTTACTTAGTTCTCGATACTTTAATGAGGTTCAATGAACTTTCTCGCACACCTCCACATCGCCAAGCATTGTAAAAGTAACTTAGCGGGTAATCTGTTAGGTGACTTCGTTAAAGGCGACCCTAGTAAGTACTATTCAAACTCACTTTCAGACGGAATAAGACTTCATCGATTCGTTGATAGCTATACTGATCTTCATGATGTGTCTCGTTCTGCAAAATCGCTTTTCTCACACCAAACACGACGCTTTGCACCTATCGCACTCGATGTATTTTGGGATCACTGCTTAGCCAATCATTGGGCTCAGTTCTCAACGCAATCACTTGAGCGCTTTTGCGTAGACAGCCATCAACAGATCTTTGAACACCAAGAGCCTCATTGGCCTGAGCACTTCATTACTGTTCACCAGAAAATGGCAGAACAACGTTGGTTGCTAAGTTATCAAGACATGTCTTCCATTGAGGTGGTATTGCAACGCATGGCTTTGAGACGGCCAAAGCTTGGGATGCTTAAGTCTTGCTATCACGACCTAGAACAGCACTACAACACGTTGCAGTGTCACTTTAATGAGCTTTATCCTAGTGTTTTAGAAGAAGCGAAGCAGTTTAATTCGCTTCAAATGAAGAAAAATCAAAAGGAAAGGTAAACAGCGTAATGCAGGTTTGCTACAATCCGCGCCTATTTAATCTTTGAGCATCATACTATGTCTGAATCTACAAAATCTTTTAACCAACTTGGATTATCTGAGCATCTTCTTGCTACGTTGTCAGAGCTTAACTTTACGGCTCCTACCAGTGTTCAAGAGCAAGCGATTCCATTGGTATTAGAAGGCAAAGATGTATTGGCTGGTGCTCAAACGGGTACAGGTAAAACGGCCGCATTTGGTTTGCCAATTATCCAAAGATTAATCGAGACAAAAGATAACGTTATTCCAAACCCGAAGCTAGTTCGTGCGCTTGTGTTGGTACCAACACGTGAACTAGCGCAACAGGTTTTCGATAACGTAACCAGCTACGCAAAGGGCACCGACATCAAAGTCGTGGTGGCTTACGGCGGCGTTAGTATGAAGGTTCAAACTGAAAACCTACGCGGGGGAGCTGATATTCTTGTCGCGACTCCTGGCCGTCTTATCGACCATATGTTCACTAAGAACATCATGTTGAGCCACACTGAAGTGTTGGTACTGGATGAAGCAGACCGCATGCTAGACATGGGTTTCATGCCTGATATCAAACGCATTCTTTCTCGTATGAATGAGGTGCGACAGACTCTGTTCTTCTCTGCGACGTTTGATAACAAAATTAAAGCTCTGGCACATCGGATGATGCAGTCGCCAAGCGAAATTCAAGTGACGCCTAAAAACAGTACCGCTGACACCGTTACCCAGATGGTTTATCCCGTTGATAGATCGCGCAAGAGTGAATTATTGGCTTATTTGATTGGCTCAAAGAACTGGCAACAAGTGTTGGTGTTCACTAAGACTAAGCAGGGTACCGATGCTCTAGTTAAAGAGCTTAAGCTAGATGGCATTAAAGCGGCATCAATCAATGGTGATAAGAGCCAAGGTGCGCGCCAAAAAGCACTGGATGATTTCAAATCAGGCAAAGTACGCGCGTTAATTGCAACCGACGTGGCAGCTCGAGGTATTGATATCCAGCAGCTAGAACAAGTTGTGAATTACGATATGCCATTTAAAGCGGAAGACTACGTTCACCGTATTGGTCGTACTGGCCGTGCTGGCAACAGTGGTTTAGCGATCTCTTTGATGAGCCAGGATGAAGCTTATCTTCTGGGTGACATTGAACGCTTACTTGATACTCGCTTGCCTCAAGAGTGGCTAGAGGGTTTTGAACCAAGCCTAGAAAAAGATCTAGCCCCCGATCGAGGTGGTCGCAGTAAAAGTCGTTCATCAGAAAAACGTAAGATGAAAGCGAAACTTAAGATTCACCAAAATCGCGGTAAAGCGCGTCGCTAAACCTGCTACTGGTTGAATCGTTTAAAACATAAACAGACTCACTCAGACATAAAAATGCCCCGCTACTGATATATTCTGTAGCGGGGCATTTTCGTTTTCGTTTTAAGCACTAAGCATTAAGCATTAAGCATTAA
Organism: Vibrio atlanticus; assembly: GCF_024347315.1. Lineage (NCBI taxonomy): Bacteria > Pseudomonadati > Pseudomonadota > Gammaproteobacteria > Vibrionales > Vibrionaceae > Vibrio > Vibrio atlanticus. The sequence continues at coordinate 1,188,695 of NZ_AP025461.1, read as the reverse complement.
GCATTAAGCACTAAGCGTGAAACTTGAAGCCGCGATTTTAGAGTTTTTTTTGCTAGTGTTCGCATTTCCACACACAAGGGACTTCATAAATAAGCTCTTCAATCGAACTCGTATTCAATACCCATTCATCACTGATATTGAAGGTGCTGATCATTTGCTTGTTGAACAATTGCCAATGATTTAACAATGCTTCTTCAGGTGTCGATTGCATGTCGCCTTCATTCCATGTGCTTTCCATGAAAGGAGTAAGGCATACCGCTCCGTGCGCATACATGATCATTTGCCATTTAATTTCATAAATGTTGATCAAATTATCTGGATTCGCATCATTATATTCATCTGCCAACATATTAATTTGTTTTTCGATATCACCAACATTGTCGATAAAGTAATCGACCAAGTTGTCTTTTTGGCGAACAGAGTCGGTGATAAGTTGCATCGGTTTGCGTGAGTGAATCATGTTGCTAAAGAGGCGCATACTGAATAAATAGATAGTAATGTTTGGCGCGACGCCTTTTGGTAACTCTTCTACAATTTTAGCAATGTATGACTGAAAATAATCATGTAAACAATCACTTATGGCATGCCAAATTGTCTCTTTGCTACCAAAATGGTGGCGAATAAGGCTATGAGATACGCCTGCTTTCTCACTGATGTTACGAAGAGAAACGCTGTCGTAACCATGTTCACAGAACATATCCGCAGCTACACCCATGATCAAAAATCTCGTCTCTTCAGCGTCTTTCGCGCTTCTTCTGCCTTGTTTCTTTTCAGTCATCTTCATTTCTACATTTACCTGATTACCACATTCTACACTGTTTTCCTTGAAATAAAAAATACTGCACAGGTGGAAAGTAAAGCTTGAGAATTCTTTAATAATAAATATACTGCCCACCTGTGTAATAAATCATAATAATTAAATGGAGAAGCATCATGCAATCCAATTTGTCTATCAAAGCGATACCGACCAAGCGTACGGGCGTGGTTATTGCCGCACTATTGCTCGCAGGCTCTCTAACTGGATGTAACAAAGTTCAGTCAGAGGAAAGTGAGAAGGTAATCAAGCCTGTAAAGTTATTTGAGATTCCTCTGCAGGCAGATATCGAGCTTGATAGTTTTATCGCAAAAGTGGATGCAACCGACCGTGCTGCGCTTTCATTTCAAGTGGGTGGTGATATCGAAGCTTTCGATGTTCGTATGGGACAAGAAGTTAAGAAAGGTCAGGTGCTAGCCGTATTAGACGCGACGGATTACCGTATTGCCGTTGATGCAGCTCAAGCTAAATTTGACTTGGCGAACAGCCAATACAAGCAAGCTTCTGAGCTGTATTCGAAAAAGTTAGTCAGTACCGATTACTACGACCAAGCCGTCAACACCTTTACTGCCGCTGACGTTGAGTTGGAACAAGCAAAAACAAACCTTGGTTACACCACATTAGTTGCTCCATTCGATGGCGTGGTATCGATGGTGTTTGGTAAGCAATATCAGTTAATTGCTGAAAAGCAGCCAGTTCTTAATATTTTGAATCACAGTGAAATGGATGTGACGTTCTCTATTCCGGTATCTAAGCTTGAAGACCGCTCTATTCAAGACCTAACGAGCTCAAACATGTGGGTTGTAATGGATAGCCACCGCGGTATTCGTATCCCAACGCGTTTTAAAGAGATCTCTACACAACCAGATGAAGACACCAACAGCTACCAAGCGGTTGTATCTATCGACAAGCCGGTAGGCATCAATCTACTTTCTGGAATGACAGCGCAAGTTGAAGTTCAGAAGAGCAAGTCAGACTACGGTATTGGCATTGTTGATTCAGCTTGGCTAACCAAACAAGCTGACCATGGCGAGCTATGGCGCTATAACCCAGACTCTCGTTCGATTTCTAAAGTACAAGTCCTGCTTGATGAGCAAGGTAAAGTTATAGAAGGTCTTTCTTCTGGTGATCTTATCGTTGAAGCAGGTGTGGATGTGTTATCTGACGGACAGCAAGTAAAAGCTTGGCTTCGTGAGGGGGGTATTTAATGAACCTTTTAAAATTATCAGTTGTTGTCGCGTCGGTTTTGTTACTTCAAGCCTGTAACAATGAAGCTGTACACCGTGAACAACCGCCTTTATTGGTTTCTACCTTTGACGTTGGCGCGCCGCTGACTGATCAGTTCAGAAGTTTTAATGGACAGGTGATGCCTGCAGAACTTACACCGTTGGCATTTAAGCTTGCAGGCGAAATTCAACAAGTATTGGTTGAAGCCGGTGACAAAGTCGAAAAAGGGCAGTTATTAGCCACCTTAGATAACGCAACGTACCTTCAAGATCTAACTGATGCTAAATCTCAATTCAAACTGGCGAGCAAACAGTTGGCCCGTGGTACGGAGATGTTTGGCAGCAAGATGTTATCGCAATCAGAACACGACCAACTGACTGCGAACTACAAACTAGCATCGGCGAATTTGGCGGCAGCAAAACGCAAGTTAAGTTACACAGAGCTTTTAGCGCCATTCTCAGGAACCGTTTCAACCGTAGATAAGCAACGATTCGAAAACACGACTCCTGGAGAAACACTCCTGAGTGTGTACCAGAACGATAAGGTGTATGTGCGAATTCAAGTGTCAGATTCTATTTTGGCGTCGATCAGCCCAGACATGCGTTCGAGCAGTTACCGCCCCCAAGCAACTTTTGGAGGTCACTCGGGGGAATATCCTTTGACGTATCTAGAGCACACTAGCGAATTGCACCCACAATCACGTACCTACGAGTTTTGGATGCAGATGCAGCAGCCTGAAAGTGAAATTCTGCCGGGCACGAGCGTTACGGTCAATGTGGATATGGCGAAAGCGGGTCTGAGTGATGTTCAAGGTTACCAGTTACCAATGACAACGCTAGAAGCGGGCTCTGAAGCTAATCAGTTCTATGTGTGGAAAATGGAAGACGGACAAGCATTCAAAAGCGAAGTAGAAGTCGACAAAATCAGTGGCCAAGGCGCATTAATCGCTCATGGTGTTGAGCAAGGTGATCGACTCGTAAACTCGAATCTAAGAAAACTCCGTGACGGAATCGAATTGTCAGGAAAAGCAGAATGAACATCGCAGAATATTCAATAAAAAACAAAGTAATCAGCTGGCTGTTTCTAGTCATTTTGGCCATTGGCGGTGTGTCGTCTTTTGGCAACCTATCCCGTTTAGAAGACCCAGCTTTTACCATTAAAGATGCAATGATTATTTCAACTTACCCTGGCGCTACGTCAATGGAAGTTGAGGAAGAACTGACTTACCCACTTGAGAAAGAGATAAGACAGCTCCCTTATATCGACAAGATCACATCGACCTCATCGAATGGCATGTCTCAAATTATGGTCAGCATGAAGATGGACTACGGTCCAGACGAGCTACCACAAATCTGGGATGAAATGCGCCGTAAGATCAACGATCTACAGCCAACACTACCCAGTGGTGTTAACTCAGTTCAGATCATTGATGATTTTGGTGACGTATTTGGTGTGATGATCATGCTGACCGGTGATGGCTACGATTATGTCCAGCTGAAACAGTACGCAGATTACCTAACGCGTGAAATCGAACTGGTCGACGGTGTCGGTAAAGTAAGCATTGCAGGTGATCAACAAGAACAACTGTTTGTTGAGATGTCGCTTGAGCGTTTAGCAGCGCTGAACTTAGATATGTCGATGGTAACGTCACTGTTAGCACAACAAAACAGTGTGGTATCGGCAGGTGAGGTAATGTTGAATGGCCAAAGCCTAACGATCAAACCTAACGGTACGCTGAGCACAGTTGAAGAGCTAGAAAACCTAATCATTCATGGTCGTGACACTGGCAATCTGATTCGTTTGAAAGATGTTGCTGAGGTCACTCGCGGTATTCAAGAAAAACCGGGCAATGTATTAACTTACAACGGCAAACCAGCGATCAACCTAGGTATTGCGTTCTCTTCAGGCGTAAACGTGGTTGAAATAGGTAAAGCATTGGATGCGGAACTGGATCGCCTAGAAAGTATTAAACCAGCGGGTGTAGAACTGAACTATTTCTACAACCAAGCGCAAGAAGTAGACAAATCAGTGGCTGACTTTTTAATCAGCCTAGTTGAAGCGGTAGCCATCGTTATTATTGTTCTGCTGTTCGCAATGGGTTTACGCAGTGGTTTGATTATCGGTTTAGTCCTTCTACTGACCGTATTCGGTACGTTCATTCTTATGGACTACAACGATGTCGAACTGCACCGCATCTCACTGGGTGCTTTGATCATCGCGCTCGGTATGCTGGTGGACAACGCGATTGTTGTCGTTGAAGGTATTCTGGTTGGTTTAAAGAAAGGAAAGACTAAGCTTCAAGCAGCGAAAGACATCGTGAAGCAAACACAATGGCCACTGTTAGGTGCAACCATTATCGCTATCACAGCGTTTGCACCGATTGGTTTGTCGAAAGATGCGACAGGCGAGTTCATGGGTTCGCTGTTCTGGGTACTGTGTTTCTCACTGTTTTTGAGTTGGGTAACAGCACTAACGCTAACGCCGTTCCTTGCCGAGATGTTGCTTAAAGAAGAAGACAAGGTCGATGAGAACGAAGACCCATACAAAGGTATTCTGTTCGTTGTATTCGGCGCGTCTCTGAAATTTGCATTGCGCTTCCGATGGCTAACTGTCGTCAGTATGATTGCTATGCTAGCTGGTTCGATTGTTGGTTTTGGTATGGTGAAGCAACAGTTCTTCCCACCATCAAACACGCCAATGTTTTACGTCGATATGTGGATGCCAGAGGGCACAGATGTTCGTGAAACCATTAAGCAAACTGAAAAGGTTGAAAGCTACATTCGCCAGCAAGACGACGTTGAGTTTGTAACCACAACAGTTGGCCAAGGCATGCAACGCTTCGCGCTGACATACCAACCAGAGAAAAGCTACGAAGCGTACAGCCAGTTGCAAGTAAGAACGACTGACCGCGACACCATGTTTAAGGCTCTAGCGGCGTTAGACAAAGACTTAGCAAACGAATTTGAACAACCAACGTTCCAGTTCAAATTGATTGAGTTTGGTCCATCACCAGCTTCAAAAATTGAAGCGCGTATTATCGGTGCTGACCCTAAAGTATTGCGTAGTATTGCAGTTGAAGTCGAAGACGTTTTACTTGCTGATCCAGGCTCACGAAATGTTCGTCACGACTGGCGTGAACGCACTAAAGAGCTAGTGCCGCTATTTAACGAGTCAAAGGCACGTCGTCTTGGCATTTCAAAAACTGACCTTTCTGAAACGTTACAAATGGCGTTTGGTGGCTACAACATCGGTTTACTGCGTGATGGTACTCATATGTTACCTATCGTTGCGCGTTTACCTGAAGAAGAGCGTTTTGACTTTGAATCACTGAACAATGTGAAGATTTGGAGCCCATCACTGCAAACCTACATTCCCGTAGAACAAGTGATCGATGGGGTTGAGCTTCAATGGTCTGAGCCACTGATTCAACGTCGTGATAGAAAGCGTACGCTAACCGTATTGGCTGACCACGATGTACTTGGTGATGAAACACCCGCGAGTTTGTTTGCTCGTGTGAAACCACAAGTAGAAGCATTGGCTCTACCAGAAGGTTACAGCATCAGTTGGGGCGGCGAATACGAAAGCTCTAAAGATGCACAAGAATCTCTATTTGGTTCACTACCAATGGGTTACTTGCTGATGTTTATTATTACCATGCTTTTGTTTAACTCGGTTCGTAAGCCGCTTGTGATTTGGTTTACGGTACCACTTTCTATCATTGGTGTTTCGATTGGTCTGCTAGGGACTAATATGCCATTCAGTTTCACGGCTTTCCTAGGCTTACTGAGCTTAAGTGGCATGATTTTGAAAAATGGTATCGTCCTGCTTGACCAGATAAACACTGAACTCTCAACAGGCAAAGACCCATATCTAGCGGTTATCGACAGCGCGATCAGTCGTGTACGACCGGTATCTATGGCAGCACTAACGACTATCTTGGGCATGATTCCCTTGGTATTCGATGCATTTTTCGGCTCGATGGCGATTACCATCATGGCAGGCTTAGGCTTTGCTACAGTACTAACGCTAATAGTAGTACCAGTGATGTTCGCCATTCTATATAGAATCAAACCGTCCACTGCGGGTTATTAGGGATTGATATAAAACAGATTCTTTTAAGCCAGCCCAGTCAATTTTGACTGGGCTTTTTTACGGATATGGTTTGATAAAACAAGACGAAGATAGGTCCGAACTAAGAGGACGTTGCGATAGCAATGCGTGCCTTAACAAGGATCGTTTTAAAAGATAGGTATTATAAAAGTCGTTAGCCAATGGTAAAGCGGCTTCCGGTATAATAGAGAATAGGGTCTAGATTCTAGATTGCTAGGCGGATATCCAACTCAATCGGCTTTGGCATGGCTAAGTGATAGCCTTGATACATATCGAAGCCTAAACTTTGCATCGCAGTCAGTTGCTGTTGGGTTTCTATCCCTTCGATGACCGTCTTTGCACCGATTTGGTTGGCAAGCTTAACTACTAACTCCATTTTTCGAGTATCACCGTTTTCAAAATCCAACATCACAGAGCGATCGATTTTGATGATATGAGGAGTGATATGGCGAACACGTTGCTCTGTTGACGCCTGTGCTCCAAAGTCATCAACCGCGATTTGAAAACCATTATCTGCAAGTGAGTGGGCCGCGTTTTTTAAACGTTCTTCACTTTCTACATTAAGTTCGACCAACTCCATGACGATTTGTTCGCACGATAAGTTAAGCTCGTGAAGACGTTTAGCTAACAGAGTGTCTTTTACTTTTTCAGAGGCAAACAACTCACCCACGTTTGGAAGAACGTTCAAAAAAAGGTTTAAGTGACGGACCGTCGATTGTGCGAAGTTACGGATGTGAATGGCTCGACTCAGTCTCTCTACGTTGATTTTGTCTGTGTATGAGGTTTCGTCTGAATGGAAGAAGTGATCTGGGCGAACGATATCACCTTTACAATTGGAAATACGAACCAAAGCCTCTACACCTATCTGAGTCAAAGAAGAATCAAATATAGGTTGGTAGACACTTGTAAGTGTTAAGTCTTGGTATTTCGCAATAAACTGCATATCGGCATCCACAGATATACAACTAATAAATTCACTTCTGTCTGATAAAATCATAATCGCTAATAAAAGGTGTTTATTCAGTGACGAGAATATACGTCACAGTTGTCATAATATTGACAGGTGTTGATAAATTGTCAATTAATAAAAATTAATTTGTCACGGTAACATCTAAATAATTAAAGTCAGCGAAAAACAAGGATGATAAACGTCATTATGTATCAAGGATATATATTGCTTAGCTTGTTTAATGGGTTCAGTGAATTTGATGTCTGAGTAACCTATATCATATCAACCCTATCAATATAAAGCCTTAACACGTATACACCTGAAATAAATATGGTTAAAGGCTTACATTCTGGGGGAGTATCAAAATAATAAAATAAATAGATCTTCGTGGTTACACAAAAATGATGTCTGTCTCTCAAAATTAATATTGAGGTTGTTAAGTTATTAATTAGTAAACTGGAGAACCCGGATAATAAATGAGTAGAATACAGGTGTTATTTTATAAAATAAAAGTGTAGGTATAATTATTTACGTTATATATCAAATTGAAAATTGTTTTGTATTTTACTGCCATTGTATTACCGCATAAAGTTGCAGGTATTTACGAACTAGTTGTTGATTTCCAGAGCGTTTTAGCGGGTGAGCGAATCGGATAAAACACGGACTGATTTTGAAGTTACTATTTAAATCATCTGCGAATTGAGTATCACTCTCTCTTAGCGTGATACCTTGTAGGCTGTAGTCGCTAATCTGGTCTGGGAGTTCCCCCATCCACCAATGCAAGAGTTCACCACTGTTTTTGCTTCGACTTATCCAATGGTCGGAGACAATGATCAATAGGTCATTGGGTTGAATGGCAAATCCGTACTCTTGCTGCCAGTTATGAATGTCCAACATCAACTTTTTACGACAAGTCTTTCCTGCGCTCACCATATGGTGGCTAATCATCCAAACGGTACCAATTTCAGAAGAGATTCGGAAGTGTCGTGGCGTTTCACCAGAAGAGAGCATTTCTAGTGGGCTTACGTTGCTTGCATGATTGAAGCTAACGAAAGTGTGCTCCATTCGTCGGGCAAAGGCTTTGCCTATGTGATGTTCACTGATCCCTTGATTGTGTACGGTAGGGTAATGACGCTCACAAAGTTTCAAGCAATCGTCTTGAAACTGATTGACGCTTTTAATCACCAGATCTAATAACAATGAAGCCTCTTATACACGGTTGCTATCTTATTGATGGGCAATAGTACGGTAATTTCGGCGGCATTACCTATTGTCAAAGTGCGAGTTCTTGATCCCTCTATCAAAATTAACCATTACTGAGCGATTTTATGGATAGCACTGGCACTCTACTGGTCTGTAAACTAAATTATGAGGAATTATAGCTAGTTAGAAAACTTGAACTGATTGGCAGAGTTTCAGTGAGCTAACGAAATTATAGCTTAGTCGGCTAATCACAATTGTTCTACATACTCTTTATTTGGAAACACCCATGACCATTCAATTAGATTCAAAGCAAAAATCCGAACTCACTCATACACTTCAAAAGTACCTACAAGATGAGCTCGATGTAGAGCTTGGTCAGTTCGACACTGAATTCTTAGTCGACTTCATCAGTAAAAAGTTTGGAGCCGTGTATTACAACAAGGGGATAGAAGACGCTCAAAAAGTGATGGAACGTAAGATGTTAGACATATCAGATGAGCTCTATGAAATTGAACAAATCGTTGAAATATAACTCAGCAAGCGATTGTTCGACAAAGAAATTTGTCCATAAAGCAACTTGTTCAAAATTTTTGAATAACTCGTTTCATTTGAAATGATGTAACTAATGTAAAACTTGGTAAATAATATGTTACGCAAACTTGGTGTAGGGTACGCTTTTCAAAACTACACGACACGTTAACATTCGGAAGAGATGCATGAACAACAACGTCAAAAATTACAATCCTCTAGCAAGAGCAATGCACTGGATCTCAGCACTCGCAATATTTGGCCTATTTGGTGTAGGCCTATGGATGGTTGATCTTTCTTACTATAGTGAGTGGTACAAAACAGCACCAGACTACCACCGTTCGGTAGGCATTCTTTTGGCTGCCGTTACCATTATCCGCTTGCTTTGGAAGCTAGTTACCGCGTCACCTAATGTGGAAGGTAAAAGCTATGAAGTTGTAGCGGCGAAGATCGCTCATGGATTTATGTACATTAACTTAGCGGTTTTATTTATTTCAGGTTATTTGATTTCGACATCAGATGGCCGTGGGATCGAGGTATTCAATTGGTTCACTGTACCAAGTATGGGTGAACTATTTGTAAACCAATCTGATCTCGCAGGAACGGTTCACTACTATGCTGCATGGGTACTGATCATTATGGCATCAGTGCACGCCTTAGCGGCGATAAAACACCACGTTATCGACAAAGACGATACGCTACGAAAAATGATAGGAGCTTCAAAATGAAAAAGTCAATTATCGCTACAGGATTAGCATTTGCTATGGCAATGCCTTTCGCTGCGAACGCCGCTGATTACGTGATTGATACAAAAGGTGCGCATGCTTCAGTTAACTTCAAAGTTAGCCACCTAGGTTACAGCTTTATCCAAGGTCGTTTTAACACATTCTCAGGTGACTTCTCATTTGATGAGAGCAACGTTGAAGCGTCTAAAATCAACGTAACGGTTGATACAACTAGCCTTGACTCAAACCACGCAGAGCGTGATAAGCACATCCGTAGCGGTGATTTCATCAATGCTGGTAAGTTTTCTGATGCGACATTCAACAGCACAAAAGTGGTTGATAAAGGCGACGGCAAACTTGAAGTTATGGGTGACCTTAAACTTCACGGTGTAACTAAGCCTATCGTTATCGAAGCTGAATTCATCGGTGCTGGTCAAGACCCATGGGGTGGTGAGCGTGCTGGTTTCGTTGGTACAACTCGTCTAGAGCTTGCTGACTTCAATATCCCAGTAATGGGCGCTTCAAGCTATGTAGACATGGATCTGCATGTTGAAGGTGTAAAGAAGTAATCTAGCTATCCATAATCGCTATCAACATATTTAGAAAGATCAAAAATCTAGTCGATACGAGATAGGGCGGCTGTTAGCCAGTTATATAGTAATATGGAAAGTAGCAAAGCAGCTAGAATATAGAGAAAGGCGCAAAGTTTTCACTTTGCGCCTTTTTTATTGAGGTAAATGGCCACGCGTTTAGGTCTGTTTTGTGTCAAACCTTTTACTGCGTCTTAAGCCACCATTTACCTCTGCCAGTCAACGTTGCAATGACTGAGTTATCTAGCTGAACGACTAATCCCTAATAGTTCAGCCTACGATTCGTTACTTTGTTTCTAATGAAACGCTTGCTTTGTATACAGTCGCTAGTTAAGCCGTTTCTAGTTCAGCCTTTGGAACCACGTTTAGGCGGTCGCCATAGATTGGACGTAGTGCTTGCATAACTTCAGTACGAGTCATCACACCGACCATTACGCCATTTTCTAGCACTGGAAGCATATGTGGTTGGCTTACTTTCATCGCTTTTGCACGCTCTTCTAAAGAAAGAGAGGTCAGGCGAGTGGCATAGCCCATGCTTGTTGTCGGGTACAGTTGTTCTTTATCGATACATAGGAACTCAGCAACATCGACCAGTTTGTCGTTTGCATCAATAGCCACTACGTCACGGCTCATTAGGTCTACCACTTTCTGACCTTTAGTCGGAATGTAGTCTTGGCACCAAAGGTCAACCATTACGTCGTGAACAGAGAGGATACCTACTAGGCGGCCTTCAACATCGCAAACAGGAGCGCTAACAAGTTGAGCATCTAAAAGTGAATCAATCGCCACTGAAGTAGGCATTTCTACGCTCAGTGTAATTGGTTGAGTGTTCATGATTTGCTTGATAGTAGTTGTAGTGTTCATAGTGGTTTCCTTAACTGACGTAATTTCTGTTGTTTGAGTTATTGCTGTAATTTTTGCCGCTTTAAGCTGCGGGCGACGGTAGATACTCCAATTGGCTAAGCCGACCAATACCGCACCACCTACAATGTTGCCGAATGTCACTGGTATTAAGTTTGCAGTGACAAATTTCATGATGTTCAGGTCTGCATACTGGGCTGATGTTGCGCCAATTTGCATCCAAAAACTCTCTGGTGCGAATGCTTGAATTGTGATGCCTAATGGAACCATGAACATATTCGCCACACAGTGTTCAAAGCCTGAGCTAACGAACATTGCAACGGGTAATACGGTCATCATTGCTTTAGTCATGGCGTTAGCTGAGCTGAACGTTAACCAAATTGCTAAACACACTAGTAAGTTACAAAGCACACCCAAAGCGAAAGCTTGAACAGGGCTGTGGTGTAGCTTGTGTTGAGCAATGTTTAGAGCGTTTAAGCCCCATTGCCCGCCATCCAGTTGATATAAGCCTGCTGCACTTACCAAAGCCAGTAGGAACATGGCACCGATAAAGTTGCCTACATATACCTTGCCCCAGATAGACAGCATCTTGGTGAAGGTTATCTGCTTATTAGCCCATGAAATGCTTGATAACACCGAACTGGTAAATAGCTCGCCACCACAAATAACAATCAGGATTAACCCCATGCTGAATGCAAGACCACCGGCTAAGCGACTTAATCCCCATCCTGCATCAGCGCTACCTGTGGTCACCGTGATGTAGAATAAAAAAGCAAGCCCGATGAATGCGCCAGCCATGATTGCCAAACTCAATGTCATGCTGCTGGTTTTATTTGCTTTGCTTAATGCAAATTTCTCGGCTTCCGCCATCATTTCTGTTGGCGAGAACAGTTGCTGATTTTCAGAAGTGCTGGTTGCCATATCCCCCCCTTAAACAATCCGTCATGTGTAATTCCTAGTGTTAATGACTTGGTTAATCCGTAATGGTTAATCAGTAATGTTTTGCAGGGCTCGTTGTGTCCTGCCATTCCAGATTAGGGTGTTGGGGGGTAGAGGTAAAATTGATAATTTTTAGAAACCACATCAAAAATATTGATATAGATTTGGTTAGGCGTAGAATGAAATTGATTGCTCATCGGCTTAACAAAAAACGAGCAGCAGGACATAAGTTATTAAAAGAATTAAGGATAGATTTTGCGTTATTCATTAAAGCAACTCGCCGTCTTTGACGCGGTAGCAGATTCGGGAAGCGTAAGTCAGGCAGCTGATAGGCTTGCATTGACTCAGTCGGCGACAAGTATGTCTCTTGCACAGTTGGAAAAAATGCTCGGCAGGCCTTTGTTTGAAAGGCAGGGCAAGCAAATGGCGCTCACTCATTGGGGCATGTGGCTGAGGCCAAAAGCGAAGCGTTTACTGCAAGATGCACAGCAAATTGAAATGGGGTTTTACGAGCAGCATTTATTGAGTGGAGAGCTCAAACTCGGTGCGAGCCAAACCCCGGCAGAACACCTGGTTCCAGACCTCATCAGTATTATTGATAACGACTTTCCAGAGATGCGAATCTCGCTTGGTGTACAAAGTACCGATGCGGTTATAGATGGCGTATTAGATTACCAATATGACCTTGGCGTTATCGAAGGTCGCTGCGACGATAACCGAGTTCATCAAGAAGTGTGGTGTACCGACCATTTAACGGTGGTTGCATCGGCTCATCACCCATTTGCAAAGCGTGAACGTGTCAGTTTGGCGCAACTAGAACAAGCGAAGTGGGTATTGCGTGAACATGGTTCAGGTACTCGCAAAGTTTTTGATAGCTCTATTCATCATTTAATTGGTGATCTTGATGTTTGGCGAGAATATGAACACGTTCCTGTTTTAAGAAGTTTGGTAGCAAACGGCCCATATTTAACGTGTTTACCTTATCTCGATGTCGAGCAGTTTGTTGAATCTGGCCAGCTCGTTACTTTGAATGTTCCTGAGCTTGAAATGGAACGTACGCTTTCGTTTATTTGGCGTGCTGATATGGCAGAAAACCCACTTGCTGAATGTATTAAGCGAGAAGGCAAGCGCATGATGAAAGGTAAGCCGTCGGTTCTATAACGGTAATTTGATAATACGCTGATAACCCAATGTGTTGAATAAGCGATTCCGGTCTCTATCTGGTGATAAATGCACATTCGTGTACATTATTAATGTGATCATGATCGGCTAAAAGAAGGCGTTCTTCCCATAATATGCTTACTTGATTTTAAGTGAGGCTAAATCCGGTGCGATGAATTTCGTAATTAGGCTTTAGAAATAGTATGAGTACATTAGTCGCGATTTCATTAACAACAGGTATTTTGTCAGGTCTATGGGGATGGATAGCTATCTCTTTCGGCTTGCTGTCATGGGCCGGTTTCTTAGGTTGCACCAGTTATTTTGCTTCGCCAACAGGCGGTGTTAAAGGACTAGCAGGCAGCTTACTGACCAACATGACAGGTGTATTCTGGGCAATGGTGATTATCGAAAGCTCAACCTTCGCAGGGTTAGAGATATTAGGCTATATGATTACCGCTGTTGTCGCTTTCTTTATGTGTATTCAAGCCAAACAAGCGTGGCTAGGTTATATCCCAGGAACCTTCATTGGTTGCTGTGCGACGTTTGCAGCAGGCGGCGATTGGCAACTTGTCGTGCCATCTTTACTGCTTGGTGGTGTCTTTGGATACTTGATGAAAGCAACGGGGCTTTGGCTTCACGAAAAATCGACTCAATCTTCGGAAGCGGTTGAACAACACGCTAAGCAAGCGAAGGCTTAATTCGTTAACCTAGCCTTAATTCGTTAACCTAACCTTAGTTTAGTCACTGTGAACTCTTGCAAGATAACCCCCAATTAATTTGTATATCGATTTATACAGGCACACCACTTGGTGTGCCTTTTTTGGTTTTGGTTCCTTAGTCAATTCAAGAAATTATCGACAGAAGAACTAATAGCACTTATCAGATAAGCAAGAAGCTAGGTATTTCCGTTTGCCATGGTGATCACGCGTTTCAAAGTCCATCTCAACAACAATGGAATACAGTCTTGTCCTTGATTCTCACAATGAGACACGATCGCTAAAGCCAGGTCTGGTTTTGCATGTTTCTTGAGAACTTTAGCCACAACTTTTTTCGCTGGAATAGGGTGGTCATAAGGAATCTTAACCATGTCTCTGAAAAAGTTCTCAAACCCATTCATATACAAGTAGTGCTCGATGTCTCTGTCAGGCAGTTCTGTGAGGCGATGTCGTTCTTGATCATTACCGAGTTTAGATAGCACAGTCGCCGCATACTTCTTACCAGCAGCGTCTCCGTCAGTCACCACGTGCCAATCGATACCAAACTCTTGCGCTACTTTAATGAGCGCTTTAAGACCAGACTGCGCGAACTCAATAATTTGAACGCCTTCCGCAGCAAGGTTATACCCACATTGGTTGGCTAACTCGTTAAACAACCAGACTTCGGTTTCACCTTCTACCAACAACCAACAGCGAGCATACAGAGCGCCGGACCGGTGAAAACGAATATGAAAACCAATTCGACGAAGTTCATCTTTGCTGAAGTGGTTCACATTGAGCTGGTTGGCTATGGTTTTATCTGACTGACGTACCAAACGACGAATCGATTGAAGCGGCACAGCAGCAAGTAGATCGCCACTGTTGGTGGTCAGGATTTTTTGCATGGGCAGCTTTTGCATCAAGCTCCAAGCCCTTGCCAAGTGCGTTGGGTGCAATCGACCTTCTGGATCTTCAAGAATCAAAAGAGGGCGCGCGCATCGTCTTAAGTCAGTCGGTCCTTTGGCTTGTAAGTATGCGTTAAGTAGCCCCATGAACAGCAGACGAGTTTGTTTGTTCTTGGTTTCTTCCACAAGTTGATGAATGCTCTGATCATTGGCACCCGCTGAATAAAGTAGGCCATCCCTCTGTTTTCTTGGGTTCCGGCGAGAGTTACTCTTGAAAGAAAAGTAGTGTTCTATCAGGCTTTGCATCGACTCAAGACTACTGCGCATTTCACCTTTATTAACATGTCCGGGTATCGCCATAAGGCGACGGCAGGTGTTGTCGATGCGTTTTTCTATCCTTGCCTGACGCCCATTTCCGTTTCCATTGCTGCCATTACCATTGGTTGTTTGACTCTGGCCGTTACCATTTCCACTCACATTATTAGCGTGCCCGTTACTAGCATGAACGGTGTTAGTGTGAACATTACCCGGTAGATGAGCATTGTGGTTAAGTGAATTGCCGTTGAAAGGGCGATCGAAGTGCCTTGCGTCTCTCAAACGAATTACAGGGTGTAACGTCATTAATTCTTGAGCGAGCTTTTCTGAGTGATGAAGCTTGAGAGGGTTTCCGTCCAACCCCAAAAATGCATAGTGTGTTGTCGTTTCATACTGCTCTAACGTGGCACTGATTCGATAATAGATACGAAAAACACCAAACTCGTCTTGAACCCACACCGGCTTGAGTTTGCGATAACGTCCTGCATTTAGCTCACTTTTATCGTTGGCTTTTAATGCGAGAACAATTTGAAGGTGTTGAGACTGTGGATGTGAAACTGAGTAATCGACATGGAAATCGGTCATTTCGAAGTGATATGGAACTCCGTCTGAAGGGAGAACGACGGAAAGGGCATCCAATAATGAAGACTTACCCCAAGTATTTTCACCAATAAGCGTGGTTAGCTCATCAAACGCAAGAGACATGCGCTTAATACCTCGAAAGCCAGAAATCTCGATTCTTTCTAGTTGCATAGGCTTACTCCTAACGGAAGGCTCTGCTAATTGTTTGAAAGCTAACAGATATCTTTAATCATAATCGAAAAACACAAATCTGGTATGCTCACCTGTCACAAAACCCGTTGTTTATTTATACGGTGCAAAATGAGATTTTCGATCTATCTCGAGTATTTTTTTGCAGTGCAGTTTCATAAAATTCACGATTCTGTCATGATTCTCGACCTAGTATGAAGGGACAAAGAGAGAAGAAAATATGACTAAAAAGAATAAGCCGACAAAAATAGTGTTGGCACACATCAACGACACCCACTCATACTTTGAACCAACCTCGTTACAGCTATCACTTAAAATGAACAACCACATCATTGAACCTTATGTCAGTACTGGTGGCTTTGCTCGAATTTCAACACGCTTCAAACAAATAGAACAAGATGCCCAGCGTCAGAAGGTTGGAACCCTGTTCCTGCATGCTGGTGACTGCTTCCAGGGGACTTTGTACTTTTCTTTATTCAAGGGAAAAGCCAACGCCGATTTGTTGAATGCCCTTAATATAGATGCCATGACGCTTGGCAATCACGAGCTAGATATGGGTAATGAGCCCGTTGCGATTTTCGCGAAAAGAATCAAATTCCCACTGTTGGCCGGTAACTGGAATCTATCGAATGAGGATATCAATAAAACTCATACCTTAGCGGACAACGAAATTGTTAAACCCTATCTGACTGTAACGCGAAGTGCCTCTTTTATAACGAAAGAGTTTGATGGCGAGAAGGTTGCAATATTCGGCTTAAGCATCGACAAAATGGCAGGCATTGCCAATCCAGATATCGATACACCATTTGAAAATGCTTTAGAAACAGCAAAAGCGACCATTGAGCAGATTCATAAAGCTGGTATCAACAAGATTGTGTTACTTAGTCATCTTGGTTACGAAGCTGATTTAGAGTTAGCAGCCAACGTAACAGGTATTGGTGTCATTGTTGGTGGTCATAGTCATCGCTTACAAGGTGATTTCTCTGATATTGGCTTAGTTAAAGATGATGATTACGGAGTGAAAGTCGATGACACCTATGTTGTGCAAGCGGGTTTCCACGCCATGAGCCTAGGACACTGCGAAATCGAGTTCGATGCTGAAGGCAAAGTGACTCACTTCAACGGTAAGAACGAACTGCTGTTAGGCCGTCGACTGTTTATAGACGCGAAATTGAGTGAAGTAGGGCAAGACGATGCCCACGACATGGCATGTGAGTTTTTAAATAATCACCCTAATATTGCAGTGTGTAAAAAAGATCCTGAGCTGCAGAGTATTCTGACGGATAAATACCAGCCGAGAGTTCGAAAGCTTCAGCAACAAGTGATTGCTCATGCAGACACAACACTGCGCCATATTCGGATCCCGGATGAGAAAGGTCCAAGTCAGCTTGCGCCCTTGGTTGCTCAATCATTTCACTACCTAATGAACAAAAAAGGGCATCAGGTTGAATTTGCGATTCACAACTCTGGTGGAGTGCGAAATTCACTCAATAGTGGTGATGTATCCGTTGCCGATATTGCCGGAAAACTACTACCGTTTGCCGTACCCATTGGTGTGTATGAAGTAAAAGGTGAAACGATCGCTGGCATGCTTGAAGGTGCAATCAATAACGCGATCGATAATGGTGTCGTGGGCACAGGTTCCGGCAGCTTTCCTTATACTCATAATCTAAGGTTCTGCTACCACAAAGAAGCGCCTATAGGGCATAGGATTCACCATTTAGAAATACACTCTGAAACATCCGGTTGGCAGCCAGTTTCTCGTGACCGAATTTACCGAGGCGCGTCGTCAGCCTACACCATGAAAGGAAAAGAGGGCTATAACGCCGTCTTAGATATGATAGGTGATGGCGTGGTGACGACCGATTCTATGGCCGACTGTTTTATCGAGTTTCTACAAGAATACCCAGAGTCTCTTAAACACAATGAACCGCTGAATTGCATGGAGTGTTTTAGATAATCAGCATCAATGATTGCACTTAACATTATTAGTTATAGCTGTTTATAAATTTGGCACTGTTTATGCTTTATTCCTGCAGGTCACACTTCTTGTGGAGATAAGCATGGATAAGAAAGATTGGTTAGATGCAGTAGCGGTGGTTGGTTGGGTATCGGTTTGGTCTGCGTTAGTGTATTTGATACCGACTGCAGGATTGTAATTTACGCGAGATTGTAATTTGCGCAGAATTATTACTTGATCGTTTTGCAGTGTAACTACGCAGTGCCATCGTGAATTTGGTTAGCGGATTTATTCTTAGAATCAATTCGAGTGTCTATTTGACAGGGTGGCATCAATAAGAAAGGGGCATTTGCTCCTTTTTTGTATTTCTAGTGCAAATTTTAATAGACGAAACACAAATAGGGGAATATTATCCACGCGTTTGGGGAGTAGTTAGCGCAAGTTTACATGTCGTCATCTCGTTAGGCTAAGAGCCTATCCGGTATGTAAAGGTGAAATCCCATATTTCACTTCAACGAGACCAACGCAATCACAGTCAAGATCCGTCGTGGAACTTGATATGTTTTGTTTGCGGAAGGTCTTTGTACAGTTCTTCCGCCCGGAGGAATAATGAACTCAACTCAATCTCTATTATCTACAAATAGTGAATCCTTTTTTTCATCGCCAATCATGACGACTTATGCGGGTTTTTTCCTGCTAACAGTGATACTCGTCTCTATTGATATCTATCAGACTCGTGGTGGGAACGTCACAATTAAAAAAGCGGCAATCTGGAGCGTTTTTTGGTTTGTACTTGCATTTTTGTTTGCTGGTTCTATTTACTTATTCTGGGACATTTATGCGCCAAATAGTGACTACACAGCGCAAAAAGCAACCGTGTCATTCATTACGGGTTACTTGCTAGAAAAATCACTCAGTGTAGACAACCTATTTGTTTTCGCGATGATCTTTGCTCAATACCAAGTTCCTGAGCATCTAAGACCTCGTGCGCTTCTTTGGGGCGTAATTGGTGCACTGGTACTTCGTGCAATTATGATCGCACTAGGCGCACAGCTGTTGGCTGAATACCACTGGGTGCTTTACGTGTTTGCTGCGTTCTTGATTGGTACTGGTATTAAACTGGCGTTAGACAAGGGCGAAGAGGAAAGTGTAAATACACTACCAGAGAAGTTACTTCGTAAAGTGATGCCGGTAACAGAGGATTTTCATGGTCCTGCATTGTTGGTTAAACAGGGTGCAAAATGGGCATTCACTCCAATGATGTTGGTGATCGGTGCGATTGCAGTTATGGATGTGATGTTTGCACTGGATTCTATCCCAGCTATCTTTGCTGTGACGCAAGAACCGTTCCTGGTACTTGCTGCAAACGTATTTGCGCTACTTGGCCTTCGCTCTTTGTACTTTGTTCTGCAAGGCATGATGGATAAGTTCATCTACTTGAAGCCAGCATTGGCGTTCATCATGGTCTTCATTGGTGTGAAAATGCTACTGGTCGACAGCGAATGGGCTATCCCAACGTATTGGTCGTTAGCGGTGCTGATTTCTACTATGACGATTGCGGTTATAGCGTCGATTTATGCGAAGAAGCCAGACATTGAACAAGTGAATTAGAAACAAATATAACTTATCGAAAAGTTTATAATCGGTACGTGGCCGATGAAGTTGGAAATTTATTTATGTAAATTTTTTGTGACATTGGCCACTGTGATTTGAAGGGTATTTGTACTAAATGCATGATTTTAACGCCATTGTGAATTTATAGTCACCATTTGTGAATATGTATTTTCATGCGTTGTTAACGGTTTGTTTTATTAGAAAAACTAATCTGAAAGTCCAAATTTAGTCATTTTTTAACGTGTAAAAAATCACCTATTATTCTTGTCATCAGAACGAACCACTTAAACAAATTTATAGAGAGGCAATCATGGCTCAAGCAATGCAAATGAATACTATCGCTGTTCCTAACTCTATGGATAAGAAGACCTACTCGGTTAACTTCAAAGGATTGATTGCACACATTTTCGATATTCTTTTTGTAGACAACTCTCCACGTAGTTACTACTCAAGCGACCTATCTGGTCACATGCAACGCGATATCGGTATTAACCGTTAATCTCTGCGTTAACATGTAAAAATAAAGAATTTTAAGAAAACGCCAGCTTCTGAAGCTGGCGTTTTTGTATCTGCAATAAGCTGTGTATCTCAAAGAAACTAAGCATTTGAAATAAACTAAGCACCTGAAAGAAACTCATCACCTGAAAGAAATATTTAGGCATAACGGTCTGTATTTGAGCGCCAGTAAATTCGCTTCGTACAAGGATCACGGTATGTCACACGCCAGCTGCAACTCACCATTGATTAAACTCTGTTTACTTGCCTTACCGATCGGCTTTTACTCTTCTGTGTCGATTGCACAAACCTGGAGTAATGAAGGTCAACCTGCGCAGGTTATCGAACTGTTCACCTCTGAAGGTTGTTCAAGTTGTCCGCCTGCTGATGCCTACCTTAGTACTTTTGAAGACCACCCTAAACTTTGGACACAAGTCATTCCGCTCGCCTATCACGTCGATTATTGGGATTACCTAGGGTGGGGAGATAAGTTCGCGAGTAAGGCATTCAGTCAGAAGCAACGCTTGTACAAAGCTTATGGAGTAACAAGTGGCGTTTATACTCCGGGATTTATCGTTGATGGAAAAGAGTGGCGCGGTTACTTTGATTGGCTCGATAGAAATCTCCCTTCGCTCCAACAACAAATTAATCCTAAATTAACAGTGAACCATAAAGGCGATACGTTCAGCGTGCATTACGAAGGCAAAGGTGATTATGTCGCTCATATTGCCTTATTGGCGATGAACGAAGTCACCAGCGTTAAAGCGGGCGAGAACAGAGGTAAGAAACTTGAGCACGATTTTGTCGTGGTTTATGACGGCTATCGACGTGGTGAGTCTGAATGGCAATTCAATGTCGATTTTGATCCATTAGTCGCCACGCCAGATGCTGTAGCCGTGTGGTTAACCGAACCTAACTCGTATACACCGGAACAAACGGTAGCAGGGTGGCTGAATTAAACTTGCGATAACTTGATACTGGATGTGTTGTACTGGGGCTAATTGCTAAAACACGAGAGAAAGGGGCGATTTAGTTACGTAATACTGCTGAAATACGTTAATATAGCGCGCTATTATTTTAGCTTTGAGTTCCTGCAATTAATGACTAACACCACAACACCAACCAACTTCTCTGATCTTGGCTTGATCTCTCCTTTGATGGCTCGTCTTACCGAGCTTGAATACCAACAGCCAACGCCTATCCAAGCGCAAGTTATTCCAAGTGTGTTAGCAGGACGCGACCTAATTGCAGGCGCAAATACAGGTTCAGGTAAAACTGCAGCATTTGCACTTCCACTGTTACAAAAGATCCATGAAGATGCACCTTTAGACCGTCGTTCGGGCAAAGGTAACTATGTTTCTGGCCTTATCTTGGTTCCTACACGTGAGCTTGCTAAGCAAGTTGCCGATAGCGTTAAGTCTTACGCAGTACATTTCAACGGTGCAATCAAAACCGTTTGTGTATTTGGTGGTGTATCGGTAAACACTCAGATGCAAGCGCTACGTGGCGGCACTGATATCTTGGTGGCAACGCCGGGTCGTTTACTGGATCTGATCTCAAGCAACGCTATCAAACTCGATAAAGTAAAAACGTTAGTGCTTGATGAAGCTGACCGAATGTTAAGCCTTGGTTTTACAGAAGAACTAGACGCGATCTTGAAACTTCTGCCAAGCAAAAAACAAACCTTGTTGTTCTCTGCGACTTTCCCTGAGCAAGTTAAAACGCTGACTCACGAACTACTGAACGATCCTATTGAAGTGCAACTTCAGAGTGCTAATGCGAGCACGCTAGTTCAGCGTGTATTCGAAGTCGAAAAAGGCCGTAAGACCGCATTGCTAGCCCACCTGATTCAACAACACGAATGGCGCCAAGCTCTGATCTTCGTGAATGCGAAGAACAGCTGTGAACATTTGGCTGACAAGCTTTACAAGCGCGGTATTATCGCAGAAGTATTCCACGGCGATAAAGGGCAGGGTTCACGTACTCGTATTCTTGAAGATTTCAAATCTGGCGAGATTGACGTTCTGATCGCGACAGACATCGCAGCTCGTGGCTTAGATATTGAGAAGCTTCCAGTGGTTATCAACTTTGACTTACCACGTAGTCCATCAGACTACATGCACCGTATTGGCCGAAGTGGTCGTGCGGGAGAGGTTGGTTTAGCATTATCTTTGATCGATCACGAAGACTACCATCACTTCACGATCATCGAGAAGAAGAACAAAATTCGTCTTGAGCGTGAGCAAATCGAAGGCTTTGAAGTAGATGAAGAGGCAACCGCTGCACTTGTTGCTGCATTAAAACCGGTTGCGCCACCAGCAGGAACTGGTAAGAAGAAAAAGAAGAAAGCACCTAAAAACCAAGACGTTTGGTTGAGAAATAACTAAATTAAGAATGGTTAGATTATAGATACAAGAAAGGCGCTCAATTGAGCGCCTTTTTTCGCGTTTATAGTAGGTACTGTGTCCTATTTGTTTGCTCTTAGTAAATGCTCTTCCTTGGTAACTATCATTCTCAAAAGAAAGAGAGCTAAACCAATGATTACATTTACTGAAGGTCGATTGTTCGTCAAAACATTTTTCTTATTTAAGGACAAAGAAAAACCGCTCACATTGGAACGGTTTAGTAAAAGATAGGGCAAAAATTTAAAGAGAAAGCTGTTTGTGCTTCTTAATCTTGTCATTGTGTAGCTTGATGTGATTTGCGTATTTCGTTTTCTTCTTTTTATCATGACCTTTATAAGCATGATGATTTTCAATCACTTGGCTGATATCTACTGGCGGAGCCTCTGGTGAGGAGGCGGTACTGTAGCCTGCATTTTTATGTTCGTTCATCGTGCCTCCTTCTCTGTGTGCTTTGATTGAATTGATAAGGTTCTCTGTTAATGAGTATATATTGTCCACTGCATCATTGCCAATATCTTCCATATCCTCGAAATAGTCTTCACCATTTAGGGTGTAGTGGTAATGGCTAACAGGAGGGCCTGATAGGGAGTCTAACTTACAAGCTTCTTCTACTGCAGCTTTTGTTTGGTAGCTGTTAGTATAGGAGAGCCTTGCATGGTTACCACCAGTGCCGCCGTAAACTAAGCCTTGATCATTATTGCAACCTCGGTGCGTGATCGTCCAGTTTGAAGTAGTGACAATCGCATAGGCGAGCGCGCCATAACCCTGATCTTTAGCATAAGCAGCAGCTTTAGCATAAGTTTCGTCATTGATTAATCCAAGCGACAGGGCTTGTTGTAATAGAATCTGTTCGTAGCAGCCCGCGTAGAAAATAACTTTTTCTGTCTGAATAATAGCTTGCTGATCTTCATCGAAAACGTCGAGATCAGATATAAAGAGATACTTATCAAGTGGTTTAGCAACCTCTAAACCTTGTTGATTGGTCCATAATGAATCACAAGCCCCAGAGCTACTATCAATCAGAAAAGTGGTCATTACAAATCCATAATTACTTGTTTAATTTGTCTAACAATACATCAATTATCATTACTGATAACTAGAGAATAATATAATACAAGAAAGGCGCTCAATTGAGCGCCTTTCTTAATTCTACGAGTAAAAAGTCATTACTTCTTACGGCAGAACTCAGCGATTACGTACATTGATTGACCGCCATTTGTTTTACCAGAAACAAGCTTAGGATCGTCACCAACGCTGATGCCACGGATAACAGTACCTTGCTTAATCACTTGGTTAGTACCTTTGATTGGCAGGTCTTTGATTACTGTTACGTCGTCACCTTTTTTAAGCTCAACGCCGTTCACATCAAGAGGTTTATCATCAGCAGACATGCCGATTTGTGCCCAAACTGATGTTTCTTCTTCAAGGTACATCATGTCTAGTGCGTCTTGAGCCCAGCTTTCAGTGTTAAGACGAGTAAGTTGACGCCATGCCGTTACTTGAACTGGCGCTTCTTGACTCCACATGCTGTCGCTTAGGCAGCGCCA
Organism: Vibrio atlanticus; assembly: GCF_024347315.1. NCBI lineage: Bacteria > Pseudomonadati > Pseudomonadota > Gammaproteobacteria > Vibrionales > Vibrionaceae > Vibrio > Vibrio atlanticus. The sequence continues at coordinate 1,164,881 of NZ_AP025461.1, read as the reverse complement.
GTGGTTGATATCTTTAGGCTCGTCAATCTCACCAAGGCATTTGTCACATACCATGATGCCGTGATCCACTGTTACGTGGCTGTGTGGCGGTACTGCGTACGCAGTAAGAGAAGAATCAGAACCACATAGTTCACATTTAGATTGGCAGCGTTCTAGCATAGTAGCTTCAGAAGACATAATGGACTCACATTTATTAGGTATTAATTACGGGGCTATTATCCACTTTATTTACAATAAAGAAAGAGGTCGTACGGTATTCTGTCTTGATTAATTTTAGCTGAGATCAACCATTTGTGTTTTAAGGTTCTATGCAAACGGTTAACTAGGGACGATGGGGTGTCGATAGATACAAAAATGCCAGCGGTTAGGCTGGCATTTGTTTTTGATAGAAAGGTAAATTTTACTCCAAAACAGAGCCTGCGTTTGATACTGAATCCAACTTGTTGTCCACCAAAAAATCTACAGCTTCAGCCTGCATCTCTGCGTAATGAGCTGAATCAAGAGGTGTCGGAGTCGTTGTATCTTTCGGTAATACAAAAGTACTGTGAAAAGCAACATCATTAAACTTAACAAAGTCTTTGGTGCCATTTGGTGTCGTATTGCTTGAATCCACAACAGTTAAACCAAGCTTTGTCGCCAACGGAGTTGTTCCTGCAAACGGAGCACTCGCAACTGAATTAGGTACCGTGTCATCGTCCTTAACTTGTCCCATATAAATAGGTAGTACAGGTGAACCAGAGCTTAACAGGTGATCAGCGTTAGTGAACGGATCGATGGTATCCAACACGGTTTGAGCTGCATACGCGAATTGCTGAAATGCAGCCGTCATCACTGCTAGTTGGGCTGTGGTTGCATTAGTTTCAAACGTTTCGTAGCAGAGTTTGTCTGATAAGCTGGCACAGGTAGCACTTGCGAAACTCGCGTATTCCGTTGAAGCGCTCAACGCAACATTGTGTTTAACCTGAGGACCAAACTCTGTAGAACCGAGTAGAAGGTTAGATATTTGACCACCAGAGTTTTCAAAAGCTGCAGAACTAAACGAATACAGAGCATCTGCCGTTGCAGTACCTAAAGTGCGGTTAGAAGCTGCAACTGCCGTCGTTCCAACAATACCGCCGAGTGAGTGGCCTAAGAACTTCACTTGTGAGCCAGTAGCTAGGTTAAAGGCCTTCAATGGAGAAGTACCGAGTCTGAGAGCTTTTAATGAAACAGCTAAAGATGCGCGTAAGCCCATTACATCAAGCGCACTTTGACGTACGTTATCGCGAGCGACGGGTAAGTTCGCTAAGTTTAGATAAGCTAAAACGTCAGCGTTTGCCGAACGAGTATCATCCAAACTGCGTGTACCGTGGAGCGGTAAGTCAATGGCCAATACTGCTACACCCGCTTTTGCAAGGTTGTAAGCGAACGCATAAGCGTTTTCTTTCGCTGAGGTGATACCGTGTTGGTAGATCACAACATTAGTAGGATCAGAACCATTTGGAGTAAACAGTAAGAATTCGACGTCTTCTAATGATTTAACTTGAGGAACAGGTGAGTATTTGGTGATGACTCGCTCGCTATCAAGTGCTGAACCATCTTTAAGAGTCAAATTTAAACCAATGAGTTTAAGCTGCTCTGTTTGACTCGTCGCTAATATACTTGCATCAATACCAGCAGCTATAAGCTGAGCGGCCATGTTCGCCTTTTCTGCACTATTACTGAGGGCATTTGAAACCTTAGCTAGGCTAGGCATACCTGACTCAAAGGGCTGAGAATTCCATTTGCTGCTGCTTGTTTCTAAGTAGTGAGGTAACTTAACCGACCCTTGACTTACATTGACATCTGCATTTGATGCATCGTACATCGCCCCAATAGCAAATTTGGCTTTAGCAATCTTAGTCGAGTCACCGCCACCAATGTATTTATCAAAATCAGTGTCATTTGCTAATGCTGTTTTGAATGTGACTGCAGGAAGAAACGACATAGTGTACGCGGCTTTTAGGTCAACCGAATTAGGGTTTGCACTGCCTTTCCATACACCGTTTAGGTTCGCAGAAGCCAACCCAGTCGCTGTTGCTGCTTTTGTTGCGAAAAGGGAACCGCCAACCGATTCGGTGGTAAACCACGTCGAGTAGATGATGTCTTTGCTATCAAGGCTAACTTTGCCAGCGGCATTTGCCCCTGCAAAGATTTGCTCTACACCCTGAGTTACTTTCTGAGCTTGAGCTAAGCTGCCGTCAGTATACGTTACTGAACTTGATTTCAGAGCCGCGTAGCTTGACGACATTCCGACCGGGTCGCCATTAACATCCGTCAGTTCATTCGACAGTGCCAACAAGTATTCGCTTGAAGCATCGAGTGAATCTTTAAATACAATAGTAAAGGCATCCGTTGCAGCGCTAGATAACACATTAAAGTGCGTACCTAGAGTCAGTACGTCTGTAACCTTTGGCGCTGTTGTGGATGTCAGTGAACTGCTAAGTTTTAGAATGTAAACGCCGCTAGTCGCGACACCGTCGGCAAGACCGGTACCTTCGAAATTCATAACGATTGGCATCGAAGTAGACCAGCCATCCATCCATGGTATTCATTGCCGCAATTGGATTCGTTAACGAATCTTTACCACCCGTTGGTAATCCTAGAGTGCCATCCGTCGTGTCCATCAGAGCAAAGCTTGGCAGTGGAACCGCTTTGTTCGCACCACTTAGATGAAACTTAATACTCGTTGTGCGAGCCAGTGAATCTTGAATGTACTGCTCATATTTAACGGCAGTTGAGGCACCTGAACTCGAAGAGTCATCACCACAACCAGCAAGAAACATCGCCGAAGCAAGCAGCGAAACACTAAATAACTTTTTCATGTTTGAATTCCGTTTAGTTAAAGGTGTAGTTCAATTGAATTGCAGATAGGTAAGCTACTGCATCACCTGAAAATTCAAGCTTTTGACCCAATTTATTGGTCTCAGTGAAGTCACCACCTTTGCTTTGTACAAGGGCAAAACCAGCATCAATAGAAAGATCTGGGCTGTACTGGTAAGTCAAACCTGTGCTGTACCAGTAACGATCGCTGTCTGGGATACTTAAAGTCGTTTGGCCAGCTTGTTCGTCATAAGCAAGACCCGCTCTTAGAGTCCACTCTTTATTCAACTGATAAGTCGCACCCAACGAGTAGCGGTTGTTATCCTCGTAGTGCTCTGTCTTTTTAAAACACACACCATCTTTACAATCTGGACTGGTCGCTTTAAGTTCTTTAAAGCTGCTCCAACCCGTTTGTTGCCAACCGTAGTGGACAGCCCACTGTTCGGTCAATTGGTGGAAAGCAGATATTTCAATAATTGAAGGTAAGGTGATTTTTAAGCGGCCAGTCGTTGCAGTTGCGCTACCTTGTACGATTCCACCGGTGTAATCTTTGAAATCACCATCGTCAAAATCAAGGTCAACTTCCGAACGATAAGCGATAGAAAATCGATTGTTTTCATTCAATTCATATAAGCCACCCACATTCCAACCAAATGCGAATGTTTCGCCAGTCATACTGATTAATTTCGTCGACGAAGGATCACCAGTAACATTTGAAATAGCACCTTGGTGTCGGTTGAGTTCAGCTTCTGCATAAACAAGGTTTACGCCAGCACCAATGCTGAATTGGTCGTCGATTCTATACGCTACGTTTGGGTTTAAATTGACAGACATTAGTGATGTATCACCAGCTAGATCACCCGCGTAGATATCATCTGGGTAATCGGTAGCAACACCGTAGTTGGAAAACATACCAATGCCCCAAGCCCATTGCTCATTAATTGGGCTAATGTAGTAAGCACCAGGTACAATTTGAAGGGGAGCGACGTCTTTAGATGTCTGACTTTGTCCGCCAGAACCTGGAACATTGTTTTGAGTAATGTCTACTTCTGGATCAACGACAGAAACCGCGCCTGAAAATTGGGCTGTATCAAATAGGGTCATTGCAGCGGGGTTTCTCGCAAGTACACTCGCGTTATCGGCAACTGCACCTTCACCTGAGAATGCGCGTCCAAGGCCTGAGGCAGAGTGCTCAGCAACTTGGAAACCAGCCGCAAGTGAATTACATGCAAATAGCACAGAAAGCGAAACGAGAGAGCGTTGTATTGTTTTCATCCTTGACCCTCCTAGGGCATCAAATCTCATTCTTATTGTTGAAAACACACTGAGCATTCTTATTTGTGATGCTCCAATGTAAATGACATGTTAAATTCATGTTTCATGTAAAGTCAAAGAATGAGTTATCATTTTGTGAAGTTATAATTTTACGGGGCGGGACTTTAACATTTATAATATGCATACAATCAATGCTTTATTCGTGGTTGGAGGTGTGACCAGAATGTTTATGCGCATTATCGGAATAAATAGTGTTCAATTGCTTAAATATGTAACAACTTCGTTTGTGTTTACCGTTAATCGCTAAATCGGCATAATACGGTTTCATTTACGATGGCATTAAATTGGAATTTAAGTTTGGAATTACTCGCGATAGAGTTTCTTGGAAAACCGCTTCGTTTAGAAGGTTCAATGGCTGGTTGGCAACAACTGTTCTGGGATAATACACTTGTGTCTCAACTGGATGCGACCTCAGAGCAAGATAATGCTCGAACTCACTCATTCATGTTGCAATCTGGCGAAGATACGTTGCAGTGTCACGTCGAAGCGTCAGTTCAATGGCAGCCATTTGAGATGTACTACAAAGCCTCCGTCAATGGTCAAACGATTGCCGAAGGTAACCGCGACACTAAAGACATCGAGCAACAAACCCCCGTTGTAGCACCTAAACCTGAGAAGCGTTTTAGCTTAATTGGATTAGTGTCGCTTGGTATGAAAGCATTAAAAAGTGCCAAGCTAATCAAAGTCGTACTTGCCTCAGCGAGCTTAGCTGCGTATTCATGGCTGTTTTCAATTCAATTTGCTTTAGCTCTAATCGCTTGCCTTATGTTCCATGAATACGGCCATATTAGAGCGATGAAATACTTTGGTATGAAGACCAAAGGCATCTATTTGATACCATTCCTTGGTGGTTTAGCGTTATCCGATGAGAAGATCAATACGCGCTGGCAAGATGTAGTTATCTCAATCATGGGGCCATTGTTCGGATTGATATTGTCTTTGGTGTTTATGGTGTTGTACTGGATCACTGGCGAGATGTTCTTTGCTGGGCTTGCGGTATTTAACGCCCTATTGAACTTGTTTAATCTATTGCCAATTCTGCCTCTCGATGGCGGACATGTACTGAAAAGTATCAGTTTCTCAATGAACAGCGTGCTTGGTATTGTATTGTGTATCGCAGCCGCTGTTGCTGGTGTGGTACTGAGTTATCAGTTGAATCTGACCTTGTTTGGTTTCTTATTGATTATGGGTAGTGTGGAAATACTGTTCGAATGGAAAGGGCGTCACCACAGTCACTTGTTGCCATTAGACAAATACGGTCAAGTCGTGTCGTTTGTTTGGTATGTGGGTTTGGTGAGTAGTTTGATAGGTGTTATCTGGTATTTTGCATCAACGGGTGATCAACTATTAAGCCTACCATTACAAATTCTAGGCACTTAATGAGTTAATGCTTTTTGTTCGAAGTTTGAATAACTAATTAAGCTGATTCACTAAAAACGCCTTAACCAATATGGATAGGGCGTTTTAGCATTCGAGATCAGAAAAGAACATCAAACTATGTTTTGCAATTTGGCCTTGGTGATCCCGATTGAGGTAACGTTTTTATCGTCGCTTGCAGATCTTTGATACGCGTACTGTGCGAAGGGTGTGTAGAAAGCAGTTCTGGCGGCTGATTACCACCCGATGCCTTCGCCATGTTTTGCCATAGGTCGACACTTTGGTTGGGATCGAATCCAGCTCTAGCCATATACTCTAGGCCAACAACATCGGCTTCAGACTCTTGAGTTCGCCCATACGGTAGAATAACGCCATACTGAACGCCTAAACCTAAAGCAGCCATCGTCATACCTTGATATTGGCTGTATTCTGATGCGCCTAATGCGATGCTAGTAACCGATAAACCAGTGTTAGCGATTTGAGACTGAGATAGGCGCTCGTTACTGTGGTCTGCTAAAACATGCGCCACTTCGTGCCCGATAACTGTCGCGAGTTGGTCTTGATTAACCGCTACCTTAAGTAACCCGGTATATACGCCAATTTTTCCGCCTGGTAGGGCGAATGCGTTTACTTGGTCACTGTCAAAGACAACAACTTCCCATTCACTAAAACCTTGCTTAGGAATATATTGCGTGATGCTGTTTGCAACGCACTGTACATAAGCGTTCGTTTTCGCATCTTTGCTGATGGGTTGTTCTTTCTTCATTTGTTCAAAAGACTGTGCTCCAAGCTGAGACATATCTTTATCTGAAAAAAGCAGTAATTGGTTTCTGCCTGTTGGCGAAGCGCTGCATGCACTTAGCCCTGCAAGTGTAAGAAGCGAGGCAAACTTCATCCATGACGTCATACAATATCCTCTGTGTATTCGGTTTTTATGCATGTTAACATCAACTTGTGTAATAGCTAGTAGCAGTAAGATAACTATTTCGGTAATAAGCGCAGCGATAATGCTAACGTTATTGGTTTTATCAACCTGTTAACGATGATAAAACTGCACACGCGATAACAAAGCCAATAATTAAGGAACCTACATGAGTATTTGGAAAAAGCCCGTTGACCTAGAGATCTTCAACGCGACCTCAAAAAATACCTTAATTGAACACCTCAATATTGTATACACCGAGGTCAACGACAACTCTTTGGTGGCAACCATGCCGGTTTGTCATTTTACCCACCAACCTTTAGGTATGCTCCATGGCGGCGCATCGGTTGTATTAGCAGAAACGCTTGGCTCATTGGCTGCTAATTTTTGCGTTCCAGAAGGCTACTATTGCGTTGGGCTAGATATCAACGCAAACCACGTTAGATCAATGCGTGATGGCCATGTTGTCGGTACTGCTGAGCCTATTCACTTGGGTGTGTCTACCCAAGTATGGCAGATAAACATCACTGATGAGCGTCAACGCTTAGTCTGTACAAGTCGTTTAACTATTGCCGTGAAGAAACATAAGCGATAATAGGCTAAGCATTAGTTAGCTGTGTTTGTATTTATAAGAAGTAATCTGTATTTAAAAATAGTCCGAGAAATCCATGGTCATAACGTTTAAAAGTGGGAAAATCATCGCAACCGCACATGAGCTTGTCGTTCGTTTGGATGGTGAGCACAGAGTAACGCTACAAGCTCAAGTTGATGCAATCCAACTGATAGGAAAAGGGGCAAATGTCATTTCAGCCAATGGTTCTGAATGCAAGTGGTCGATTAAATTAGACAACGAACAGCAGCTTCGAGATATTGCCAATGAAATCGGCTGCGATGTGATGTAATCGTATACTGCAAAAGTACTTAGACCTTCTATTTGAATCAAATCTTAGGACACCATACCTAATAAATCGCAAGAAAATCACATCAGTAAGATTGATTTTAAGTCTTAAAATAGGGAAACTGAATTCAATGTCCTTTGAATAAGGTTTCCTCTTTATGAGCAGCCCAAGACTTCGCGTTCAATTTGAAACCCTGTTTGAATACTTCGATGGTAAAGATTCTGATGTTCAGCTCGACGACATCACGGATGTGCTTTGTTGTACCCGTCGTAATGCCCGGATGGTACTCAATAAGCTTGAAGAAGAAGGATGGGTTGAGTGGTTACCTGCGGCTGGGCGAGGCAAGTTATCTCAACTTATTTTTAAGCAGAATCGTTGCGATGTCAGTGAAAACTTAGCAAGACGCTACTTACAAGAAGGTAAAATTGGACAAGCGCTGTCAGTGCTTGATCACAATGCAGCCAAGCTGACTCAAGTTATTCAAAATTACTTGGGTGTGCAATACCAGGAAGGTGAGCAGGTTATTCGTTTGCCTTATTACCGACCGCTTTCTATGCTTAACCCGACAAAGTCGATGCGACGATCTGAGCAGCATATTACCTGTCAGGTATTCAGTGGGTTAACACGTTTGGATGAGAACGATCAATTACAGCCCGATCTTGCTCATTCATGGCAAAAAATCAGCGATTATCAATGGCGATTCTTCTTGAGACCCGGAGTCCGTTTTCATAACGGAGAACCTTTGTTAACCAATCATGTTGTGGATACGCTGCTAGCACTCGAACCTCTCAATATGTTCTCACATATAAAAGACGTCTCTTCTCCGGCAAACTGTGTGGTTGATGTCTTTTTAACGCGACCAGATAAACACTTCCCACTCGCTTTGACTGAATCCGTTGCCAAAGTCACCTTACCGATGATTTTACGTGGTGAAGACTACGATATTCGACCGATTGGTACAGGCCCGTATCGCATTGAAAAGAATGATGATAAACAACTCGTATTAACGGCTTTCAACGGATATTTTGGCTTTAGGCCATTGATTGATCGTGTTGAGGTTTGGGTTGTTGATGAGGCTTACTCTTCAATGGTTTACCCAAGTCTTTCTAAGCCTGTAATGGCGGATCGCGGCGATAGCGACGAAGTCGAACTTGATCCCGGCTGTACCTATCTACTGTTGAATCGGAAAAAGGGCATCGCACAAGATCCTGCATGGGCGCAATTTTTATCTAATACTTTGAATGCGGCCGATCTGTTTGTACACATTCCGAAAGAAACTGTTATCGATTTGGGAGTGTTACACGCTTATGGGATAAAGCCCGGTTGGTATGACATCAAGTTGAACACGCCGGTTTGTCCACCAGCGAATGCGAAACCAACCATTAGATTGGCTTACCAATGCCAACACCCAATGTTTCCAACACTTGCGAAGGCTATTGTTACAGTGTTGAAGCAATATGACGTCGATGTTGAACTTTATGGTTACGAAACCGATCCTCCACACGCCGATAATGTCGATATTTGGATTAATCCAATGGGTATCGCTAACAATAGAGATGACGCGTTAGCAGGCTGGTTGATGGATTACAGCTTTCTCGATGAATCTAGCCCGGCAGAAGACTTCGATCAATGGTGTCACATGATCGATCGTTGGCGCTCGGGCGAATTCGAGCAATTCCCAGCAAGACAGTTAGGTAAACAATTGGTGCAAAGCAATCAATTGATTCCAATGTTCCACTGTTGGTTAGGCGTTAACAAAGATCAATGCGGTACGCTGCAGAACGCAAAGTGTAATGCACTCGGTTGGTTCGACTTTAGCCAAGTTTGGGTAAAACCGGACGTTGACTAAGACCAGAGATAACTTGATTAGGACAACACGATGCAAACGGTGATGATCACATTTATAACGCTGGTGGCGTTTGCTGCCAATTCAGTGTTGTGTCGTTGGGCTTTGATGGATCAAACGATTGATCCTTTGAGTTTCTCGATCGTTCGTATCATATCGGGTGCCCTTACACTTCTGATTTTATTAACTTTGTCTTCCCACTCTAAGTCTAGAGAGGAGCTAGTAAACAACGACAAGTCGGTAGAGACAAAGCTCAAATTACAGTTTCAATTCACATCAATATTGTCACTCCTCGTTTATATGTTTGGTTTCTCGTTTGCTTACTTAGAGCTTGGTGCAGGTCTCGGTGCTTTGGTCCTGTTTGTCGCGGTTCAATTCACGATGATTGCCGCACACCTGTTAGCAGGCAACAGAATGTCATTGTTAGAGTGGTGTGGTTGTTTGTTGTCAGTTTCTGGGCTCGTTTACTTACTCATGCCGACGGAATCGACAAGTTCGCCAGATATAACCTCAATCATATTGATGACTCTGGCTGGAATTGGGTGGGGCATTTATACACTGGCGGGTAAGAAATCCACGAACGCGTTGCAATCCACTACTGCCAACTTTGCATTTAGCTCGTTAGTGCTCCTTGTGTTACTAAGCCTGTTAGTTGTCATCCCTAATGTGGCATCGAAAATATCCATCACAGAACAAGGCTTGCTTTACGCAATATTGTCGGGCTCAGTGGCTTCTGGTGTGGGTTATAGTTTGTGGTATTACGTGGTGAAAAAACTGGATACAGTGGTCGCATCCATTGCACAGCTTTCTGTTCCCGTTATCGCGACACTTGGTGGCGTTTTGTTGTTATCTGAACCTGTTACTATGCAATTTATTATCTCATCGACTGTTATCTTACTTGGGATAAGCTTGGTTCTTGTCGCACCTAAACTTAAGAAATAAAGGGTTCAATCATTAACTTCTATGGCTAAACCAAACAAAAAACAACCGACCAAAACGGTTCAGATATTCTGCGCTAAATGTAAGACACAACTTTTCAAGTATCGAAAAGGCGGCAAAGGAGCGCTCGTAAAGTGTTTCAAGGAACGGATCGTTGAAGATTTCACAAAAGACCCTTGTGTGTGCCTTGAATGCGGAATTGAATTTGCGCGAGATACTTTGGTTCGAGGTACGCCTGCCTACAAATTTGTGGGTGGCAAGGTAACTATGAAGTAGTTGAGAAGAATAAATGCCGCAGCACATCATGCGTGTGGCATTTCACATTGTTTTTTATATTCAGAAGAAAGGTTAGAGCTTAATGAGCTCTAACTCGTCCTTGAAGTTGCAACAGTAATAGCGAGACAATGGCACCCGTTGTATCACACAGCATGTCTTTCTGTGCATCCCAAATATCACCTTGTGAGCCAAGGAACGCGATACCTTCATCACCACCTGCAATCTCTGCATACCACCATTCTATAATCTCGTAGCCAGCTGCTACACTCATGATCGCAAATAGGGCAAACAAACAGGCTAGTATCGGCTGAGCCAATTTCTTACGAATCAAATACTCTGCGAGTGGATAGGCATAAAGACCAATAGAGAAATGGGCTACTCGGTCAAAGTTATTGCGCTCAGAGCCGATAAGGTTATTGAACCAGTCAAATGGCACTTCTGAGAAGGTATATTTTGCGCCTATCGTGTGCAAAATAAGCCAGATAAACATCAGAGCATAAGCTGTCTTAGAAAAGGTGAGCTTGGTGGATAGCCACCATATCCCGATAAGAATACCGAGAGCAGGGACGATCTCAGCGATCCAAACGGCTCTTGAAGATGGCGCAAAGGCTGAAAAGAGAAAGATAACAAGATAGACAGCAGTTAGTGAGAGTAGAGGTCTATTTTGAGCAAGTGGCGTAATTGTCATCATCAGATCCTTTATAAGTTTTTTGTATAGTTACATAATAATGAACAGTGTTCAATTGTGTTCTAATCACTAGATTTGTTGAAAAGTAGTGTTATCGCCCAGTATCTAGACAAACGGTTGGCGGAGTTTCACAAAAGTTTGATTTACAACAAAGTGATCCTTAAAATCATTGCATTACTACATAACAAGAAAGAAAAGTCATGAAACTGGAAACTGTCGATTACCTTGCTGACGACGCAGCAGAACAATTTGTTCGATCTCTACGTGAAACGGGTTTTGGTGTTCTTAAGAATCACCCCATCCCAAAAGAGCTTGTTGAGTCAATTTACGAGAACTGGTACCAATTCTTCATTTCTGAAGAGAAAGAGAACTTCCACTTCAATGTTGAAACACAAGATGGATATTTTCCACCTTCAGTTTCTGAAGTTGCTAAGGGCCACACTGTAAAAGACATCAAAGAATACTTTCACGTATACCCTTGGGGTCAGATTCCTGAACAGTTAAAAGAACAGATTCTAGATTACTACCAACGTGCTAATGCTTTTGCTCAAGAACTATTAGGTTGGGTTGAAGCACATGCGCCTAAAGAAGTACAAGAGAAGTTTTCAATCGCGCTTTCTGAAATGATTAATGGCAGCGAACAAACACTGCTTCGCGTCCTTCATTACCCACCAATGCAAGGCGATGAAGAGCCAGGTGCTATCCGCGCAGCCGCTCACGAAGACATCAACTTACTGACTGTTCTTCCTGCAGCAAATGAGCCGGGCCTTCAAGTTAAAGCTCAGAATGACGAGTGGTTAGATGTTCCATGTGACTTCGGTAATATGATCATAAACATTGGTGACATGCTTCAAGAAGCATCAGGTGGTTACTTCCCATCGACAACTCACCGTGTAATTAATCCATCAGGTGAACGCCAAGAGAAATCTCGTATCTCTTTGCCACTATTCCTTCACCCAAAACCGGAAGTTGTACTGTCTGAGAAGTACACCGCAAATGAATACCTAATGGAACGTCTAAGAGAGCTTGGTGTTATCTAATTAACTCGTTCCTTGTGCTAAAATTGGTATAGATATCAGAGGTCAGCAAAATTGCTGGCCTTTTTTGTTTTTCCAAAGAGCAACATCGATCATAGTCAATTACTGGTCACCTTAGCCGCGTAATTTTGATGGATAACGGGCTCTTGAGCCAAGCAATTGATTGTGGTGTTCCATTAAGCTCGACAAATCGCAGAAAATCGCTTTCAATTAAGAGAAGTCAGCCTACTGACCTAGGGCAATTCATCATGCCTAATAATCTAATCACCTCAAACGAGCCAACTATGTCGAATAATCAAGGTGTGAGAGCAAGCTTTCATAGCCATATGGAGAACCCTTTGCTTTGGCCCATTATGGAAGTGCTTAAGCGAAAACCAAGTGGATGGAAAGTACACACACTGGCGGCTCATCTAAACGACCTTGGGTTTATGCCTGTATTAGATGCAGCACCTGAGAAGGAGTTATTTAAAAAGAACTTTCTCATTATGAATGCGCTGTATCAGCTTCAAGAAACGTTGCACCCTGATGGTTGGCTTCAAGTTCAAGCTATGGATATTGAATTGATGAATGGAAGCTATCATGGAAATAGCCACAGCATTGATCACCAAGACCCACTTCGAGACTACTACACTAATTGGGCTAACTATGAAGCGGATGAAGGTGAAGTCAAAAGGCTGCTGAACGAGTTTTGGACTCGGTACAGAAAGTTTGTTGGCGCTGATACGCTCAATTTAGATAAAAACCGTGCATTGAAGTTATTTGATCTCCCTGTAGACGCAACGCATAAGGAAATAAGAAAGCGTTGGCGACAGCTGGCATTGCGGTGGCATCCCGATAGAGACGAGGGCAATACGGCAAAATTCCAGACGCTTTGTGAAGCGTGGCATGTATTACGAAGTTCATGATCGACGTAACTCTTACTGCGCTGTTTATTGACTCTTTAGAGTGAAATTTAAGCCCTATATATAAAAATGAAAAGCCCCATGTTGTGAGTGACACAAGTGGGGCTTTGTCGTCATTATGCTTGTATTGTTACTAGGCTATGCGTTGTTACTAGGCTATGCGTTGTTACAACTTCATTTATTATGCTATGAGTGATCTTTGTTTTCTCCACTCTTATGTTCGAATGCATAGTCGAGTACTTTACGGATATAAGGAGCACCGACCTTGGAACCACCATTACCGTGCTCGATGACCACAGTCGCGACATATTCAGGGTGTTCGTAAGGTGCGAATGCCGTGTAAAGCGCGTGGTCGAGTAAATGCCGAGCCAGTTTCTTGGAGTTGTAGACCTGATCTTTTGCAAGATCAAATACTTGGGCTGTACCCGATTTACCGCCGCTAGTGTAGTCAGTTCCTTTAAATGCACGTCTGCCGCTACCTCGACTGCCGTGGTTTACGAGTCGCATCGCATTAATAGGTACATCCCATATCTCGTCTGGTACTTCAGTGATCGACAGCATCGGCTCAGGTTCAACAAGTTTTTGCGTATCAAAATCTTCACCGTGATCTAAGGTAGCTCTCAAGATATGAGGTGGCATTACCTTCCCATGATTAACTAGTACCGAGGTTGCTTTGGCAAGTTGCATTGGCGTGGATGTCCAATACCCTTGGCCAATACCAATAGGGACGGTGTCACCTTGATACCAAGGTGTACGATAACGCATCATCTTCCATTCTCGAGTTGGCATGTTGGCGGTGCTTTCTTCATAGATATCGATGCCCGTAGGTTCACCAAAACCAAAGCGATTCATCCAACTTGAGATGCGGTCGATACCTAAATCAAAGGCGGTTTGATAGAAGAATGAATCCACCGACTCTTCAATCGCTTGAGTTACGTCAACAGGACCGTGACCCCAGCGTTTCCAGTCTCGCCATGATTTAGAGTTGCGTTTGGAACCGGGAATTTGCCATGAACCGTGATCATCACGAATGGTGTTTTCTGATATAACATGCTCTTGTAATCCAGCAACGGCCATAAATGGTTTTATGGTGGATGCTGGGGGGTAAACGCCCAGTGTGGTGCGATTCACCAACGGGTGACCAGGGTCATTCAATAGACGTTGGTAGTTCTTACTCGAAATGCCGTCGACAAATAGATTAGGGTCATAACTTGGGCTAGATGCCATCGCCAGTACACTGTTGTCTTTCGGATCGAGAATTACTGCACTTCCGGTTCGGTGATCAAGTTGCTCAAATACGTATTTTTGCAGTTCAAGGTCAATATTTAATACTATGTCTTTGCCTGCAACTGGCGGCACGTACTCAATAGTCCGAACAACACGGCCACGGCTGTTTACTTCAACTTCTTGATAGCCTTTGGTTCCGTGTAGGATATCTTCGTAATAGCGTTCGACACCGAGCTTACCAATAATAGTAGTCGCTTGATAATTCGCTTCGATGCCTTTTTCTTCTAGCTTCTTTAGGTCACTATCATTAATGTGTGCCACATACCCTAAGACATGGGTCAGCACCTCTCCATTTGGGTAAAAGCGCTTTAAGTTCGTATCAATCGATAAGCCGGGGAATTGGTACTGGTGCACCGAAAACTTAGCGATCTCTTCTTCACTTAGGTTCTCTAATATAGTGACAGATTTGAAACGGCGCGTGTTGTGATAACGTTTTTTGAATCGAGCGATCTGCTCAACATTACGCGGGATGTATTTGTCTAGCTTGGCGAGCATGGTATCGACATCATCTGTTTGCTCGGGAATCATCGTTAGATTAAACACAAGCTTGTTCTCGGCAAGCAACACACCATTACGATCGTAAATTAGCCCGCGAGTAGGCGCGATAGGCAATACTTTGATTCTGTTGCCATCAGCACGAGTTTGATAGCTTTCAAAATTGTCGACTTGAAGTCGGTACAGGTTGGCGACTAAGACGAGAGTGAACAA
This sequence comes from Vibrio atlanticus, assembly GCF_024347315.1. Lineage (NCBI taxonomy): Bacteria > Pseudomonadati > Pseudomonadota > Gammaproteobacteria > Vibrionales > Vibrionaceae > Vibrio > Vibrio atlanticus. Next base: position 1,149,824 of record NZ_AP025461.1, on the reverse strand, counting down.
TAAGATCCCACAAAACGCCACGATTACACGGTTTTTGAATAGGTTTACTTCGATTTTATGGTCACGCATCTTAACGCGTTTATGATTCATTGAAGCCTCAAGAGTCTGTTACATTTAGTTACACCTATCGAGCCGGAACTTTATCTGAATATCGCCATAGTTTTGTAAAAGCTGTGTCATGATTTTGGGGATTTCTATGATTAAAGCGCTGACCAACAATGTAGTCACGTAAAGAGTGGCCGAATCAGATAGAAATATAGGAATTGAACGCAAAAAAACGGCCCTCATAAATGAGAGCCGTAACAATAAAGATTAACTTAACGCGAGGTATTAGTTCGAGCTCGAAGGTTTGAACTGAGATTTACGCATACGGTTTAGTGCGGCCATTACATCCAATACTCTTGGTTTCGCTAAGTCACCGTAGTTTGGCATGTTCACGTGCCATTCATCGCTTAAGATAGCGCTAAACTCTTTAGCTGGGTTATTTGACCAACCTGGAGTTTGTGCAAACTGGAACCATGCCCAACCAATCGCGTTAACTTCTGATGTTGACTCTAACTGCTCTAATGCAGAAAGATCAGCGAATTCCTTACCAAAACGCAGTGACTCTTTGCCTTTCGCGTTAACTCGGAATTTGCCATCAGTAAGAATGTTCATCAATGCAGCGCGGTTTAACGAGCGAGGAACAAACGTTTCTAATGCGGTCTCACATTCGTTAGTTCGTTGAGTTGGGTGTTGAGCGATGACTTCTTGTGCTTTTTCAGTTACGTCTACCGCTTGGTAGTCGTGCATTTGAATCACAGTGTCAGCCACGTCTAGGTAATCACCAGAACCACCCATTACAACAATGGTAGAGATATCCATCTCTTCACGTAGTTGGCCAATACGGTCAACAAGTGGAGTGATTGGCTCAGCACCTTTTGATACTAGCGCTTGCATACGTTCGTCACGAATCATGAAGTTAGTCGCTGACGTATCTTCATCAATAAGTAGTGTTTGAACGCCTGCTTCAATCGATTCTTGTAGCCAAGCCGCTTGCGATGTAGAACCTGATGCATCTTGTGTGCTGAAATTAGACGTGTCTTTCTGCATTGGTAAATGGTTGATGTAGTTTGAAAGATTCAAGTTGTGTACACATCGGCCATCTTCAGCACGGATCTTCATCGTATCGGTCGCAGTCACGATACCTTCACGGCCATCACCAGGAATATGGTTATAGATAGAACGTTCAACGGCGTTCAATAGTGTAGATTTACCATGGAAACCACCACCAACGATCAGCGTGATGCCTTTAGGAATACCCAGGCCAGTCACATCACCTTGGTTTGGCGCGTTTAGCGTCACACTTAAAGACTCTGGTGCTAGGAAAGGAACCGCGCCTTTCATTGGCAGGTCGCAGTTACCTGCAATACGAGGTAATACACTGCCATTTGCAACGAATGCTGCTAGGTTGTTTTCTTCCAATTGAGCACGCAATGCGTCTTGGTCTTCAACAGTTTCACAATGCTTAATCATCGCTTCGATGTTGAGTTCGCGTTCAAGCGTTGCGCGACGAATAAACTTAGGCAAATAGAATGTAATGATGTTGATTGCTTTCTTTGCAAGAATACTACGACCATCAGCGGGTAGGTTGATACGAAAACGAATTTCGATACCGTGCTCGGTGAAAACCACAGATGTGTTATCCAAAACAGTTTGGCCTGTTAGTGCGATAGACACTGTCGCTTCTTGCTTAGCAAATTCAGAGAAGCTACGTGCAATAAAATCACGCGCTGCTACTTGGTATTCGTAAGATTTTTCTTTAAGCCAATCTAACCCTGTTAACGACCAAGCGCGTGTTGCGCGAAAACGTGAAGATGATGCATACGGGTCACCTTGAACGTGGTCGATGTGTAATTCGAAATCAGCAAAGTCGTATTGACCTTTAATTTGTTGATATGCGCGGAAGTTTTGTTTTTCGAGCTTTTTAAGCTTTGCAGTCAACTGATCCATAACGAGGAATGCCTATATAAAGGGAAGATAAAACAGAAAGGCGGCGATTATAAAAATCACCACCTATAGAGTAAAGAGAAAGTAGGCCTAAATTCAAAACAAAGTGCTCTTTTTCGCTTTAAGCGTAACGAGTTGTCCCCAAATAGTTTTGATTGATTAAGCTGTGTTCGAATTCTTGGCTCGGCATTGGCTTGCCATAAAGGTAACCTTGTCCCACATCACAACCTTCATTGATGATAAATTGCTCCTGAACCTCCGATTCTATACCTTCAATTGTGACTTTTAAGTCGAGCTTTTTCGCGATTTGGACTATAGACCGAACGATCTCCGAGTCTTCCTGTGAGTTGAGCATTTGGTCGATGAAGCTCTTATCAATTTTAATCGTATCGAATGGGAATTTCTTAAGGTAACTAAATGAGGCATAGCCCGTCCCAAAGTCATCCAGTGACAATGTAACGCCAATGTTGTGTAACGATTCCAATGTGTTTTTCGCGACGACTTCATCTGCAATGAGGCAACTTTCCGTGACTTCAAGTTCTAAGAAATGAGGTTCCAGGTGATAGGTTTCGAGTAGGTGAACCACTTGTTCCGCAAAGTGCACATTCTTGAGTTGAATTGCGGACACATTCACAGCCATCTTGAAATCTTCAACGTATTCGGACCACTCTTTCGCTTTTTCAATCGCATTACGCAGAACAAAGCTTCCGACTTCGAAAATCAAACCGTTTTGCTCGGCCATATGTATCAAGGTTTCGTTGGAGATATCCCCTAAGACTGGATGGCGCCAACGTAGTAGGGCTTCAGCACCAACCCAACGATGCGTTAATGGACATACCTTAGGTTGAAAGTAGAGCATGAGGTCATCATTACGTACGGCTTGAAGCAAATAACCTTCGATCTTATTGATGTGACTTTGTTGTTCAGTATGAGATTGAGAGTAGTAAGCGAATTTTTGTCCGGAATCTTTACAGGCGAGCATGGCTTCTGATGATTTCTGAAGAATGCTTTCCGCATCATCTTCGTTATCAGTAATCGCGATCCCGATAAACGCATGCAAATGTACCTTGTCACTTTCGATATCGAACTCTGAATGGCCGACTTTAACGAGCGTCTGGCAAAGTTCTTCTAGGCGTTGGTGCAAATCTTTTACGCTGAACGCCAGTACGAGATCGATAGAAGTAGGGCGTGCAGTTAGTACCTCGATATCAGAGATACTGTCGATACGTTTTCGGTATTCAACCAGCACTTGGTCTAACGCGTCATAGCCATATCGAGCCTGTATGCGCCTTCCATTCGTAAACCCTATATGAATAACCGCAAATGAATTGTCCGTCAGCCTTTGCTGTGACGACAGTTTGTTATTTAGGCGAGACTCGAATGCGGTTCGGTTTAAAAAGCCGGTGCCGATGTCATGATTCTTTTGGAAGTTTATCTTTTGTTCTGCCGCTCTTCGCTTATCAATCTCTTGGTTTAATGAATAATTAAGACTCGCGAGATCTTTTGTGCGAGTAGCAACACGGCTTTTTAAGTCACGATTCATTTGAGTGAGCTTCGCGTGTTGAAACAAGGTTTTTAATTGAGATTCTATCGAGGTGCGAAAGCTTTCTAATAGCTTAATATAGGTAGGCGTGTAGTGATTTTCTTTCGAGTCCAAGATACAAATGGTGCCGAACAATTCGCCGTTAGGCCAAAATAGCGGAATGCCACAATAAGAGATTAAGCCAAGCTTTGTGTCGGGGTTGTTTTTCCAATCAACATCGGCAAGCGCATTGGGTACTAAAAGCTGCTGCTGAGACTCCATCACTGTTTCGCAGTAAAGCCCATTTCCTAATGTTTCAGAATCGCCTTTGTTATAAGGGTTATCCTGACTGTGGCTGGTAGAGAAAACTTCAATGTAGTTGGTATGAACACGCATGATAAGTGCAGCAGGCACTTGAGTGATTTGAGCTAAGAGGTCGACAATATTTTGCCAGCTGGAGGCCATATCGTCAGGGATATCTAAGTCTATCGTTTTTATCTTCTTCATATGACTCCGAGTCAATTATGCTAAATGCATCAACACATCCTGTGTTAATTAAGATGAACCAAATAAACTGTGAACATTACATTAACTAAGTATAAGAAATGTTGCACAAAAAAACCTCCGCAATTTTGCGGAGGTTTTCAAATGTGAATCTGGGTCTCAGTAATGAGATAAGTTTCGATTAAGGCTTTAACTTTATAAAATCATCAGTGTTAAGTTTCTCTTTATAGTCTACCGATGATTGAGCAAAACCGTTCAACTGTAAAAACTCTTCTTTAAAACCTTGATAGTCACCGATTGATTGGAAGTTGTTTTCATCCATAGCTTCAAGTAGTTCAGTCACATGAGCTTGGGTTTCTGGGTCGAGTTCCCATTCATCCATCCGAATTAGGCGCTCGCCATCAAGTGGTACTTTGGTTTGTCCATACAGCTTACTGCTGAATAAGCGTTGCATTTGTTGGATGCAACCTTCGTGGGTCTCTTTTTCTTTCATCACTCTATATAAAGCGAGTAGGTAAGGGCTTAGCCCCGGAATGAACACACTCGCTTTGGTCACTAATGCTTTACACACGGTCGCGTAAGCATTACCGCCAAAGTTTGCTAGTTCAAGGTTAAGTGCGTGACTGGTTTGATGAAGGTCTATTTTAGCGCGGCCCAAAGTACCGTCCAAGTAGATAGGGTGCGTGACTTCTGGACCAACATAAGAAAAAGCAATGGTTTTGCAACCTGGGGCAATAGATTCAGCATTGATCAGCTCATCTATCCACTGTTCCCAATCTTCGCCGCCCATGACTTTGAGTGTGCTTTCGGCTTCTTCTTCCGTTGCAGCATCAAGTGTGTTGGTCACCCAGTTGTCGTGCTCTAATGAGATAGTCGCACCAGTCACGCTTTCACCGATTGGCTTAATGGCAGAACGCCAGAATTCTTCGGTATTTGGTTTGGGTCTTACGCCAGCGGCTAAGCTGTAGATAATCAGATCCACTTCACCTTCGAAGTAGGTTTCAATGGCTTCGACAACTTGTGAACGTGTTTCTTGTGAAAATGCGTCGCCAACAATGTTGATAGCAGTGCGTTGCTCTCGTTCGGCTTCTTTCTTGAAATAGATGTTGTTGTACCAACCAGCGCTGCCTAGAGATTTTTCGTTAGGACCGCGCTCGAATGAGACACCGATGGTGTCAGCTTTTGCACCGCCAAAGGTAAGGGCAATGCGAGCGGCAAGGCCAAAGCCAGAGGAAGCACCGATAATCAGTACTCGCTTAGGGCCATCTTTGATCTGCGGCGCACTCTTAACAAACTTGATTTGTTGCTTTACGGCTTCTTGACAGCCTAGAGGGTGAGCGCTTTTGGCTACCACACCCTTGATAATAGGTTCGATCAGCATAAATAACCTTACAGTTAACGGTGATATGCACTCAGGCTAACGTAAAGCTGTGTAAAATTTATTGAGCTAGACCATTAAAACCTAAAGATACTGATATAATTCTTTGGCGACAAATTCAGCAATCCAAGGCTGAGCTTCTGGTTTTGGATGCAGTCCATCGTTCATCATCCACTCCGGTTTGAGGATGATATGCTCTAGGAAAAACGGCAAAAGTGGTACGTTTTGTTGATCAGCAAGCGCTGCAAAAACGTACTCAAACTGTTGGTTGTAACGCTTACCGTAATTCGGTGGGATTTTAATCTTCATCATAATCGGTTTCGCGCCCGCAGCTTTTATCTGCTTAATGATTTGATCAAGATTCGCAGACATCAGCTTAGGTGGGAATCCACGAAGACCATCATTCGCACCGAGTTCGATAAGAACAGTGTCTGGGGCGTGTTCTTCAAGCAATTGTGGTAAACGAGCTAAGCCATTGCCAGTTGTGTCACCAGAAATACTTCCGTTGACCACGGTTACCGTTTTGTCATGCTTTGCTAACGCGTTTGGTAACAGGCTTGGCCAACTCTGTTTGATGTCCATGTTATAACCAGCACTCAAGCTATCACCAAGCACCAGTAACTTAGAATCTAACTCGGTATCTTGAGCCAAAGAAGCGGTTGAAAATATAATTAAGAATAAAAAGGAAATTAGTCGAGTCATGCATACATCCATCATTAAAGCAGAAGCTGTTTCGAAGACAGTGTCTACTAATCAAGAACATTTAACAATCTTAGAGCATGTTGATATCGATATTCGTGAGGGTGAAACGGTTGCGATCGTCGGTACTTCAGGTGCTGGTAAATCCACGTTAATGACACTGCTTGCAGGACTCGATGTGCCAACTTCTGGCGAAATCAGTTTGTTAGGCCAACCTCTATCACAGCTTGATGACGAAGCGAGAGCCAAAATCCGCAGTGAATCCGTTGGGTTTGTTTTCCAAAGCTTCTTATTGATCCCAAGCCTTTCTGCCCTGCAAAACGTCACGCTGCCTTGTTTGTTGAAAGGTGAAGACGAAGACATCGAACGCGCGACGGCTTTGCTTGAATCAGTGGGCTTGAAAGACAGGCTTGATCACCTGCCATCTCAGCTATCAGGCGGTGAACAACAAAGAGTCGCTTTAGCTCGCGCGTTTATGATCAAGCCAAAAATCCTTTTTGCTGATGAACCTACAGGTAACTTAGATCAACAAACGGCAGCGAAAATCGTCGAGCTGTTGTTCGAACTTAATTCATCGCACGGTACAACGCTTGTTCTCGTCACGCATGACCCTAAGCTCGCACAGCGTTGCCAACGAACCTTGAAAATGCATGTCGGTCACATAGAGGAAGTGTAAATTGAATTCATCACACGGACTGAATAAACGACTGTTTTCATGGAGCATCGAAGAGATTCGACATGGTCAGCTATGGCCGGTATCCATCGCTCTAACGCTCATTATAGCTTGTGTGTTCGCGCTTTCAGCTTTAGCTGAGCGTATGGAACAAGTGATCGTAAAGCAGGGCAAAGATGCGTTAACCGCCGACAGTGTATTTGTATCGGCAAACCCAATACCCCAACCTTTATTAGACCTGACTCAGGTTGAACAGTTAGAAAGCTCTCAGTTGACTCGCTTCTCAACCATGGCATTCAGTGATAACTCGATGCAGTTGGTTACTGTTAAAGCAGTAGAGAGCAATTATCCTTTACGCGGCGAAATGATACTGCAAGGAGCAGATAGCGCGGTAAGCAATCATGTTGAACCGGGGGAATTGTGGCTAGATGAGCGCATATTTGCTCAGCTAGAAGTTGAGATAGGTGACAATGTCACGATAGGCGATGCCGATTTAAGAATTACAGGGCGTATCGCTCAAGAACCGGGCCTGAGTTTTAACCCTTTCCAACAAATGCCTGCTGTTCTGATTCACAATAATGATGTTGAAGCGACAGGCGCAATCCAACCAGGTAGCCGCGTTAGCTTTAGATTGTTTTTAAATGGTGATGAATCGAAACTCAAAGCAGCACAAGACAGTATCGAACTGACACCAAGTGATCGCTGGCGTACACAAGACTCAGCCAGTCGTACCAACGAGATGTTCGAAAGTACGACTCAATACTTATCGCTAACGGTTGCTATCGTTGTGATCATGGCTGCGACCACTTTGGTACTCACTTGCCAACATTATGTTGCGAGTCGTCGTAAAACTATTGCGATGCTTAAGAGTTTAGGTGCGAGCAAGCAGTGGATCGTTAAATGGTTGTCTGTACAGGTGTCTCTGTTGGTGGTTATTGGTGCTGTACTGGGAATTACCATCGGTATCGGCTTAGAATTTTTGCTTCGTATACCTCTGGGCGACTTATTACCAACACCACTTCCTAGCTATGGTATTGAACCTGTCATTTTGGCGATTTTATCAAGCATTCTCATTGGTGTGCCTGCTCTTGGTATTCCGTTAATTGGCTTGGTAAGCACTTCGGCAATCAGCGTGATTCAATCAAGTCACCAGTCTAATGAAAGCTACAAGAAATACCTGTTGTTGCTAGTACCTATTATTCCAATGATGCTGATGTACGGTGACAATCTGTTGGTATGGATAGTTCTAGCGGGTATCGCTTGCCTGTTCTTAGTACTCGCGATTGTCAGTACGTTTGTTCTGCGTTTGGTGGGTCAACTGCCGACGTCGACATCTATGCGCTTGGCATTGAGCCGAATTAATCGCACACCATTAGCAACAGGGATTCAATTTGGTTCTTTAGCGCTGTCTTTGATGCTGTTATCGATCATATGGCTAGTGAGAAGTGACTTGTTGTCAGATTGGCAGCAAACTTTGCCCGAGAACGCACCTAATGCGTTTGCGCTGAATATTGCGAGCTATGAGAAAGACAGTTATCTCGAGACGATTGATGCAAACGAAGTAGAGCGTACTCAAGCGTTTCCAATTATACGAGGAAGGCTCACAACCATTAACGGCGTTGAGGCGGCGAAATACAGCGAGACCTCAGAAGAAACAGATGCACTAAGTCGCGAGATCAACTTCACTTGGGGAGATAGCCTGCCTGAGTACAATGAAGTATTAGAAGGCAGCTGGACACAAGAGCAGGGCGTATCTGTGGAATCCGATGTCGCAGAGCAACTTGGTTTGAAAATTGGCGATGATCTTTCATTCACAATCAACAGCCAGAACGTCTCTGCCAAGGTGAACAGCATCCGAAAAGTAGAATGGCGTGAAATGAAGCCAAACTTCTATTTCATTTTTACTCCCGATGTTTTGAGCGCTATTCCTTCTACTTGGTTGGTGAGCTTCAGATTAGAAGAGCAACACAACCAAATGCTCAACGAATTATCTCGAAATCACCCGACCGTGAGTTTGATGGACATTCGTAAAATGGGTAGCAAGATCCAAGAGTTGCTCAAACAGATTGTTTGGTCGATAACCGTACTTGCCGCGTTAGGTGTAGTGGCGGGGCTATTGCTTATCTTCACTCTGTTGCGACTGAGCTTATCTCAAAGACAACAAGAGATACGCTTGTACCGAACCTTAGGCGCGAGTAAGAAGCGTATTCTCAACACTATTTGGTGTGAATACGGGGTGATGGCGTTAGTAGCTGGCTCAATTGCTGCGCTAGGTTCTGAACTCAGTGTTGCAGGGGTAATGAACTTTGGCTTTGAGTTAGAACCTTCACTCCACCCAATACTGTGGATAGCGCTACCCGTGCTGACGTTTATCACATTGGCCGCGGTAGTGAATAGCTTAATCAAACGTTTGTTGGCACCAGTAAACAAGGATTTTGGCTAGTCGCTAGCGAGATCTCACAAATGCTTAAAACGGTCTAAAAGTGACATTACTTATACTTAGTCGTTCACTATTTATAAGACGTCTCTTTAGACCGCTTTTTATTTGACCAATGCGTAGCACAAGTTACGAACATCGCACCTTAATTTCCCGTTTTTTTAGTATTTTTTAAAACTAATTGCGCAATAATGCCGATTTAATGAACAGCGGTTAGTCCCTGTAAACAAAGGGTTTGCGCAACTTAGCAAGAACGTTATCAACAGTTATCCACAAAAACGGTGGATAACTTTAGGGATAAGTTAACATCTATGTTTTAAGAGTACTGAGGCAGCCTTTATGTGGCGTCACTTAGGACAAATGTGACGGTTATAATAACCTTTAAAACTCAATCTGGAGTTATTGAGTCAAGAGATTATTTAGGTTTTTTACATAGATATTAAATACTGCCTATCTAAGACCTTGATAAAAATGTGTTTTAATTCGTAGCAGAACAAAAGTAGAATAGAGGCAGTTAATCATATTCTACAGAACACGATGAACCACAACAAAACGGATACAAATCAGCCTTCTATTGCCATTGTTGGTGGTGGTATTGCCGGAACGACGAGCGCAATTCATTTTAGTGAGTTGGGTTATAAGGTCACTATTTTGGAAAAAGGACCGAGTTTGGTTAATGGTCCACCAATTTGCCATCTGCATGCTGGTGGCAATTTGTATCGAGATATTTCTGTAGAGCAGTGTCTTCAGTTGCTCACTCAGTCAATTGATACCGTCCGCTTGTTTCCCCATACGATCAATATTCGTCCGACAATTATCGCTGTTCCACACAGTGATGGTGGAGAGCCGTTGGATCTTCTTCCGCGCCTAAAGATAATCAAGAACGCTTATGCTGAGCTTGTTAATCAAGATAAAAGCAACCAAGTGCTTGGTAGACCGGAAGAGTATTACAAGCTGTATAGTAAAGAAGAGTTACTAGCACTTGCTGCTCAAACACAGCCTCTGAAACCAACATCGCTTGATGAATGGTGTATTCCTTTCGCTAAACATACGGATCTAGAAACCCTTAAGTATCCTGTTGCTATGGTTCAAGAGTATGGCTGGAGCGTATTCCGCTTATCTGCAACCGCTCAACTCTCTTTGGGGCAACAATCTAATTGTACCGTGTTAACCAACAGCCGATTACAATCTGTTGAATCGTTAGAGCAAGGTTGGTCTTTGACTTATACAGACGCTGAGAACCAAAGCTGTCACCTAACGACCGACTACTTGATTAATGCAAGTGGCTTTGAAACGGGCATCGTGGATGACTTTGTCGGTTCTAAGCAACAAAGGCTTGTTGAGTTCAAAGCCGCATACGTTACGCAGTGGCCGTATTCGCAAGAATGTAAGGAAGAGTGGCCAGAGGTTATCTTCCATGGCCCGAGAGGCACACCGCAAGGCATGGCTCAGTTAACACCGTACGCTGATGGTGTATTCCAACTTCACGGTATGACAGAAGGGATTACTCTGTTTGAGGGTGGGCTTGTTTCATCATCAACAGATTCATCACAGCCTCAGTTGCCTTCTAAGCTTCTTAAGAAAATCGTATCGGGTTGGAGTGAAGAACAACTTGAATTAAGAACTCGCGCTGCGATAACGCATATGTCTCAGTTCATCCCAAGTTTTAGCTCTGCACTGGTAGGTGGTAAGCCTTTGTTCGGTGCACAGCAGATTCCGGGAACCGATCCGAGCTTAAGAGCTTCAGACGTTTCATTTTGTGGTGATCGCTATGCTCGACTTGAAGTCGTCAAAGCATCTTCAACCCTAGAGGCTGCGCAAAAGGTCGCTGAGCAATGGTTTGATGTATCAGAGGCGGTATCGATTGAAAATACGCACTCAGTGACAATGTCATTTAACCTAAGTGATATTGAGAATAAAGCGATAGATTTGACACAAGAACGCGGATACCCAGAAGCCCTTGCAAAGGTATCAGGCCAAGATCACGCTTAATACTCAGTCATAATCTATTACGCTAAACATCTTCAATTCGGCTTACTTTGACAGGTAAGCCTAACCTTTAACTGAAACGCCTGCTTGTATCTTGTCAATTGCCTGAACTACATCTTCCAAACGAAACCTTCCTGGCTAAAGATTTCAAGATTCTTTGTAATAGAGTTACTTAGCTACAGAGCAAAAACTAATAGCCGAAAAATTGAGCCCACTGGCACCACACATCTTGTAATCCTAAGCGATCGCCTTTACTAAACGAGACTTTATGTCCAGGTTTGGCTTGTGCTAAGCGCGGTAAATCGATTCTGGCGACACATCCAATCTTCGGATAGCCACCAATAGTCTGTCTGTCATTAAGCAACACGATAGGTTGCCCGTCTTGTGGGATTTGAATTGCCCCAAGTGCAATTCCCTCAGATAACAAAGAAACATCAGGAGAAGCGACAGGCTGGCCACTGAGTCGATAACCCATACGGTTCGAATTCTGGTCAACACGATAATGGGAGCTATAGAGCGTTTCCTTCGCAGATTCGGAAAACAGATTGCATTGATAACCTTCAATAATGCGTAAATTCAAAGGCAAATTATAGTTCGGTTTGTATCTGAACGTGACACTCACTGGTTTGAAAGGTTGAGTGAGAGGATGTTTTGAGAATGCTATCTTCTGACCTTGTTGGCAGGGTTCACCATTTTGGGTAAGACCGCCAATCTTTTCTCGTGTAACCGTAGAACGACTATTTAGAGTCACGGGAACATCAAACCCTCCCTTAATCGCTAAATAGGCTCGAAGGCCATTCTTCGGTAATCCAAAGGATAAAACCTGCCCAGTTCGAGCTTGGAAAGTACTCCAGTTATCAAGCTTGTGGCCATCCAAAGACGCCTGTAAATCTCCGCCACATATCGACATTTCACAATCATGATCGATCTTGAAAGCGCATTGTCCTAGGGTAATTTCTAAAGCGGCGATGTTTACTGGATTTTGCAGTAGATGATTCGCCCAACTGTAAGAGTAATCATCCACAGGGCCACCTTGAGTTAAACCGAGGTGTGCGACACCAAACCGTCCGAAGTCTTGAATCAAACTCATTGGCCCCGGCTTAAGTACTGTGAGTGTTGGCTTAACCATTAAGCACGCCTCCTAGTTCAATGAACTCGTTTTTAGTGATGGCTTTAAATTGCACGCTATCGCCAACATTCAATAATGAGAGACCTTGCGAGGCTATGTCTGCACTGGTTAACTGGCCATAGTCGAACAGAGATAGAGGGCAGTTACCTATAATATTCCAGCCACCCGGTGAGTCCGAAGGGTACACCGCCGTTTTCGTATCCGCGATGGCGATGCTGCCTTTCGGTACTCTTAAGCGAGGGGTTGAATGACGAGGCAAAGCAAGCTCGTTGACCACATCAGACATAAACGCAAAGCCAGGGGTAAATCCAATCGCACTGACGCTGTATGTCTGTGAGGTGTGATATTGAATAATATCGTCGAGCGACAGGCCTTTGGCTTGATATCGGTCTAAATCGAGTGCTGTTTCTGGTGAGTAATAAGCGGGAAGCTCGATAGTGTTACGCGTGTTACTAACACTAGAGAAGGACGAAATAGCATGACTCAACAAAGAGTTGAGTTGTTCGATGAGCTGCTGTTCTGATATTCGATAAGGTAGGTAATCGACCAATATTGTTTGGTAAGCCGACGTCACATTCATCAATACAGATGCCAAGTTTTGGCGAATGGCATAGGAAAAATGAGCCATGTACTGCGCATATTCGGCGCTAGATTGATTATTTGGCGATAGCGTCAAGGTCACCAAAACGCTGCATTCCGCGACTGGCGCTATATTAAATTCAATTTGATTCGTCGTCATTTCGTTTCCATACTTTTGCTTACCTGCTTACCTGCTTACCTGCTTACCTGCTTACCTGCTTACCTGCTTAACGTTTCCAACTTCCGCGTCCAAACCAATACAAAGTAATTAGATCTTACGAGCAATTGGTAAGGTGCTCGTAAGGCGAGCGATAAGGCTATGCGTCATAACAAATCAAACGCTCATACTAGTTAAAAGCGTTGAGGTCTTGTCTGATTTTTCTAATTAATGCGATGGATTGGGGGTTATCACCATGGACGCAGATGGTATCGGCTTCAATAGGCAGTCTTTCGCCTTCAATGGTCGTGACTGAACCGTAGTTAATGATTTGCATGACTTGGTTGTAGATATCGTCCTGATTAACGTAAACCGAGCCTTTTTGAGTTCGCGGCGATAACTGCCCATTATTCAAGTATGCACGGTCGGCAAACGCTTCAAACAAGAGGGGTAAGTCATGATCGTCAGCAATATCTAGATACTGTTGATTGTCTGATGAAGAGAGAATCATCAAGGGGATGTTAAATTCAGCGACGGCTTGGGCAACGGCATTGAACACATCAATGTTCGCCATCATATCGTTGTAAAGGGCACCATGAGGTTTCACATACCCAACCGTAGTATGGTGATAACGACATAGGGCTTGCAATGCGCCCACTTGATAGCAAACTAATTCGCTGATCTCGTCCATAGTGTGAGGGATTGAACGTCGCCCAAAGCCAACAAGATCTTGATAGCCAGGATGAGCACCTATCTGAGTATGGTAGTGTTCGGCAAGCTTAATGGTTTTAGACATCACGTGAGGATCAGACGCATGAAACCCACAGGCAATGTTTGCCATGTCGACCCATTCCATTACCGATTCATCATCGCCCATCTTCCAATTGCCGAAACTTTCTCCCATGTCGCAATTAAGCAAAATCTTCGTTGTCACGTGGTGCTAACCCTTTACGTTGAGGTGAGTAATGACGGTCTTATAAATACCATAAATAAACAGTGACCTAACTCAAATTTTCGACACCAAGAACTGCATTTACTATGAGGTCACGGCATGTATCAAACCCGCTAAAGAATGGATTGTGAAAAATGCTTCCTTTCATCAATGACGTATAGAAACTATGGTTAAAGATAATTGAAAAACAAGTGTTCGACAAACAGCGCTTCATCTATTTTGTTTCCGGTTTAGGGAGCAAACGTAAGGTGATGAATCATATGGCGACATTGATGTAATTCTGAAGGTTGGCGCTGAGGTGTACGTCTAAGTGAAATTCAAGGTAAAGGTCGATTTTTGTTCTCTCGTGCGGTGTATCTGCCATAGGCGTTTGTGACTCAACCCTAAGCTGTTGTATCATAAGAGGTAGGTTGAGTGTTTTTAATTAAAAGGTCCGCTAAACATGAATGTTTTAGTTACAGGTGGCATGGGTTACATTGGTAGCCACACAAGTATCCAGATGATTAACGCAGGTATGACACCTGTGCTTTTCGATAACTTATACAACAGTAAACCAAGCGTTTTAGAACGTATCGAAAAAGTATCTGGCGTTCGTCCTGATTTCATTGAAGGTGACATTCGTGATAAAGCGCTTTTAACTGAAACTATGAAGAAACACAATATTGAAGCTGTTATTCATTTTGCGGGCCTGAAAGCGGTTGGCGAGTCTGTTGCCAAACCTCTCGAATACTACGACAACAACGTAAATGGCACGTTAGTCCTTGTCGATGCAATGCGTGACGCTGACGTAAAAACATTAGTATTCAGCTCTTCAGCAACGGTTTATGGCGATCCTGCTAGTGTTCCTATCACAGAAGATTTCCCCACAAGCGCAACCAATCCTTACGGTCGTAGCAAGCTCATGGTTGAAGAGTGCTTAACTGACTTCCAAAAGGCTAACCCCGATTGGAGCATTACGTTATTACGTTACTTTAACCCCGTAGGTTCACACCCAAGTGGTGAACTCGGTGAAGACCCAAGTGGTATTCCAAACAACCTAATGCCATTTGTCTCTCAAGTTGCAGTTGGCCGACGTGAATTCCTATCTGTATTTGGTAGTGACTACCCAACAAAGGATGGCACTGGTGTTCGTGATTACATCCACGTTATGGATCTGTCTGATGGACACATTGCAGCACTTGAGAAAGTAGGGCGTAAAGACGGTCTTCATATCTATAACCTAGGTACTGGCAACGGTTCAAGTGTATTAGATATGGTTAAAGCCTTCGAGAAAGCGAGCGGTCAAGCTATACCTTATAAACTCGTTGAGCGTCGTCCAGGAGATATCGCAGAGTGTTGGGCCGACCCAGCGAAAGCTCAGAAAGAACTGGGGTGGAATGCGACACGCACACTGGCTGAAATGACTGAAGATACATGGCGCTGGCAATCAACAAATCCTGATGGTTTCCCTGGTTGATTGAGTGATTTCATGAATAGTTAACGTACAAAAAGATGCTCTAGGGCATCTTTTTTGATCTAAATCGAATAAAAAGTGATTTGGTGGTTAAAAAGTATCATTCTGTATCGGTTGTTGTTATCATGCTCGCGAATTATATGTTTAATGTTAATTTTCTTTGGAGTTAATCATGGAACTAGGCCTAATCATCACTTTCATCATTGCTGCAGCAGTAATGGTAAAGAAAGAAATGGCAGAGAAATAATTTCACTTACCCCTTTTTGATACAACTTTTAGTGAAATAACAAAAGCCAGCTTATCGTGAGCTGGCTTTTTAGTTTCTACAGTATTTTTTGTATGGCTTTATTCTGGAACGACCTAGATCTTTAATGACCTAGGCCTTTAAAAAACTTAGCTCTACAACGAACTAGATTTCTAACCAGTTAGAACTCGTAGTTTGCAGATATACCCCAGTTACGACCCGGTTGAGACTTAATATCGGTGTTGAACTTAGAATCGTGCCCACGGCCTGACATGTCATTGTACAGCCAATATTTTTTGTCTAATGCGTTGAATAGACCCGCTCGCAAGGTTAAATCCGTGACAGGGCGGTAATAAGCAGTCAAATCAACAACTGTGTATCCAGCCACGTTTACGTTGTCATCAGAGTTCCACTCATCTTTCGCAGCAACCATCTTAACATTTAAAGCTGAACCGAAAGTCTCGCGTTCGATACCAAGACCTAGCGTACCCGTTAGTGGTGCTACTGAATCAATGGATTTACCTGTAGATTTATCTTCACCATCAGCATAAGCCACAGCTAAACGAGTGTAGGTACCAAATGGTGCGTCTAACAGGGTGTCAAGATTAATCGTTGACGAAAGTTCTGCACCATAGATAGTCACTTTATCTAAGTTCTCTTTGGTGTATACGTCTTTACCGCCTTGTTTACCCGATTTCGTCTGGTTAATGAAATCAGAGTAATCTGTGTAGAAAGTGCTTAGTTCAAAGCGAGCATGTTCATTATTGCCACGAAGGCCAAGCTCGTAAGAGATACTTCTTTCTGCTTTCAAGTTAGGGTTAGCTTCAATGATGGCACCTCGAGTGTAGAAGTAGTAGAGGTCGTAAACTGAAGGTGCTTTAAACCCTTGCCCAACTTGACCAAATACCGATAGGTTGTCATTGATGTGGTAAACTGAACCTAGCTTAGCTGTGACGGCGTCATCTTTATTCTTCTCATATTGAGTCTTGTAGCCTTCATCCGTTGATGGGTCAGCAACAAATGAGTCATAACGAAGACCGCCAGTTACAATCAACTTGTCTTCCATGAAAAATGCTTGGTCTTGAACAAACACACCCCATTGCGTTATTTCTGCATCAGGAATACCAGTGCTACCCGGTGTAACAGTGCCTCGATCAAATTTATGGTCGTAGTTTTCTAGTTCAAAGTCATTCTGCAGGTATGTGAAACCATATGTGAACTCGTGATCCGCACCATCAATATTCACTAGCTTAGAAAGCTGTGTATCAACTTGCATGTTGACATCAGAAGCATCACGCTCACGAAGTCGACGTCCGTTGAAGCGAGTTGTGTCGTAGTTTTTATTCAGAGTACTTGAGTCTTGGTAACTTAGAGACCAGTCTAAAGAGTCAGCAATTGAAGAGCTTAGCTTAAGCTGTTGTTCCAATGTTGCACGAAAACGTTTGTTGGTGTCTTTGTTGTAATTATCAGTATATACAAAGCCCGGCATAAGCTGATAGCCATTGTAGTTTAGCTCATCTTCATCATATTGACGTTGGTAATGCTCAACCGTAATACCAACCTTATTTGAATCTGATACATTGTAGAATGCTTTGGCTAGGATATTACTTAATTCCGTATCTGCTGGGTTCTCTGCACCACGATCTGGACCTTGAACTTCGCTTCCTGATGAATGAGTTTCTGTCTCGTGGCCTTGAGCGTATGTCGCCATAACGATCGTTTCTAACTTATCTTTACGCATCGCCCAAGAAACTGTGTTCTTGAATTGTTCATCTGCAGATGTATAGGTAGATTTGATGCCAAAACGGTTTTCATCCCCGTCAGTTCTAAGCATATCCTCTGGATTTTTAGTTCTTAGCAGTACTGCACCACCAATGGCATCTGAACCGTAAAGCGTAGAAGCAGGGCCTTTATTCACCTCTATGACACTTAATGTATCGACTTCGATCGCATTCGAATATTTACGTTGCTCAGAAGCGCCAGGGTTATATGGTGTAGGTTGTTGAACTCCATCTACCATAAGTTTAACGCGATCACCTTCAACACCGCGGATGTTAAAGCCTGAAATACCAAAACGGCCACCGCCTTGAGCTTCTACTCCTGGCGTGTATTGGAGAGCTTGCTTTATGTCGCTAGACATTTGATTATCTATGTCTTTTGCAGAGACAGACTCAATTGAGCTTGAAACGTCTTCTTTGTTTTGTTCAGTGCGCGTTGCTGATACAACAACCTCGTCAAATAGGGCATAATCTTCAGCAAAGGCTGATGTTGATGAAAGCGCTAAAACGATTGAAGCAGAGAGTAGGGATTGCTTATACATCTGATAGTTACCTTAGTTCCATAATATCATCTTGATTTGCGAAAGATGATATTGGATCTAAATGATAATTACTATTATTTGCATTTAAATAATTTTCAATATTATCAACTAATTAATAATTAGCGTCATTAAACACATGTATTAAAAAGAGTTTTTCAGTTCCATTCACTGCGTGAATGCTTCTCTTTTTGTGATTCAGATCTCACTTACAAAGTAGGAAAGTTATGCATAGCCCAATAACACTTGAAGCCTTACACATATTAGATGCCATTGATCGTCGTGGAAGCTTCGCGGCAGCGGCTAACGAAATGGACCGAGCACCTTCTTCATTGAGTTATCAAATCCAGAAGCTAGAACAAGACTTAGATATTATGATTTTTGATCGCTCAGGCCACCGTGCAAATTTCACGGAAGCGGGGCAGTTAATATTAGAGCAAGGAAGGATCATTCTTGGTGCCACTGAACAGCTCGTTAATGACGCGAGTATTCTCGCTAATGGCTGGGAGTTGGATTTAACGATTGCCTTTGATGGCATTATTCCGATTGCTAATTTCTTCCCATTGGTCGATGAACTCGGAAAAATAAGTAAAACTAGGGTTCGATTACAAGAAGAGATTCTAGCTGGATGTTGGGAATCACTTTCAGACGGCCGAGCTGATTTATTGGTGTGCCCAAAGGTTGACACCATACCAAACGATATGAAAAGTGACATTATCGGTAAGATGGAAATGGTATGGGTTGCAGCATCAAACCACTACGTTCATAAGCGATCTGGTGATTTCGACCAAAAAGCGAGGGAAAGTTACAGGGTTATCGCAATTGCAGATACAGCGCGTGACCAACCAGCATTAAGCATCAATATTCTAGAAAAGCAGCCACGTTTGACCGTGACAAGCTTCCCAGCCAAGGTAGAGGCTCTAACTGCAGGGTTAGGGATCGGCACCTTACCGAATAGTGTTGCCAAACCTTTGATTGAATCTGGCGTTCTACAGCAGATTTCGGGTACTGAACCACAGCCTATCGACATCGTAATGGCTTGGCGACGTAACAAGATGGGCGACGCCAAGTCTTGGTGTATTCAACACCTAAAAAAAACATGGGCGTTAAAGTAACGGCAACACCATATCTGCAGTACCGTCTTCAAAACTGATATCTAGCTCAAAGCCCAGCTTCTGGGCTAGTGTCAGCATCCCTCGGTTGGTCGGCATCGTCATGCCCGACATCTGCTTGGTCTGCTTTGTACGACAGTAGTCAATAACCTTAGTCATCAAAATGCGGCCTAATCCGACGCCTTTCAGATCGGAACGTATCAGAATAGCGAACTCTGCATCGGTGTTCTCTGGGTTAATCAACGCTCTCGATACGCCAATAATCGCGGGTACGCCTTGTTCCTTTCGAACGACCACAAATGCAATTTCTCTATCAAAGTCAATCTGAGTAAAGTTAGCCAACGCCTCATGATTGAATTCACCCACATCACTAAAGAAACGCTTGTAAAGGTCTTCTTTGGATACACGATGAATAAAATCAGCATGAAGCGGCTCGTCTTCAGGAAGGATCGGGCGTAACAACACCTCAGTGCCGTCCTTAAGTACGATACTCTCTTCCAATTCGACTGGATAAGGGCGAATCGCAAGACGTTCTTGAGGATCGCCTTGATATGCTTTCAAGATGATATCGGCATCTAAAATCGTGAACTTGTCACCATTGGCCAGTACTGGGTGGATATCCAAATCATGTATTTCAGGGCAATCCACTACCATCTGAGATATACGCACCAACAATTCAGAGAGACCTTCAATATCAATCGGGTTAGGTAGTTTTTGCAGACGAATCTTGCCACTTTTTATCGCCCGAATGATCAAGTAACGCGCCAGTGTCATATTGAGAGGTGGAAAGGCTGCAGCGGCGTCAATGGATTCATCCCATTCAGAACCTCCTTGACCAAGTAAAATGATAGGACCAAAGGTTTCGTCCGTTGTGACTTTTACACGTAGCTCCTGCCCGCCGGCGAGTTTGGCCATTCCTTGAATTAACAAGCCATGAATATGCGCAGTAGGGAACGACAGTTGAGAGCGATCGAGAATCGCCTGAGCCGCATTGGCGACTTCATTGCTGTTTCTTAAATTAAGCATGACTCCTTGCACGTCCGACTTGTGTGCAATGTCTGGCGAACGTAGTTTAACTGCGACTGGGTAACCAATCGTTTCGGCAATATGTACCGCTTCACTTGGGTCAGAAGCAATCCAAGTTGGTAATACATCTAGGTTGAAGTGCTTGAAAAATTGGCTATTTTGATGTGTATCAAGGCTAACTGTATCTTTATCCAGTAGTTGTCGTTCTATCCAATTTTTTGCATCTGCTAGATCTTCAATATGGACTTTTTCTGCCGTGGTTGGCGTTTCCATTAACTGACGCTGGTTACGCCTGTACTCGACCAAGTGCATGAATGCGACCACTGAGCTTTCAGGTGTTCGATAGGTTGGGAACCCTGCTTCGGTAAACAACTTTCGTGCTGGCTTTGCTGTTAGCTCGCCAGACCAATTCGTTAGAATGTTAAATCGCTTGTGGCGAGGATGCTTTTTAATGGCTTCAATAATTCGCTCAGCGGTTTTAGCTGAATGTGCGATCGCAGAAGGGCTGTGCATGATAAGAATCGCATCCGCTTCATCACCATCTAGCAAGATGTTTATCGTATCGATATAGCGTTGCTCACCGGCGTCGCCAACAATATCGATTGGATTACTGTGAGACCAACTCAATGGTAAAACCTTATTGAGTTTCTCTAGCGTATCTTCAGAAAACTCGGCAAGCTTACCACCACGGTCAAAAAGGGTATCCACCGCCATGATCGCAGGGCCGCCGCCGTTGGTCACAATAGCCAAGCGCTCTCCACGTAATGGCACTGAATGAGTCAGAGTCTCTACCGCTGCAAACAGTTCGTGTAAGTTCTTAACTCGCAACATGCCGCTGCGTCGGATCGCTGAGTCATAGATAATATCTAACGTATCGGCACCGCCAGTATGTAGCATTGCCGCCGCCCGGCCTTTAGCGGTTCGTCCGCCTTTTAACACTAGAATTCGTCTATTACGTGACGCAGCACGCGCAGCAGAGATAAAGCGCCTCGCATCTTTAATACTATCAACATAAAGCAATATTGCTTCGGTGTGAGAGTCGGTACTCAGATAATCCAACAGCTCTGAGAATTCTATGTCACTGCCATTACCTATCGAGATAAACGCCGAGAAGCCGATCTCTTTATCGTTCGCCCAATCTAGAATCGTTGTACACACTGCAGCGGATTGAGAAACAAAGGCTATTTTACCTGGCAGCGCTGTCACCGGAGAAAAAGAGGCATTCAAATTTAACCACGGGACAATAACTCCCAAGCTATTGGAACCAAGTACCCGAATATTGTTTGCTTTGGCTATTGCAATACATCTCTCATCAAACGTTTCGCCGCTATCACTTTGCTGTTGCATGTCGGAGGAGAGCACAATGACGGAAGCGATGCCTTTCTCGGCCAACTCTTCAAAAATAGCCACATTGCGTGTCGCATTAGTGCACAAAATAGCAAGGTCAGGCACGATAGGTAGCGACAAGATGTTTTTGTAAGAGAGGACGCCTGCGACAGAATCGTATTTTGGTGTTACCGGCATCACCGCACCTTTAAAATCCCCGTGCAACAGATTGTTCATGACGATATATCCTGCACGCGTTTCTCGTTGAGATGCACCAACAACAGCGATTGAACGGGGTTTAAGTAGGGGATCAAGATGATTCATAGACATATCCTAGCAATGCACGTAAGTTCATCGTAACTTACTTTTCATTCACGGGTTGATGGCAAATTCACCGAATTAAGATGAATAAGCAGACACTGCATAAAGTTTGTGAAATAGGTCACCCACTAATGGTGTATAATCTCAAAGTTAACTTGATTCTAAACCGACGTATCGGCATGATTTATAGTAATTATTATTAAGGATATAGAGCTTTCCATGAAAAAACTTGCAATTGTGACTTTGCCACTGCTCTTGGCTGCATGTGTATCTGACAACTACGTTACCAATGTAACGTCAGATAGCTATCAAGAAGAGTTCAAAACGGCTAAAGTTGAAGCTCCAGTTGTATCTCAATCTGAGCAGACTGCCGTTGTTGAAGAGAACGTGGTCAACGTTGTCAGAACCACACCTGTAGAACAAAAAATCACTCACACGACTAGAGCTAAGCCGGTTGCAACAATTACAGCTCCAACCAAGAAGCAACAAGACATGAACCAACGCTTTGGTTACACAGTTCAAGTTGTTGCTGTTGGCAGCCAAGCCAAAGTCGATTCTTTTGTAAAAATGCTACCAACAACTTCCCAGCCAATTTGGGAAAACTACAAAATGGTTAACGGCACGAAGTGGTTCACTGTACTTTACGGTGACTACGCGACACGCTTAGACGCTAAAAAGGCGATTTCATCTTTGCCGAGCAGTTTTCAAAACTTAAAGCCATTCGTTAAGAGCATTGATGATATCAAGAACTCTGAATACCCAACGCTTAACAAGTTAAACTAAGTTTTAAATCATAAAGAAGGAGCAAATGCTCCTTCTTTTGTTTTATGACGGTTAGTTTTGTTTAATAGTTAATCGCTCACTCCTTAGATGACGATTTTAGCATTCAAAACACTGTACCTATTTCGACTTTTGTTTATCATTGAAGTCAGTATTCCTAGTTTCAAGGACCGAATTTACCCATGAACACCACAAACATCCTTCTACTTTGCGGCGGTGGATCTTCAGAGCATGAAGTGTCGATCGTTTCAGCCAATTACCTTTTTGAACAACTTAATAGCGTTGCAGATTTTAACGTTGTGAGAGTTGAAATTAAAAACGAAGGCTGGTGTCTTGATTCAGGTGAGTTGGTTTATCTTGATATTAACGATCAAACCTTACGTGGCGACAACTTAGAATCAAAAGTCGATTTCATTGTTCCATGTATTCATGGTTTCCCGGGCGAAACAGGTGACATTCAATCACTGTTTGAAATGGCTAAGATTCCGTACCTAGGTTGTGGTTCTGAAGCAAGCAACAACAGCTTCAATAAAATCACATCAAAACTTTGGTACGACGCTCTGGGTATCCCAAATACGCCTTATCTGTTCTTATCCGACAACACTGAACTAGCTCATGCACAGGCGACACAAGCCTTTGAAAGTTGGGGGAAAGTGTTCGTCAAAGCGGCTCGTCAGGGATCTTCCGTTGGCTGTTACCAAGTCAATCAAGCAGAAGAATTAAGCGGAGCAATCAACAAGGCATTTACCTTCTCTGATCAAGTGCTTATTGAGAAATCCGTGGTGCCAAGAGAGCTAGAAGTTGCCGCTTATGAAATCGATGGCGAGCTACAGATAAGCAAGCCAGGCGAGGTGATTGCACCTAATGGCGCATTTTACTCTTACGAAGAGAAGTACAGTGCAGACAGCCACTCAATTACTGAAGTTGAAGCAACTAACTTAACCGATGAACAGCGTGAATTGATTGCAGACAGCGCCCGCAAGGTATTCACGCAGATGAAGCTTCGTCACTTGTCTCGTATCGATTTCTTCTTAACACAAGACAATGAGATCTACCTGAACGAGGTGAATACCTTCCCAGGTATGACGCCAATTTCCATGTTCCCAAAAATGGTTGAACATGACGGCCACAAATTCCGCCAGTTCTTAGAGAACTGCGTGAGAACAAGCATTTCTTAGTTCACCCAAAATATCTTAGCCGTTTTATATAACTCATTAGATAACAAATAGCGCCTTGAGATTACCTGCCAAGGCGCTATTTGTTTTCAAGTCGGAAGCTTTTGGTTTTTAAAGTCAGTTGATTGACTAAGCAGTTTATTAACAATCTGCCTATAAAAAAACCGTAGATAAACAAGCCGCCTCTTAACAAAGCCATCAGCTCATTGCCAAGGAATTAGTGCTTTAAACTTCATCTTCTCACTCTCAGAGGTACCCGAATAACCCACATATTGCGCAGGCATTGCAGGGCTGAGCCAACGACCAAAATCTTGAATTTCTCTCACCTTAAGGCCTTGTTTCGATAGTTCTTGTGCGGCACCTACACGAATAGAGTTCCCGGAGAAATGGTGGTTGTCAGCCAATTGAAGTAAGTCACTTGCTCTTCTCAATATTCTGTAGATCGACGAATCATCTAAAGGTTGCAGACTGATATTTTCATGTTTATCTATCGCACGAAATACAGGCAACTCGTCTTGTGTTCCAGTAAACGAAAACCAACGCTCAAGTGCGGCACTTGCTACTCGCGATAGCCTATACACTGAATTTTTTATTGTAATCTGGTACTCATTCTCAACGCTCTCCACATTATCCATCGACAACGCCTTTAGTTCAGATCGCTTTAAAGCACACTCGAACATCACATTATAAATCGCGATATCTCTGATCTCTTTTAAGCTCGATTTCTCATGAGAAAGTAACGTGTTTAACTCCGTGAGGTGTGCAGACGTCATGGCATTGGTTTGTTTAGCGTCGCCAGCCATTCGAGATTGCAAGTGGAGCAGGGTAAAACGAACTTGCCTATGCTTGATTGGGTTAGCAAAGCTCAACACAGTATGCAACAAGCTAAGTGTTGCAGTGTAACGTTTCAAAGACGCGAATTTTCTTTCACTGGATTCAGTCTCAAGAAAACGCCGAACAGCAGTGATGGATGCTGGAAGTGTGTTGATACGATTTTTAGTACAGAATACATGGTAGCGATTCCAATCACTGTAGATACCCAACAAGGAGTTTCGAGAGTACTGATATCCTGTTAACTCATCTATAATTTCAATTGTCGCGTGGCTGTTTAATTTTTCAACAAATGAATTAATTATCACAGAGTCCGATAAAATAGGGACTTTTTTTCTCAAATTACCGTACCTCAACAGGTGTTTTTGCCATATTATGCTTGATATCATTAGAAGTATACTTATGATTAACGTAATGAAAACAAAACGATGATCAATGGATATGGCAAATTCAGTTTACCGAGGCGTTCCTCTACAATCAGCGGATGCAAACAACACCGTTTGGCGTGCCAAGCTAAAAAACAACATTATTCAAGGCAATTTACCTGCTGTGAAAAAGAGTATTGATTGGTGGATTGATACTGCGACCCTTATTGACCCGAAAGAATTCACAGCGTTAAACAAGTCAAGAGCGTCTGGTGGTGGCTTAGCTGAAAACTTCCATGGTTACCAAATTAAAAATGATAGCGGTGAGCCTAACGCTTGGTATTGCATGTTTAACGGGCGCCTAATTAAAGGTGGCAAGATTGCAATCCAGCGTCATATAGAGGCTTTCTTACTCGCAAAACAAAAAGCAGCACAGCAAAAGAAGTAAAATTATGAGCCTAGTATATTCAACTGAAACAGGTCGTATTAAACCTGAAGAAGAGAAAGTCCAGCGCCCTAAAGGTGATGGTATTGTTCGAATCCAAAAAGAAACCAAAGGCCGTAAAGGCAAAGGCGTTTCTATCGTAACAGGCTTAGACCTAGATGACGCACCATTAAAACTCATGGCTGCGGAACTCAAAAAAGTATGTGGTTGTGGCGGCTCAGTAAAAGATGGCAACATCGAGATTCAAGGCGACGCTCGTGACAAGCTCAAAGCGCATCTTGAAAAGAAAGGCTACAAAGTTAAATTTGCCGGCGGTTAAGCTCTAACTAATGCCGGGGGTAAAATCGAAGATTATTATCACTGGTTATTAGGTATTTTATGGTAAATAGCCACTATGGTTAAATACACAGTAGAATTCAGAGAGTACAGATACGAAATAAAGGCAGGGCATCACACAAAGATACCTGCCTTATAAACACCAAACACAATTTAACATAACGTACATAATACGCACTGAATCGTGGGATCAACTGGGGTGGTCGCCAGTAACGCCAAACTACCACAAGCCATTGATACACCTGACATATTAAGCCCGTTAAACTTTTTTGCGATGTTCTGCCAAGCCATTTGAGCCTTGTGATTTTTGCTGCGGTCAGCGGCTAAGTACACTAAGACTTCTTCTTCAGACAAACCAATCCTTTCAGCTATAAAAAGTGCTTCCGTTTCAGTTAGATAGCGCACGCCTTGTCTAATATTACTTATCTTCTGACGACTTAGCCCTAAATCATGGGCTATTTGCTTATCTTGTACGTAGTTTTGCGCCTCTTTATAGGCATCTAATAGTTTATCTTGGTACATAGTCATCCCTCTATTTCTTCTAATTGTATACCGTCAGTACCCAAAAAGCGGTCTTTACAGTCCTGCTTTTTGCATCCTATAGTATGCACAAATCAGGACTCACTTGATTTGGCTGTCTAGGTTTGGGCTGTTTGCCCTTGACGCTTATAGCTCAGCTTAGATGGTCACTCCCAATTCTCAATAATCAGTCAAGGTGGTTGTTATGGTTAATGTTCTATTAGTTTCTGGGTGTCTACCTCGTTACTTCGCAGGTTTTGGTACTTCAGCTCATGGTAAGCCTTTTGTGATTACCACAGCTCAACATTTTCACAGTAAATTCCTTTCTGAATCAGATGCTCATAGCATTGTTGAACGTTTACAAAACTCATGGCCTTTGGCTCAAGTTTCTTACGTTGTCGGTCGTTAATCATGAAACCTGTCCTTTCATTTTTGTCTAAATGCAAAGTCGAGCTTTCTATTTCTTTAGCTGCTTTTCTTTATTTTACTTTCCTATTTGATGTCTCTGTTGATTTTGCAAAGTCAAAATTTTGTAGTTTCGAGGTTTCAAATAAAACTTATTCGGAGATTGTTGCCGGTTCTCTTGAGGTTGAGGAAATCAAAGTACTGGCAGCTGCTTTGATGTCAGATGATGGTCAGATTGATATTTGTGAAGCTTCAGAACTGCAACGAGCTTATGACGAATTAACTTCACCTAAAGCTAAATTGTTGGAGGTGCTTTAATCATGGATTCAATCTACTTCGACAACGAACCCAATCACGGCATCAACGCCTATTTTCCGTGGGGTCATAACTTCTTCAAGACTCCGCGTGATTTCTTCCAGTTCATGGAAGCTCACTACGGCATGGTGTCATTTCAGATTGTCGAAATCACGGATGATAACTACCAAGAGCTTTTGGTTAAGGGTGTGTTCCATGCCATCTAAAAAACCACATAAGTTCCATGACGAGATTCGTCCGGTACAAGTTGATCACCTAGCCTTTTCGTTTTCGTACGGCTCACTTAGACACTTGGACAACTCGAACGAACAAGACTTTATCAATATGCAGTTTCCTGAGTTTAAAAAGCGAAGCGTTAATGGTCGCCTTAACTCACCAGAAGCCATTGATAAGTCAATTGAGTCACACCGTAACAAATGCCGTAAGGTTTTGGCCGATAGGTTTGATGAGTTCATGTCTAAAGTCTTTAACTTCCGCATATCTCCTATGCGTGGCCGTGGCTTACATGGCTATGAAGATTCAATGGTGATTTACGATTCAACGGGAACGGTTGAGTGTGGTTTGGTTGGTGTTGGCGGTAACAACGATACGGTTTACGTGCAAATCAATGGTACTGGTTGCGCTAAGTTATTCGACTTCACCACACACAAGAAGGTGCACTGGTGGTTATCACTTTTGGGTATCACTCGCCTCGCCCGTTTAGACCTTTGCGTGGATGACTACACCGGAATCTTCGACTGTAAGTATGCTGAGAAATGTTTTTATGAGGGAGCATTTCGCACTGCTTCTCGTGGACGTGGTCCGACAATGGTTCCTCATAAGCGCGTTTCACAATCCGGTGAATTATCAGAGGAAGCCGTACTTGTTGGCTCTCGTACCTCTGCAATCTACTGGCGTGTGTACAACAAGAAGTTTGAGCAAAACATCGCTGACCCTGAAGTGATTTGGTACCGCAATGAAGTGGAATTGAAGAAGTGCGATCTATCACTACTCGCCTCGCCTGCTTCGGCCTTTGCTGGTCTCTGTGATTTCTCGGCCAGTATCGACCCTGCTGAACCAATGAAGCTTGAACTCAACAAGAAAAAAGCAGGTCTTGAGTTCTTCGCTCGTATCGCTTGGGTTCGTCGTCAATGTGGTAAAGCTCTATCTGAAGTTGTTGCTATGACTGAAGGTGATTTGGGTGAAGCCTTCGGCATGCTCATTCCTACGCATCATAGACGTGCAAACTTTGAAACCTCGTTGGGTATTCCTGACGAATACACTAAACAGAAAATAGAAATTTTGGAGTCAAGAATATGCCTACAATAACTGGTATTGCAATCAAGCGTTTCCCTAAGTCAAACATGGAGTTCGCTGAGCTGTCTGTTCTACGTGCTGTTGAGGAAGTCGACAACGAGAAGTTTCAGCAAACGGGTATCGGTTTCTCTACTGATATTCCTTACAACAAACAAGCATTGAAAATCGATGTTGAGTATGCGCGTCAGCTTATCCAATCACGCGCATTTGTTGCTAACCGTGAATACGAACTCAGCTTTGGTGCTAACCCAAATGACCCACTCGATATCTTGGTCAACAAGCTTGTTCCTGTCGATGAAGAAATCAAAAAGCACTTTGATAACTTCATGAAAGCTAACAAGGCTTAATCAATGAACTGCATCACGACAACACAGCAAGGTTATTTAAGAACGTCAACCGACTTTGACTGCAAGCTCGTCATGCTTACTGACACTGAATACAACAATTTAGTGTCAACACCACAATCCCTCAACATCGATACGGAGCTCTACACCACCGTTTCGGGATGGATTTTACTTTCATTCGTTTCGGGTCATGTACTCGGACGAATACTCAAAACACTCGGCAAAGGCTGAGTACATTTTTTAAAACAATCTATAGGTAATACTATGAAAAACATGAAAACTCGTTTAATCGCTCTATCTACTGTTGTTCTTTCTGGTGCTTCAATGGCCGACGCTACACCCGTTCAAACCGCTATCAATGGCGCGGTCACTTCTGGTCAAGCTAACTACGGTCTGGTTGTGGTTGGTTTGATTGGCCTTGGTGCGCTTGGCTTTGGCCTTAAAGCTATCATGGGAGCTATGCGCGGCTAATGGCTGTACTCGTTTCTGAAGTCGTAACCATCCTCTTGGGTGTGTCTATGGCCTCATCCTTTATATACGGTGTATATACGGGTATTAATGCCTCCTAACGGGGGCTTTTTTATATCTAGGTTTTGATTATGAAAACAGCCATTAACGCACTTCTACGCATTCTCTTTTTTATGACCTCTTGCTTGGTTTTCGTAACAAAATCCTATGCTTTGGATTGTCCCGCAGGCTCTGTCGATAGTGGCGGTGTTTGTGTTAGTGCTTGCGAAATTTTAAAGGGTACTAACCGCACCATTAGTTGGGATGCCTATATCAATGGTGAACAACCGACAGGTTTTTGTAATGGCGCTCACGGGGCTCCTATTCAGTGTGATATGGAACGTAGTGCTTGGGCTATTTCTACCGATTCACCAGATTTTCAGTTCTGGCAAGCTAAGTTCAAATTTACGGGTAAAACTTGCTCAACACCTCAACAATTTACCGGAGGTACTCCAAAGCGTTACCCTTGGGAGGGTGACCATAATATGAATGGTATTCTTGACGTTGATGAAGATTGGGACGGTGATGGAATCCCCAATGGCGTAGATAAAAACCCAAACAAGTCTGATAACACTCTAGAAGATAAAAACAACAACAATGTCCCTGATAAATTAGAGCCTTACCTCGATACGTTAGAGAGTACCGAGGTAATAAAATACGATATTAGTTGTCCTGCTGGCGTTCCTGAGAGCAAGTGTATGACTTTGTTAAATCTCGCTAAAGCTTCCGAGAAAGTTTCGGTTACGAACAGAGAGCTAACCAAAGTCGTTAAAGATTTGGTTTCAAAAAGCGCATCAAAATCTGATGTTGAGAACGTTAACTACAGTATTAGAAGTGCGTTATCTCAAATGGTTGATAAGGTGACCAAAACTGAGGCCAGTCTAGTTGATAAAGCTAAACGCTCTGATGACCTGTTGACTGACCTTGTAGACAATAAAATCATTGGTGCTATCGATGGTATTCCGGCCTCTATAGCAGCGAAACAACAGCTAGAAACCAACAAGATTATCAAGGCTATCGACTCCATCGATACCGGATTAACTCAAAGACAAGATCTCTTTTTAGCTAAAGCAGCTTCCGCACAAATGAACACTGAACTCATTCAAGATTTGACCTTAAAAGTGGAAGATGTTGATTACAACCTCGCAGATGCAAAAAAGGAAGTAATCGACCAAGTAAAAAGCTCTCAAAGGAAGACAACACAAGCAACTGGTCGCGAGTTCATGCGTTTGAATCGAGCTCTTAGCACGCTTGATGATTCCATCTCTCAAGACTTTGTTGCGTTGCGTAGTTTCCTAAGTGACAAAATGGACAATCAAGATAAACGCAATGAAACCAACATAGACAATGCTGTTTCTAAGTTGAAAACGAGCATAGAAGATTCGACAACGGGGCTGTCTTCCAAAATAGAACAATCCGGCTCTGAGCTATCAGGGAAAATTGATGGGCTTTCAGACAAACTAGACGGTATGGGCGGCCTCGATGATGCAACCAAAGACGCGATAAAAGGCATTCGTGATTTACTAGGGGCTGATAGTGGTTTCTCTGCTCCTGTGGTTACTGACGATTTTATGGGTGGGTTTATTTTTGATGCGGATTCATTCAAAGATATCACCGCAGAAATCGAGGTTCTAAAGGAGAATTACAAGACCGAAACGGAGCAATTTAAAACCTTATTCTCTATCGACACCAAAGCATTCAAAGACGGGAAATATGTCGAGCATCAATTAGACCTTACTGTTGCTGGTCACAAACAGTCATTCAAAACTGGCGTTCTCTCTGCCCTTTTAGACAACGCCGAAATCATAAAAGCTATCGTTCTTTTCATCTTCGTTCTTATCGGTATCAAAATGATGGGGTCTAATTAATGGATACTATATTTGCTTTCTTTGATTGGGTTTCGACTCAATTTCAAGTCGTTGTCGATTTCATCAAATCGCTGCCTTATATCTTCTCGAATATCTTCTCTTACATTCAGTTGTTTTATTTGAAAATGAAAATAGCCGGACAAATAGAATTTATAAAGATGTCTTACGTCACTGCACAGATGTTATTGCAGGAAATAGGTTTTAACGATTTGTTAGCCGCAACCTTCAACGCTATGCCGTCTGAGATTCGCTTTTATGCCTTTAAGTTTGGTATTCCTCAAGGGCTTTCCATTGTGGCGAACTTCTTCACGACGGGCTTTGTAATGAGAATGACGAGGTAACGCATGGCTATCACAATAAGAACCGGAGCAAACGGCTCATACAAGTCCGCATACACGGCCTACTTCTCAATCTATCGAGCTCTCAAGGCGGGTAAGGTTGTCGTGACGAATATCGAAGGCATGCAACCATTAAATGTCATACAGGAGCGTTTTGGTGTTGAGTTCCCTACTACATCAAAACTGTTTCGTATCTCGTCTAGGGACTCGGCAGGTGTTCATCTATGGACGCACTTTTTCTGTTGGTGCCCTATTGGTGCTTTGATTGTTATCGATGAGTGTCAGGATATCTATTCCAAGAACATTGGTTTTGATATGAAGAAAGTGACCTACAAACCTGTCGAGGACTTCATCACCAAGAACGACGGCCAAGACGGTCTATTGCCTGAGTCTTACCTATCCTTTTTTTATTCTCGCTATACGCCTGCTGATATGGAACAGCTAAACGAATCGGAAACTGACGACCGCGGAGTCGCTGAATACGATGACCAGGGGCGCATTATCTATCCTCATACTTTCAATGAGGGATTCATGCGTCATAGGAAATATAACTGGGATATTGAATTGCTTTCGCCTGACTGGAAACAGATTGATACGGGCATCAAAGCATGTGGTGAGCAGAACTTTTATCACAAGGGACGTGACCAATTTTTTTGGACTAAACGCAAACCGTTAATATGGAAGCATGACAAATCGGTATCGACTCCAGTGATTCCAAAATCCAAAGACGTTAACACCACTACTCAAAAAATACCGTTGGATGCTTTTCTACTTTATAAGTCAACGGGAACAGGCATAGCCAAGCAAGCCGGAGCTATGAATACGCTTTATCGCAGTCCTAAAGTGATTGCAGTGTTTTTACTTTTTATTAGTTGTTTGGGGTACATGGCCAATGAAATATCCAATCGCGTTTTTGATTCTACTGAGGAAGTTCAGGAAGCGGAAACGCCACAATATCAAGATTCCCCTACTGGGAAAGACAGCTCAAAAGCTCAAGAAAGCGGTCAAGGTGCTAGCGGTGTATCTGATGGTGGGAATAGCAATCAAGCTGATAACAATGATGATGTTTCGAGTATTTCTATAGCGGATATCTTACCGTTTGACGGTATCCAAAAGGCATTTGTAACGGGTGTTAATTTCGCTATCAAGCCAAAGAAAATTGAACGTCATATCAGTATTGAGATAGTCGCGTCCGATGGGGTTTATAGCCTTAATCAGAATTATCTAAGGGCTTACGATGTGACCTACGATGTTATTGACGATTGCCTACTGAAACTCAACAGAGGCCAGTTAACCAAATTTATAACGTGTAAGCCTCATGATGTACTTTCAGATGAGCCCGAATTAAAACGAGCTGATGTTAAATTATTTTAGTTATAAATAGGTGTTTTTATGAGTGTTCAATGTGTTATTCGCAATGGTCGTTATTTCTACTTGATTGATAGAGTGTGCAGAACCAAGCCCCGCAGGGATAAGCGAACATGATCATGTTAAGGGGTCGATTCAGCTTGATGAGCGATAATCAGCGAAGCGCAGCTGGCGTTCGAGAGACAAACGAAAACCCTTCATCTTGCTAGGCGCTCTTTAAACTTGGGTAGGCTTTGTTGAGTCTTAATTGGTGGTTATAGTTTTACTGGAGGTGTTAAGTGGAAAGTGTTGATTTGACGGCTAAACAGGTAGAAATCTATCGAGTTTTTTACAATTCATCTTTTGGAATGTTTAAACGTGTAGGAGCTCCGACATTTGCAGAGCTTCTAGAGTTTAGGCTTCATATTACTCGGCTTCAGATGATTTTAACTTTTCGTTAAGTACGTATTATGGTGTTTATTTTTGCTATCAAAACGTTAACCGGCTCCAGGACTCGAGATGAAACTTTGCTATCATAATTGAACCAGGCAATTTCTGCAGAAAGGAAAAATGATGGCAATAACAATTCGAGATACTACAGAGCACGAAAAAATGCTTTCAGATTTAAAAGAGCAGACCAACACGTCAACTATGAGCAAAGCTCTTATCAAAGGCGGTTATGATGCTTTGAGATATAAAGAGCTTTATCTTTCTGAGTGCCACAAGAATAAGCAGCTAACGGATAAGCTTTACGATAACAATCAGGCGGTGTCTGATTTTCTCAATGCCTTAGACGGTCTTAAACAAATTAGCTCATAGTTCGTATTATTAGCAGAGTTATGTTGAGGATTTGCTTTGCTTAACTGAATAAGAACGTGAGTTCCCCTGATGACAAGCAAGGAGGACGAAGACTGAGGACGACGAGCGCGGAAGATGGGGACAACCCCCGTGTTGTATCACGGGGGTAAATTCGACCTAACCATAAACGTTTGACTAACTAAGCTTTTGATCTTCATATCGCATTACTCAACGACATTGCAAAACGTCTTGTTATATCTGGATGGTATGTGACAAACTACTAAAATCATCAAATACAAGGTTAAACACGATGGAACCAGCTACTACTCTAACGATGGTTGCGTTAAAACAGATAGTGACGCATGTGGCAAAAAAAATCCTTGATAAACCATGGACACAAGATACTGAGTCAGGAAAAGGACTGCTAAGACAGTTGTCAGAAGACTACCCTGCTCAGGTATATGCTGAAAAATATGTCAGCCGTTTTATGAAAATGCGTACGCTTCATAGTGCAGAGTCAGATATCTACTTAGATGAAATATACTCTCCATTGAAACTAGTGGTTCAATCAAATTTAGATGAATTAACTGTAGATGACAATTTTACACTTAGTTATCGTCAAGTTATCAACATCATAGGTATTGCAGGTCAAGGAAAAAGCACAATTCTAAGAAAATTGTTCCTTGAAGAGCTTAAGAAAGGTGAACGTTTTCCTTTTATGATCGAACTAAGACGTGTTGGTGAAGATACTATTCTCGATTATTTCAAACAACAATTACGGGATATAGGGCTAGCCTTCAATGATGGAGATGTAGAGTTATTATTACAATCAAATAAAATAGTAATGATGCTAGATGGTTATGATGAAGTTTCATCAAAAAATCGCTTAAGAATGCTACTTGAAATAACACAATTAAAAACCAGATATGATTGTGATGTTATAGTAACAACTAGACCTGGCACTGAAATTTGTGGTGAAGTTGACATTACAAATTTAAAGGTTAAAAAACTAGATTTAGATGATATTATTTCTATAATTTCTAAGCTCGACAAAAACAAAGATATCGCAGAATTACCATCATTAATAAAAGGAAATATTCCTTTACAAGAAACATTAATAAGCCCTATTTTGGTAAATTTGCTATATGTCTGCTACCCCTATTTAGACATAGTTCCAGAAAGTGTAGTTGATTTTTATGACAAGCTATTTATAACTTTATTTAGTAGGCATGATAAAATCAAGAACTTTAATAGAGAGAAGTATTCTCAAATTGGTGCTATAGACGCAGGGAAAGTATTTAACGCGCTGTGTTTCGATAGTATAAACAAAAATGCTTTAGAGTTTTCCGAA
Source organism: Vibrio atlanticus (assembly GCF_024347315.1). NCBI lineage: Bacteria > Pseudomonadati > Pseudomonadota > Gammaproteobacteria > Vibrionales > Vibrionaceae > Vibrio > Vibrio atlanticus. Next base: position 1,114,997 of record NZ_AP025461.1, on the reverse strand, counting down.
GAGTCTCTTCATCACTTCCTACAGTCGGCAATTAACCTTACCCAATTGCCATTAGAACATACAGAATCAATTCAGCAAGACCTCTTGAATATAACATGCCTTTTACAAAAAGATGGTTTCGACAAGTATGTTTTCTTACATAAGTCCATACAAGAGTTCCATGCTGCTAAATTTATTGCTTCTTTGCCACATAAACATAAGGAAAAGTTTTACTCTAAACTTTCAAGTGTAATAGACAAAGAAGATAAGTTTGATAATGTTATGCTATTCCTTAAATATATCGACACTGATGACTTCAATACTTTACTTGTACTTGAATACTTTAAACATAAAAAATTGAATCACCTCAATACAGAAAGTAAAGATACAGTATTAGATTCAATGGTTGTCGATATACTGAAATCAAAAAAAATAGTATTTCAAGCGAATTTTGAACTTAATAGTTTCTCTTGTGAAAGCCAACATATATTAGAGCAAAATAATGTCCTATCAACTCTTAGTTTTTTAAAGAACGGAACTAGAAGATCAAGTTCTGATTTTGAAGGCATTATATCTAGACATTTATTTGAAATTGGTGAGAAATCTCAAAGAGTAGACCCACTTAAATTACGCGAACTGTCTGCTGAAGAAATCCTTTTGGTTTCAACTAATAGTCGTGATGATGAGTTTATTACAATAGATATGTATAGTTACTTGAACCTTCAAGGATCGCTAGATTTTTATAAAGGTATAGTGAAAGAGCAAATTACTAATTATTATGAAGAAATATACAAACCTATTAACGATAAGAGCGAACAAGTCTCACGAATATTAGATATAGACTTTGATATGTAAGCTACTTTTCATGTAAGAAAGATTGTGGTTTTCATCACAATCTTTCTTGTTCTTTCTAACTATTTTTATCTAATTTTTGCTATAGAACGAGCGATCTTTAATAAGTGGGTTGAAGTCTTTATCTCTAACTCTGACTGAATCCCCAATAACGCAATCCCTGCTAGTATTTGTTGTGGCCTCACGACTTGTCCTGTCGGCAGTTCCAAACTGTCGTATAACATTTTGAACTGTTCCCAATCATTACTTACGCTTAGTTCCCGGCCTTTAGCCATACGCATAAGCCTTTTACATTCAGGTGGTATCGGTTTTCCTTCATCCCAACCCGTGACAGTCCTCACAGTTTTAAAACACAGTTCCGCGACCTCTTCCTTGGTCATTTGGCACTCTAACTCTCGAAAAATGTAATTCTTACTCATTTCGCGATACTTCACCGATAAAACCTCTAAATACAAGAGGTTGCACTGTAATGATAAGATATGCACTATTGAACATAAGCAGACATAATACGCACTGAATTTGTTAGAGCAATTTAGTAATGTCCGGTTTGAGCCATTTTAAAATGTCCTCCTAAGCTTACCTATATTGGTCTGCTTAGGAGTTATCTGGATGCTTAGATTCAAGGTTCTGACTGATGTACGTGAAAAACGACTATGCCAAGTTGACGCTGCTGTCATTTTGAATCTATCTGCGCGTCATATCCGGCGTTTGGTGAACCAACTTGTCTCTCTTGGCGCGCAAAGTCTCGCGTGGACGCCCAAGTAATCGACGCTACTCAGAACATTTCAGAATTGAAAAACTGAAACTTGTTCGTGAGCATTATTCTGACTTCTCACCAACGTTCGCTCTGGAAAAACTGACTGAACTGCACAATCTATCAGTCTCTAAAGAAACACTGCGTCAATGGATGATCGCCGACGGACTGTGGCTTCCACATGCGAAACGAAAACCTCGGATCTATCAGCCTCGTTACCGTCGTGATTGCTTGGGTGAACTTATCCAAATTGACGGATCCCATCATGACTGGTTTGAAGGCCGCAGCGACAAATGCTGCCTATTGGTGTTCATTGACGATGCGACTGGCCGCTTGATGAACCTAAGATTCAGTGAGACAGAATCCGCGTTTGATTACATGCTGACCACGCGTGAGCACCTATTATATTTCTCTCTCTATTTCTTCATGAAATCTACGCCAGAGAGGCTTAAGTTGGCGTTTGATAGTTTTACTTTGCATAGTTTTTGCGGCCCTCAATCCATAGGTAACGAAATTCCTCCCACCTAAGTGAGTATAGCGACTATACAATTTACGCTTATAAAGTTTTTTCTCAGGCAAACCTTTAGTTATCCGAACCGAATTATACTTGTCCATTGTTCTTTTAGCTAAACGAATCCCACGTTTCATTTTTTCCGAATACCTCGCCAGTGAAGATGACCGAATATAAACATTTTCACCATCAAACATGAAACCTAAATATTGAAGCATTTGCTCCGAAGTTAAAGAGCCATTTTTATATTTGAATGTTCTTAATTCGGTTTTTTTTGGATTAATTGTAACTTTTAAGCTCTTTATTCGATCTTGAGCATAGCCCGCTACTCTAACTTTGAGAGGTGTCGGTACTATAAACAACATATCATCACAGTAGCGATAATATTTTCCACCATGAATATCTACGTACCTTTTCATTTCTGCATCAAACTCAAGCATATAAATGTTTGATAAAAGTGCGCTTATTGGAGAACCTTGAGGTATACCAAATGAGTTTTTGTTTGGCTTTATAAGCTTCTTCGTCCGAACGATATCTCGAAACTCCTTAGCAGTACAAATTCGATTTCGTCCATTTTTGGGGTTATTAGGCGAAATGCCAAACTCATTATACAAATCAACTTTATTTACTTGGGCAAACTTAGTGATAGATTTAAACACATTGAAATGGTCAGGTGGGAGTTTGTCTTTGCTTAGTAAACCAGCCCAACTTTGTTTCAAAATTGAGTGATCTAGCGTGTCAAAGAATTTAGAGAAATCTAAAGCTACTGCACTACACTCCCCCATATCCTTAATTTGCTCGAACGCTTCAAAGGCAAAATCGATATTACTTTTCCCCAACCCACGGAAAGCAAGAATACACTCTGATAGCCCTAGTTGCTTTAATCTAGATTCGTACTTTCTACTCAAAATTTCGGTATAGTAAGCATAAATATGGCTATCTACATGTGCTGAATAAGCAATTGGACGCTCTTTGACTGCAATATCGATTTTTCGCGTTTTCTTATCTTTACTTATTTTCTTAGATTCAACCGCATAATTGATTAAGGGAAAGAACGCATGTTTTGCTACAAGATCTGAGTTAGTGACTAGATTGCGTGCTTTTTTTAAGCTGATCGGCAAATCGAAATGAAGATACCCGCGATTTCGATACCAGAGAGGAATATTTGATGACATTAGAGTACTCTAGCAAAACCGAGGCAGACTTAGAACTGCGGCAATTCCTTACGCCTTACCTCGGCTTAACCAAGTTGTTAAAACAACCATCCACGAATCCGAAGACTCTAGCCGCGTCATGTTAGAAATGGATTATACTGTAACTATAACCGTGGAGGTATCTATGAAGACCCTATTCCAGTTCCTGCTGTCTATCTGCTCAGCTTGCCTTATTGGCATACCGCTGGGAGTTGACAACCTGTTAAGTTCCTTTTGATCAGGAACTAATAAGCCCCTACCAAAAGCCAGTCAATGATACGATCATAAGAAACAAAATGCAATGTAATCAATAAAGTATGATGTCAGTTCAAGAATCTAACATCCAGTTCCATGTGTAACTTAGAACGCCCCAGACACCCGGCGTAACAGGAATAACAAACCTTTAGGAGCCTTGTGGTTACTATATTTTTTTTAAGTCACTCTTAAAAGAACACAAGAAGTTCTCTAATTGTATAGCATTTAACTTTTGAATTGGTTTTGGGAAATCAAAGATCTCTAGAGTTTCTTCAAGAGAAGAGTCTTCCGGCAATAGTTCTTTATCCTCCAAATAGCTAGCCCCTATTCGAGTGCCAGCATGTAGAAATACCTTCGTCGGTTTAAAGCCTAAATATGCTGATATTCTTACCGCGGCATCATAAATTGATAACTCACCGAAACCAGAAACTTTAGTCGCTTTCACAATACTGTAGACATCATCAAATGATTTAGCCTTTTTTAACTGAGAGGACTTTGATCTAAGCTTAACTGCCATGCTTGATAATATAGTATTATTTACGCCTCGAAGATTACCCTTGTCGTCTTTAAACTCTTCTTGGTGAATATGCTTAAGCTCATATTCTTGTGACTCATATAGGATTTTAAACTTTGCACTACACCCATTCGCAATAGCAGCGTCCAAATTCGGTAAATTACGGTAGTATTGCAGGTATGCATCCAAGAAATCAGCACGACTCTCAAACTCAAAGCATTTCCCCAAGGTATCTCCATTTGCATCTTGAGGTTTAAATAATTTGTACTTTTTACTAAAATACAAATCGACAATTGACTCTAATTTATTCAAATTTTCCATAAATTCTCCTGGGAAAGAAACGTCAAGATAATATATGAATAAGGCTCCCACCTAACTCAAATCAGTGTTACTAAAAACAAACCCAACGTAGATAAATATACAAAACGTTGGGTGTATTCTTACTTTTTCAAGGACCTTTAGTTTAATAGTCTTTCTGACACTTCTGGAGGCATAACCGCTGATAGAAGTACGGGAACAGCTTCTAAGGCTACTGTCCCATCTTTAATTTTACGTTTAATGTATGCTGGATATTTCTCCGGCAGATAGGTCTCTTGAAACCACACTCTAAACTCTGATAATGCGCCCACAGGGTATGCATTGATCTCGGGATCTAGTTGTCGATATGAATCTGGATATTTATGAGCGATTTTGATTCGCTCACCATGAACAACCTCTAAGCTTTGATTTTTCCAAAACTTAGCCCAATGGATGCCCAAACTACCGTCCGGCATTATAGAGTCGTCAACAATAATATTATTGCGAATAAGAGAAGCAATAATCGTAGTAGCTTCATCAAACATCGTGAAATACCCTTTAGGGCATTCATTATTTAGGACTCGCTCTTGGAATAGTTTCCAGCTTTCAGATATTAGATCCTGTTCATTGTAATCAAGACGATCATATATATACTTACGCAAACCTAGCTTGGCAGCTCTACGATAGTTGCGAACAGCTTCTGGTTTAATTACCTGAGCATAGTGCGCGTAATAATCTGTAATAGCCATTACAATTTGTTCGGGCACAGCGTGAATCACGCCAGTAATCGAGTTCTTACTGTCTATCTCTACATAAAGACTGTCTGGAACAAAGTCCGACTCTGTCCATTCCTTTATTAATTCTGTTAGTTGTTGACCTCGGATTTTCCCCTGAGCTTCACCCGCGGACCAATCTTGTGCCAATTGAATCACTGAACTAGGCGCCAAACCACAAAATTTGGCTAAACCTTGAAGTGAAAGAAACGTCTCACCGTTAGGTAGGACACCCATACTAATATTATCAACTTCCTGAATTTTAACAGGAACAAGATTCAAAGGTTCTTGCTTCACTTCATTCTCCATGCTCGATATAAGGGATTAAGGGTAATATGATACCTTACACTCATATCTCAACGCATGATATGCAACTTTTGTTCTATAGGTCCCAATTATAGTGCAATTACTATAATTATCACTGATATACAAAAGGATAATTTTTTGGAACAAAGGCCCGGTATTTGTAACCTTTCTAGCCATTAGGGTCCTCCAGTTTTCCTATCCGTTGCTCTTGGTCTTGTTGCACTCGCTTTATCCAGTTGACGTCTGTTTTCAAAGCCGCAATCGTGCCAAGGCTTGAGACTCCGCCTGTCATGAATGCAATAATTAACGCATCAAGGAACGCCATCACTTCGTTTTCCATCGAGACGCGTAGTATTCAAGTAGATATCGCACCATGGCGCGCATGCCTAGCGTATCGATTACAACAGCACCGACTACAAACCAATAAGGGTTAGGGATGTTCTGCAGTGCATTGAAGCCTTGTTCGACATATGGCGCGTAATTGGGAATGAAAGACAAGATGAGTGGTACAAACGCTCTCATAGACAACAAAGTGTCTCGATAAAATTGAGCCTAAAAAGTGACACTGCAACATAACTGCCCTCCACTTTAATTGATGGACAGTAACAGCGGACTCGTGACTCGTTATCACAGCAAGCCATAAAACTCGTACACACCACTCTGATTACAACAAAACGATCCACTTTAAATTTAACTGTATAAATATACAGTTAAATTGATACCCCCGCAAAAACCACACTTATCGAGTGAATAGCATTCAAAACCAACGCCATGCGTACAGAATTTGTTCTAAAAATCAGTTTAATCATTAACTTTTCTGTATAATCTTCAATTCAATTTTAACTATTGGGTTCGAATGTGAATACTCGATAGAATCTCTGTTTGCGGTGACATCACGCATAACCACAAAGTTACATGTATGGATGATTAACATTTTGAGCGACAACGTATTCAGGCAAATCAATATATTCCTTTCGGTTTTTTGCCTCGCTGCCACTCTACTGTCGTTTATCTCTTACCATATGATCATGGATCAAAACTACGTTATCACTCCAGATAGATTCCCTACACTCGTTAACACTGACCAAGAACATAATGGTGGCACCAAAGGGGTGCTGTATAAGTCAGAAGACACCATTGAGTTACAGTGTGACTTTAAGCGTACCTATAGCTCGCCATTCTGTGAGATTGAGTTCGTTATCTCTACGGAAGGTAAAGGTCTGGATCTCTCAGTGTATGACTCAGTGACCATCAATATAGATTACGAAGGCCAAGAACAGCCAAGGTTTCGCTTTTACATTCGAAATTACGACGAGAATTACAGCGTTCAAGGTGACGCTATGTCTAATAAGTTCAATCGTTTAGATTTCTCGTTACCCGATAGAAAACACATCGACTTAGATTATTTCAATGTCCCTTTGTGGTGGATCGACTATTACAACCACCCTATTACGAATAGCGCCGTAGACGTTACCAACGCAGTGTCTGTTGAGTTAGGGCTTGGTGCTAGCACACTTGATGGGCACCATAAACTGACAGTACAAAGCATCGTTTTTCACGGCAAGACGATCGACAAGTTTGTACTAGGAAAACTCTTAATTAGTTTATGGGTGCTGTATGCGATTTACTATATATCTTGTGCGTTATATCTAGCCAGAAGAACAAGAACAGATGCCGCACAGCAACAACGTTTGTTGACTCAAGAAATTGAAGAGCTAAAGATAAAGGCTACAACCGATCCGTTAACCGGCTGTAGGAACAGAACTGAAGCTTTAGATGCTTTCTATGATTTTGAATGGTTAGCCCAGCAAGGAAAAACAATTCACATCGCTTTGTTTGATTTAGACCATTTTAAGCAAATCAATGATCAACATGGCCATGAAGTGGGTGACAAAGTACTTATTCAGTTTGTCGCAACGGCGAACGAGAGTCTTGGTGAGCAATATTTACTTTATCGCTGGGGTGGTGAGGAGTTCCTTTTAGTTTGCCTGGAGCAAACTGCGCTACAGTGTAACGAATCTATCAATAATCTATACCTAGCAATCGACCAAAGCGTTTGGCCTAAAGCGCTTAAAGTAACGACTTCGACTGGAGTAACACAGCTTAAGCAACATGAATCGATACGTTCTGCAATTAAACGTGCAGACAAGGCACTCTACCAAGCGAAAGACAACGGACGAAACCAAGTCGCAAAGTTGCACTAAAACTCGCTTGACTAGACTGCAGTTACACATTCAACTCTCTGCCAATACTCAATCAAGACGCCATTAATACCCTGTCGATATCTACTCTCCATTTAAGCTGCCGTCAGATTTTCAACGCAGACTAAAGAAGCCAAAAGCTTTACTGTCTCATTAGGGTTCTAATCGATGCGTACGCCTCTAAGCGCGCTCTCACCATCGGTAATAACACATTCTGTAGTAACGCCATTAATCGCATTCTCAGGTTGAGATGTATCGTTTCTAAGCTTCCTAACTACTTGTTCTAAACCGCACATATCTGACTAGTAAAAGCTTTCTCTCAGCAGTCGTAAGTCACTCGCGGTATCGGTTTTGAACATTACCGTCGTTACTTATCTCGCGCTGGTCTTCGAGGAAATCCTTATTATTCTGTTCCCTACACGCTTCCAATCACGCACTCTTATCCACTAAAAATGGAAGTCACAACGTCACTAGCCTTAAAAAACGCCATAGATTGAACCACTTAGACATGGTGACATAAATACTGACACCCAAAGTGATAGTTGTATTGCTTTTAGATCTTGCTGTAATTTAATTACAAATAGAAGCCCCCAAAAGCCTGATAAGCGGATTACTCTAACGTAACTCACTGAATAAAAAGCATTTAATGGTTTTGAATAGCTCGGGATTTAGGGTAACTAAAGAGTTGGTATGTACGAGATAATATTCTAGAGGGTAATTTGTTTAGTTATAGTGCGCTAGGGTGTTAAAAAAGAAGGGCTAATGCCCTACTCTTCTTTATTACTCATTTCTTCACGAATTTGCTCAGCAACGATTTTGATAGCTTGTGCTGTGCTGATGCCCTGGGTCATCATTTCTTGAATTCGTTCAACAGCTTTCTGTTGTTCTTCGTGAGAAAGGGTTGGTAAGTCGTTTAGCATAGTCTGCTCCTTTATTTAGGAGCAGAACTATATAAGGACTGTTAGTAACTAGCAAGGAAATTGATTGATGCACCCATTGCATTTTCATTTGTGTAGTTAGCACTTAAATCTAACTGGAACAAATTGAGTGGCGACAAACCAATACCTGCAGTGACTGTACCTTCTGAACCAGAGTATGCCAAATTCTTGTAGTACCCTGCCCTTAGCTGTAGCTGACGCAGAACATCAACTTCTGTACCAACGCGAATCATCTGTTCATTATCTTTGAACGAAGTAAACTTTTCGGTTTCATTTAAGTCATAGTCGACACTAAGCGTGAAGTAGTCCGCTACGATACCAGCACCTACGGTATATACTGGCTCTAGTTTGTATGCGTATTGGCCACCGACTTTGTGTGTCACACCGCTGGTCGTACTCGTTAAAGTTTGAGATGTATCTTTGGTATTGATATCTCTAGATATTAAGTTGGTAGCCGAAAAGCCAACTCGAAATGGACCTGTGAACCAAAGCGCGCCAGCATCCATATTAAAAGAAGTTTCACCTTCACCATTGTCTCTTACATCAGACAAATCGTAGCTCTTAACAGAAGCAACGTAGTTGTATGTGTAAATACGTTGAAGTTTAGGCGTGATACCAAATGAAATATGCTGCCCCATAAAGGTTTGATATTTAGCGAGAGTTAATCCAACTTCGGTAACACCAATAGCAACGGCTTCTACCGTCGACAACTCAAGTTTATCGGCATCTGTCGCTGACGCTTCGTTGTAAACATTTGGTGTAGCGAACGATTCTGTATAGGCTTTGCCGAATAGGTTCGCCGCTATAAATTGATTTGGGATAGCGAATGCGACAACACCACCAAGTTCAACATTAGCTTGGTTACCATCGAGTTTTTTAAGAGCTGCATCTAAATCTGCAGTGTTTGTCGCAGCCAGAGCGGAATCAATATTTGATTTCATGTCTTGGGGGTCATTATAACTACCACCAAAACTTGGCGTGATCATACCCATATCATCGTTACGACGATAAATAGCAACAAGTGCTGGGTTATAGAATGGAGCTGTTAGGAAGTTTGCTGAAACAACACCAACACCACCCATCGCATCACCACGCGCTTCAATGGCGTAGTTTGCTGCTGAAAGAGGAAGACTGGCGAATGCAATTGATGCTGCGAGTAGTTTAGTTGTATTTTTCATGCCGTTTATCTTTGTTAGATCCCTTACATTATTAACGGCTCAATTCTAAATTACTTTAGCTACTCTTCGCTAGAAATATCATAAGTTTTACTGATAGTTTGTGCTTGCTCTATCGCTATGTCACCTTGCCAGCGCGAATGCACCATTGAAACAGCTAAAACATAACGATCATTGGGCAGTTCTTCACCCGTTAAATTGGTCGGATAATCGGATTCATAACTTTTACCCCACACCTGCTTATATCGTTCATCGACATAATCGTATAAACCGACGTCTAGCTTTGGTAATGGGCAGTATGGGTTCAGCAGTGCTTTTTTATCGATCAACCAAGAGTCTTTAGATGCCCAACGAACTTGTTGACGCATAACCACCTCACCAAGAATGACCCAAGTGCTCCAGGAGTTACCGCTATTTCCTTTTACAGTCAGGCGATAAAGCCCTGAATCAAGTTGAGACGCTAAGCTATAACGTTTGCTGTATACGCTCACTGAAGTGTTATTGATTACCGGGTTGCCTTTGGTGAACTCACTGTCAGACGAAACGACCTTGTCGACCCACTTCTCAAAGGTGATGTCTTGGATGTTGCTTTCCGATTCAACATCAATAGCCACGCGGAATGTTTCCCTGCCTGGACTTTGAATAATGTGTCTTTTCACTACGACCGAGCTGATCCAATCCGGTAAAGTGTTTTTGGTGAGCGTTTTCCCACAATCTTTGTTCAATGCTTGCTCGAACAGCTGATTGAGATGATCTTCGCGAGATTGCGAAGCATTGATTTGCCAAACTTCCACCAATGAATCAAACATCAACGCTAAATCATTATCTAGCAGGTGCTTGTGCACTTGTGTCAGCGCATCACTGTCCTTAAACCAATCGGCTGCGTGTGCAGTATTGATGACACTTGATAAAATGAGTAGTGGAAGTAAGGCTTTTTTCATTACGCTTTCATCTTGTAGCCAACGCCACGTAAGGTTTCAATTTCTAAACCTGGCAACTTCTGTCTTAGTTGCAGAACGTGCGTATCTACAGTACGAGTTGTTGGGAAGTGGTTATAACCCCAAACGTGGTCGAGTAGCTCATCGCGAGTAAACACTCGACCAAGATTACTTGCCAAGAATAATAGTAAATCAAATTCCGTACGCGTTAACGTGACTTCCAGTTCGTTAAAAAACACTTCACGTGTTGCTTTGTCAATTACAAGGTTTTGAGCCATCACTTTTGATGCATCTTGGTCTTCAGCATCAGGTAGGCGTAGTTGTGCACGGATTCGAGCAAACAGTTCAGCTTCTGCAAATGGTTTCGTTAGGTAGTCGTTCGCACCTGAGTCTAAGCCGGCTACTTTGTCTTTTACTGTTACGAGAGCCGTTAGCAAAATAACTGGGATGTCTTTCTTTTTCTTCCAACCTGGAAGTGAATCTACTGAGTCGCCATCAGGAAGTTGACGGTCTAGGATCACAAGATCCGCTTGTTCCCAATAGCCTTCAACTTCAGAGATCAGCTCGGCATGTAAACATTCATATCCAGCTTGCTCAAGGCTAACTAATAAACCGTCAGCTAAATTTTTATCGTCTTCAACGAGAAGCAATGTCTGTTTCACAAGGTATCTCCAAAATAAATGTTGTTGGGGGGCCGATAAGCGTCATGTGACCGCCCATTTTTCCGACCATAGATTCTACTATCGTCAGACCTAAACCGAGTCCACTCTTACTTACGAATGGCTTTCTTAGTTGCCCCCAATCTTTGCGAGACAAGTCTCCATTATCTATAACTTTGAATGTCAGCTTCTTGTCAGAAGTATTCAGTTCTAGTATCACCGGGGCAACGCCGTATTTCACGGCATTTCTGATCAGGTTATCTATACACGTTCCTAACCAATATACGTTTACTTTTGCAGCAATATCTTTGTTTACGCGGAGTTCAATGCCCGGTGCAAAGTCTTCTTCAACTTTGTATTGAAGCCACTCTTCAACACTTGGCACCCACTCTGTTGCAAGCGGTTGGTTGTCTGATTGCAAATAGTCTTTACTTGCTTCTGCCAACTGCCTTAAACGGCGTGTATCTTCACACAACCTACGAAATTCATCATATACCGATTCTGGCAAGTGTTCGAACTCTCGCCTAAACCCTTCAACCGTCAATGACAAACTCGCAATCGGCGTTCTTAATTCATGCGTTAGAATTTGAAGAACCAGCATGCGGCTCTTCATCTCTTGTTTTTTACTGTTCCAACGGTAAACCGCCCACCCCAACACGAGTAGGATATTGGCAATCACCAAAATAAACATGGCGATCTGCAGAAGTTCTGAATGATCTTCTATTTCCCAACATACATTGCCGCGTTGGACGAAACAGCTGTTGCCTTCTGAGGACAAACTAAAGGATAAGCCCGCGAGCGTAGCGTTTTCGTTCCAAACTGATTCTTTATACAGGTAATATCTATCACCGCGCTTGACCCACATTTCATCAAGCTCAACAAACATACTCGCACCCGCTAACAAAGCTGTTATGGCTTCATTGTCCATCTTCTGTAGACGAGACAGTAGTTCATCGTGTTCGGTGTTCGGTCGCTCTTGAATGTGCATGTAGCGCTTCAACGAGTCAAATTTCTCTGGGTATAACTCAACGTAGCGTGCGGCATATGAACCGCCACCGGGATGAATCAAACCACTTCGAGTAAACCAACGATCAGAAAGTTTAGTCCCTTTACACATTGCACGAGTAAAGACCAAAGGCTCTGTGATTAGAGGGCTTAAGGGCAACTTTCCGCTGCATGTTTTTGATAACCGGTATAAGCGTTGGATGTCTTTTAGTGGGTATTCAGCAGTTTGCGGCAGCATAGAAGACGGCATGATCAAGCGAGTCGGGTAATCAGCCTGAAGCAGTCGAATATCATAAGATTCAATTGCCATTTCATGATCAAAAAGTTTAGTGAAGTTATCGATACGCTCAGGTAAAGAGTCAGCAAACGCGTTCACTGAAACTGATAATGTAGCGATAAGCAGAGTAAATGTTCTTTTGATGATCACAAACCAACGCAAATTCATATAGATCAATCAAATATATACCATTCGTTATCAAAGATAAATTTATAACCGCATGAAAAACCGTGCTAATGACGAGTTATAGCGACAATTACGATCATATTAGGACTATGTTGCACAGCTGTACTCAATAATCGTTTGAGTAGTCATAACTTCATTCCAATGAGTTTTACGGCCGTCTATCGGACTGTGCTTATTGCTTATGGGCCATAGATTGCTGCTTATGGGTCATAGATTGTTGCTTTAGGATACAGCGACTTTCAGATGAATAAAAAAAGGAGCTCTAATGAGCTCCTTATTTAGTTACGACTTAATGCTTTTGCTTAGAAAATACTTAAAAAGTGTTTCCTATAGATGCTCTAGAATACCGAGACAGCTCTGTTTCGCATCACCAAACAACATCTGCGTATTCTCTTTGAAGAACAGTGGGTTTTGCACACCTGCGTAACCTGTGTTCATCGAACGTTTGAATACGATAACGTTCTGAGCATTCCAAACTTCAAGTACTGGCATGCCAGCGATTGGGCTGTTTGGATCTTCAAGTGCTGCTGGGTTCACAGTGTCGTTTGCACCGATAACCAAAACAGTATCGGTCTCATTGAAGTCATCGTTGAGTTCGTCCATTTCAAGAACGATATCGTAAGGTACTTTTGCTTCAGCAAGTAACACATTCATGTGACCCGGTAACCTACCAGCAACTGGGTGGATACCAAATCGAACATTGATGCCCTGCGCTCGTAGCTTCTCAGTGATTTCATGCACTGGGTATTGAGCTTGAGCTACTGCCATGCCATATCCAGGAGTGATGATGACTGACTTTGAATTTTTCAGCATGTCAGCAACGTCTTCAGCTGATGTTTCGCGGTGTTCACCTTGCTCTTCATCACCATCAGACACGACCACGTCTTGGCCGAACCCACCAGCAATAACGCTGATGAAAGAGCGATTCATCGCCTTACACATGATGTAAGAAAGAATTGCACCTGACGAACCAACCAATGCACCGGTTACGATAAGCAGATCGTTCGCAAGCATGAAACCTGCCGCTGCTGCTGCCCAACCAGAATATGAGTTCAGCATAGAGACAACCACTGGCATATCTGCGCCACCAATCGATGCCACTAGGTGGTAACCGAATGCGAATGCGATAAGAGTCATGACCATTAGCGCGAACATGCTGCCGTCCGCTTTAACGAACATGATCATCAGTAGTGTAGAAACTACGATCGCCGCTAGGTTCCACTTATGCTTATGAGGAATGTTCAATGCAGACGAAGAGATAACGCCGCGAAGCTTACCAAACGCAACAATAGAACCCGTGAACGTCACCGCACCGATAAACACGCCAAGGAACACTTCCACTAAGTGGATCACGTGCTCTGCATGAATATCAGCAGGGTTGATAGAAACAGTAGCAGGTGGATCAATGTAACTGTTGTAACCTACAAGTACTGCTGCCATACCTACGAAGCTGTGCAGAATTGCCACCAGCTCAGGCATTTCAGTCATTTCTACTTTTCTTGCGTAGTGGATACCAATACCACCACCGATCACCATAGCAATGATGATCCATACAATACCTGCAGAATGTGGGCCAAAGATCGTCGCGATCAACGCGATTGCCATACCCGTGATACCGTAATAGTTACCTGCACGCGCAGATTCCTGTTTCGACAACCCAGCTAAGCTCATAATAAAGAATACAGCAGCAACAATATAAGCTGCTTGTACTAATCCTTCAGACATCTGTCACTCCTTAGTCTTTACGGAACATTTCAAGCATACGTTTGGTTACGGTAAAGCCACCAAAGATATTGATACTTGCAATTAATACGGCAATAAATGATAAGAACGTGACAACGCCACTTCCTTGTCCTATTTGTAACAGTGCACCGACTACAATGATTCCTGAAATCGCGTTAGTTACGGACATCAAAGGCGTATGCAGAGAATGGCTTACATTCCAAACGACGTAATAACCCACCACACAAGCGAGTACAAAAACGGTAAAGTGAGATAAGAACGCAGCAGGAGCAACCGACGCTACCCAAGCAAATGCACCTACAGCAACCGCCATGCCTGCCACTTTCTTAATTGGAGAAACCGGCTCTTCAACTTTTGGCTCTGGTTTGACCGCTTTGGGCTTAGCTTGTTGTGGTTGAGCTGAAACTTGAATTGGTGGTGCAGGCCAAGTGACTTCACCCTCTTTAACCACAGTAACACCGCGTAGCACGACATCTTCAAAGTCAATATTGATGTTGCCATCTTTCTCTTTGCAAAGCAGTTTCAGCAAGTTAACGAGGTTCGTTGCATACAGTTGAGATGATTGAGTCGGTAGTCGACCAACCATATCTGTGTAACCTACCACTTTCACGCCGTTAGCCGTTGTAATGACTTGATCCGCAACGGTATATTCACAGTTGCCGCCATTGGCTGCCGCAAGGTCCACAATCACACTACCAGCACTCATGCTGTCTACCATCTCTTTGGTAATCAGCTTAGGAGCCGGACGACCTGGAATCAGCGCCGTTGTAATGATGATATCGACATCTTTAGCTTGAGCTGCATACAGTTCTTCAGCTTTCTTATTGAATGCTTCAGACATCTCTTTTGCGTAGCCGTCGCCCGCGCTGGTATCTTCCTTGAAATCCACTTCCAAGAATTCAGCGCCCATAGACTCGACTTGCTCTTTTACTTCAGGACGAACATCGAACGAACGAACGATCGCACCCAAACTACCCGCAGCGCCAATTGCTGCTAGGCCAGCAACACCCGCACCAGCAACCAGTACCTTCGCGGGTGGAACTTTGCCTGCCGCCGTAATTTGACCTGTGAAGAATCGACCAAACTCATGCGCCGCCTCAACAACAGCACGGTAACCCGCGATGTTAGCCATAGAACTCAATGCATCTAACGCTTGAGCTCTTGAAATACGAGGTACAGAATCCATCGCCATCACGTTGATATTACGAGTGGACAATTGTTCCATTAATTCTGGGTTCTGAGCTGGCCAAATAAAGCTGACCAATGTTGCGCCATCTTTAAGAAGATCAATTTCATTTTTAGTTTCGTCAACGATCGGAGCGTTAACTTTAAAAATAATATCGGATTTCCAAGCTTCATCTGCGGTGACAATTTTTGCTCCAGCTTGTTCATAAACTGCATCTTCAAAACTTGCTAACGCACCTGCTTGTGATTCAACACAAACTTCAAATCCTAATTTCAGAAGCTGTTCTACCGATTTCGGTGAAGCAGCGACTCGCGTTTCACCTGCGAGTGTTTCTCTTGGTACACCAATTTGCATAGCTATTCCTTGACTATTGGCACAATGACTTATTCGTTTGTATCTAACGACAACTAATACTTCAAGCGTTTTATTCAAAGAACAGGAAAAGTTATTACTTATAACGATTTGGATGGAATTGGAGCACTTCATTTGAAGAAATGACGCCTCTTTTGAGCCAAGAGGTCAAACCACTTGCAAATATTCCTTTAAATAACAACCTACTAGCTGTTCTTTGTTCCTAAAACTAAAAAGAGCTTTCAGCATATACACTGAAAGCTCTCTAAATTATGACCAACATCAATTCTAACCCTATTTGGTTAGCTAAAAATGCTATCGCCCATTTGGTCGATGAACATCTGCGATTTTTTAAGCATCAGTTCATCGGCATCTTGTTTGTTTGAAACAACATCTGAACGAATAAAACGATGGGTTTTGATTTCACCATCAAATTCTTTCTCGATTCGCCCAGCTACACGGTATTGACCAGATTCAGCAATGGCATCTTGATAGATATTGAAACCTTTATATTCGACTGGCTCAATCGCTACTTTTTGTTCGGTTTTTTCTTTGCCACTAAATAATCTAGAAAAGAATCCCACGTTTTTACTCCTTAAATGACCGCATTAACCGTAAACTATCATGACTGTTTACCGCTCAACAATGGCTTTTCATACCATTGCAATTCTACGTCATCATCAAAATTATGTTGACTAAAGATAACGGGTACATTGTCGTCACGCTCGCGTCTTCTGTCGTCAATGATCATGCTTTCTGCATTTTTGACCGCGATCTCACTATTTCGTTTATACAGTACCAATTTATCCTCTGGCAATGCCGATAGAAAATCGACATCGAAGCGAATATAGATGGGTTTAAGCTGACCTAAAGCCAAACACGCAAGATCGGCTAACTGCTCGTTGGTATAGCCAGAAACATACTCTTCTGTCGCTAATACATTTCCCACCAAAGTTTCCATATAGTTATGGACATCGACACTGATTTGCATAATACACCTCCATGTTGAGCGGTTGTTTCTAGTTTAATCGTTGTTGTAACTAATCGCGGTTGTTGCTAACCGCTTCTGCAGCTAGGCGTATAACATCTGTTCATTGCTACTTAGGTAACCACCTAACTCTTGAGCACAAACTATGTTGATTTAGTTAAGTATCAATAACGGCTGTTTCATTTATCATATATACTGTTTAGCTCGTTCTTAGGTTAATAGCAACTGAAACACATATAAATTTAGTTGTACAATTAGCGAGCTATGATCATGTTTTTGCTATAATTTAATGAAAAAGCTTGGCAATTGCTTGTTTACCCGTATCCTACGTATAAAATTAAAATATAAGATCATCATTATAGTTAGGCTCACCACATAAATGACATCTTCTTTCGTCACGTCGAGCATATTTCGATTTTGCTTTCCCTTACTTCTATTAGCAATATTACTTGCAGGTATGAACAACGTCATCCTAGTGACGGATTCAAACTTAGGGTTTGCTAGCAACCTCCCATACATTCTATTGAGCGTTGCGGTTTTGCTGTGCCACACATTTAAGCAAGGTCGTATGGCCATGGTGTCCTTAACCATGCTCGTCGCATACCTCATCATTCAAGTTCGTTTACAAACGCCACTCAACACAGGCACCACTCTATTAGAACTGTCTCTGTTAACCGCTTTAGTTCCTGTAACATGCTTACTGGTGTATGCCTTCCCAGATAACGGCGTTAACTCGAAATCTATGTTCCTATATGCTTTGGTTCTCGTTCTGTTTACGGTATGGGCACAATTAATTGTTTCTCATTTCCAGTCAGGTGGATTTGAGTCATGGAGCGAAGGTATCCTGTTTATCGTTAACGGATTCTCGAGGCTACCTTTCGTTTTAGTGCTGTATAGCCTTTGTTTACTTGGCCTTACTTCGATTTTAGTTCTGGTATACAACCGCGCGATTGATGTTGTCGTATACAGCGCAATTTTACTTTCTACTAGCACATTCATATTTTTTGATGTGCAATACATCTCTAGTACGATGTTCTCGCTGTCTGGTACGTTATTCATTATCTATGTCGTCTCTGCTAGCCACGATATGGCCTTTAATGACCGTTTAACTAACATTCCAGGTAGACACGCACTAGAAGTGGATATGAAGCACTTAGGGCGAAAATACTCAATGGCGATGGTTGATATCGACCACTTCAAGAAATTTAACGATACCTACGGGCATGACATTGGCGACGATGTGTTGAAGTTGGTAGCACGTATATTGAGTGAAACAACCGGTGGTGCAAAAGCTTATCGCTATGGTGGTGAAGAGTTTACGATTATTTTTAAAGGCAAATACTCGGAACAGGTTAAAGAGCACCTTCAAGTTCTCATTTCGGAAGTACAAAACTACGATATGACGATTCGAAATAGCAACGATCGCCCTGACGACCATGAAGCCGGCATTAAAAAGCGTGGTCAGAGCAACAAATCAACTGAAGTCGTAAACGTAACGGTGAGCATTGGGCTGTCTGATAGTAGAACCACTAAACAACCCGTAGAAGTCTTGAAACTTGCCGATAACGCACTGTACAAAGCAAAAGAAACTGGCCGAAACAAGCTGTGTGTCGATAGTTAAAGACGTTGAAAGTCTTGGAATGTAAAGCTCTGAACATCGTAATTTAACGGTGTGAACATCGAAAGCGTTGGTGCTTAGACTAGTCTTGGTTAAAGAAGATGACTAAGCTCCCTCCTTTCAAACTACTTCCGTAATTGATAGTAAACCCTATTCCTACATTGTCGACCCAGTCATTAAACAGATTTGGGTTAAGCAACCAACCTACACTACCTTCGTAGTAAGCTGTAGTGCCCATAGACGCGACAGTATCACCACCAATATCTATTCTTCTTATACTCGAATACATGGATGTGATGTTTTTGTCCCAACGAACTAAGTCATAGAAGATCTTAGCTTCATTTGCTATGTACCAACCTTCTGGGTGACCAATACTACCATTATTGGCTTCTCCCCAACCTATACCATTAAAGTAATGCCAACTGGTACTGAGTTTATATTTACCCCAGTCATTCTTATCTTCAAACATCAACTTTATCTTAGGCTCTATTATGTATGCCCAAGCATCCGTGTTCAGATAAAGACCATCCAGTTGACCTTGAATTGGTGCAAGCAACGAAGAACGATATTCAAAATCGTTTCGATAATAGGAAATATGGTTACCAATTGCAGAACTAAAACTCCAGTATTCGTTCAACTGGGATACGTTCGCATACTCAACGTAACCAGAAACAACAGACTCTTTTTGAAAGTCGCTTATCGTTGAACTGGCATATTGAACATCCTTCTCTATCCGCAACGCAGATAAACGAAGTGTTACTTCTTGATGGTTGTCTTCAATATAACTTGGCACTTCAAAGGTATAAGGAAGGCTGAGGGACGCGATATTTTGTCGGCGACTTACTGAGTCATTAGAGCCAATATCTTCATTGTCCAAACTAAAGACTTTGTTGGGATCAAAATTATTTATGCCAAAGGTAAACACATCCGTATCATTGAGCAAAACACTCGTTGCGAAGGTTTGTTCAATGTCTTTCCTGACCAGTTCAGAGAGCGAAGATGCGTTAACAGCAGTTGGAGACACGGAAACAAACAGAGTTAATACAAGACCTTTGTTTGAGTTAGTCATGACGAATGACTTGGAATGCTGCATTTCTTTTATCACTTAAGTCACTTCCTAGCTTATAAGCTACTAGAAGTATAATTCAGGTTACTACCGAAGCTCGTCAACTATTGCTCAAGCTCCATAATATCGCGTTGTATGTAGGTATTTCTTCCACTTTGCTTGGCCTGGTACAGTGCTTGGTCAACCTTTTCGTAAATAGAAGCGATAGCCTCACCACCCTCAGGCACGAATGACAACACGCCTTGTGACGCTGTCACCCTGTCAGACACTGCTGAGTAGTCGTGGACGTAGTTCATTTGATGCAGTGCTTCTTTTACACGATTGGCCTGTAAATTAGCCGCGGAGCTGTCGGTATCACTCAGAATGATGACGAACTCTTCGCCGCCGTAACGTCCAACAAACTCTCCAGCTCGAACAAAGAGCTCTTTCAAAGTATTGGCAAGCCCTTGTAGGCACTTATCCCCTTGAATGTGGCCATAGTTATCGTTGTAAGGCTTAAAGAAGTCAACATCGAGTAGTATGACGGTCATGGATATATTACGTCGTCCGTGCCACGCAATGCTCTCTTCAAGCTTAGTATCCATATATCGACGGTTGTATAATTTGGTTAGGCCGTCTTCGTTGGCTTGTTGTTGCAGTAAAATATTCAGTTCTTCGAGTTTGGCGGTACTCTGTTTTAACTCTCGTCTCATGTGCGCAATACGCTGCATCGCAATCAACTTAGAGTTCAAAACAACTTTGTTTACCGGTTTGATCAAATAATCATCGCCACCAGCATCAATCGCTTTTGCGATCATTTCAGGCTCTTCATGACCGCTCAAAAAGATGATCGGAACCCATTCTGGGAATTGCCGACGAACTTCGTTAGCGACCTCAAAACCATCCATGTCTGGCATACTGATATCCAGTAACACGAGTTCAGGATCAAAATCAGAATAAACATTCAGGGCTTCTTTTCCGCTACCAACAGCTTCTACAACGTGACCCAGTTGCTTGAGTCGAATAGCGAGTTGCATCCTATCCAGTTGAACGTCATCAACCAGCAATATGCGCATCGAAGATCCCTTTTCTATCATCACATCACCTTTATCTAGTGTTGAATATTCAAAGTAGCTCAAATTTGGGCTTAAATCATGCCCTAATCTCTATATTATATTGACTTTTTTACAGATCTTTTTAGCATTGTTTCTTTTTAAAGAGAAATACTATGTCAGACGCTACAAACAACGAAGTACAAGAAATCGATTTAACCACTATCTCACCAGAGCTTCGCCAAGTTATCGAATTTGATGAAGTGCCTAAAGAGATGCACAACATGGTTACTTCTATTCACGAAGTGTCTGAAGAAGCAGTGCGTGAAACTTGGAGCAGCCTTCCAGCAAGCGCACAAAATGTTTTAGACAACTTCGAGCAATTCCACGCTCTAATCTCTGTTAGCCAAGCTTTCGCTGGCGTAAACATGATGGAGGAGTTCCCTACTCTTAAACTTCCAGAAGGCATGACTGATGAAGAAAAAGAAGAGTACCGAGCTCAACTGCTTGACCAAATTTTACATAACTGTGTAAAAGACATGGCTAAGCAAATCAAGAAAGCGCGCCGTGATGCTATCTTGAAGCGTGATTTCAAAGAAGTTTTCATCCGCTAAGCCATTCAAAGCACCTAAATTTAGGTTGAATGCTTAAGGAAAACTTAATGATTAAGCCGTATGTTATTTAAAACATGCGGCTTTTTTGTACCAGCAGCTTTTTCTATACGTTCTTTTTCTGCTCGCTTCTTCTATTATTCGAATGTAACGTCTGGGGTCTTGTTAGTGTAGGGATTCTCATTGTGGCTCTTAGAATTCTAACTTTTCTCATCGCACGAAAGTATGCACATACACCCATATAGTATGACGCAGAACTGGCAGTTATACCGTATAAAAATGACGCATGTAGTCATTTATGGAATCAAGATCGAGTCACAGAATCAACTTCGAGTTTTACCCGTTCTAAAATGAAACCAAAAACCAAGTACGTCGCGGGGTCTTAATGTATTACCGCTAGATCTGAATATATTATCGCATGAGCTTGCTGCATAAACTTAGTTCATAAGCTTAGTGCGTTATCGCGATATCTTTTTGCGCGACACTCACGCCTTTAATTTGTGCGTAGACACGTTGTCCAATTTCTAAATTCAGCTCATCCAGCGCCCACAATGTAATGGTTGCCCATAGGTAGCATCCGGCCTCAAGTTCTAACTCGACAGCGACACTCTGCTTATTCGAGCCTTGTTGGTGCGTCTCTACCCTTTTAATAGTGACAGGAAGGATATTACGTATCGAAGTGCCTTGCGGCTGCTGTAGCGTGATAGAGACATCATTTGCCCTCACTTGCAGCCTTACCGTAGTGCCAAGCTCGCTCGACACCTTTTGAACCCAAAGTGACGTTGATTTACCTAACGTTAGACGTGACAACGCATAATCATCATTATGTTCCGCTAATGTCGCTTCAAACAACGAACTTTGCTCTGAAAAAGATTGCCACGGTTGCATGGCTCTCGATGCCCATACCTCTTCCGTCATCCCCGATGAAATAACTTTGCCTTGATCAATGATCACAAGGTGATTTGCCAAGCGTAATATTTCATTGAGACTATGAGTTACATAGATAATCGGTATTTGAACGGTTTCAGATAAGTTTTCCAGAAACGGCATTACTTCACGCTTACGAGGTAAGTCCAGAGACGCCAATGGCTCATCCATCAATAGAATGCTGGGCTTAGACAACAGTGCGCGGCCAATCGCAACACGTTGCTTCTCACCACCCGACAAACGTGCTGGGTAACGGTCTAGCAATAGACCGAGAGATAATAAGGAGACAATCTGATCGAAATGCGTTTTATCGAAGTCTTTGATGCCATATTTAAGATTGCCTGACACCTTCATGTGCGGAAACAATCGTGATTCTTGAAATACATAGCCGACGTTGCGTTTGTGCGTCGGCAAGTTAATGCCCTTATCACTATCGAACAAAGTAGTTCCAGATACGCTGATCAAGCCATTATCTGGTTGTTTGAGACCACTAATGGCATTGATAAGTGAAGTTTTACCCGCACCAGAACGACCGAAAATTGCCGTAATACCAGTACTCGGCAATTCCAAGTCAATATCAAAAAATGTTTCACCAAGCTGTTGCTGATATTGGAGGACCAAAGCGCTCATGCGACTCATGCGTTACCCCCCAAACGTTTTGCTGACTTTTTGTTGAGCCATTCAGAAAGCATCAGTGAACTCAGTGCGATCACAATAGAAATGACACACAAACGAGCCGCTTCCATTTCAGCTCCAGGGGTTTCAATAAAGGTATACATGGCTAAAGGAATGGTTTGAGTTTCTCCAGGGATATTGGAAACGAAGCTGATGGTCGCACCAAATTCACCCAGACTTCTTGCAAATGAAAGCATGGTGCCAGTAATGATCCCAGGGATCATCAGCGGTAAAGTGATGGTAAAAAACACACGAAGAGGTGAAGCGCCCAATGTAGCTGCGGCCTCTTCAAGTTTACTGTCTACGGTTTCTAAGCTCAGTCGTATAGAACGTACCATCAATGGCAGCGCGACAACAACACACGCCAGAGCAGCGCCCTTCCAGCTAAAACTGAATACAATACCAAACACGTCATTAAGCCAAGAGCCAATAACGCCTTGTCTGCCCATCATCACTAGCAACAAATAACCAATAACCACGGGTGGAAGTACCAAAGGCAAATGGACAATACTTTCTATAATGCTTTTGCCCACAAATTGTTTCTTAGCAAGCAACCATGCCAAGCCGATGCCGATAGGAATAAGCCACAAGATGGCAAAACCAGCGACTTTCAAGCTCAGCATTAAGGCTTGGTATTCGTATTCCGATAGATACATCATTTAACGCACTTCAAATCCAAAACTGTTCAAGGTGTCCTTCGCTTTTTCGCTCTTTAGGAAAGTATAGAACTGTTCTGCGACGACTTTATCGCTCAATTTAGCTACAGGGTAACGTATTGACGTATGTAAATCTGATGGGAACGTCGACACTAGGTTCACTTCTTTAGATAGCAATGCATCTGTTTTGTAAACAATGCCAAGCTTAGCTTCACTACGCTCTACCAAAGCCAATGCCATACGTACATTGTTACTTGGTGCCAATCGAGTCTTCACATCGTCCCATACACCTAACGTTTCTAGCGCTTCTTTCGCATAGATACCCGCAGGAACCGACATGGTGTTGCCAACTGCAAGTCTTTCATTCATTAGAAGTTTAGCCCATTGGTCACCGTTAGAGAGGTCCAAAGATATTGGCGTATCTTTCGGGGAAATTAGCACGAGTTCGTTTTCGCACAAGTTTGTGACATTGTCACCAGAAACCAATTGACGATCGACTAAATGCGTCATCCATTTTTCGTTTGCCGAGATAAAAATGTCTGCTGGCGCACCTCGTTCAATTTGGCGCACTAAAGACGACGTGCTCGCATACACTGGAATAACATCGACAGAATGATCTTTCTCAAACTCTTCAACCAACAAGTTAACCGCGTTCGTCATAGACGATGCAGCATAAACTCGTAGTTTTTCAGCAGCCAAAAGGTGAGTAGAACTCAGTGCTGAAACTAAGGCTATGGTTAAAAGGATGACTCGCTTTTTCATTGTTATCACTTATCTATTATTCGTTTAAATTCTTGAGCTAACTTCTAAGTTGCGGCCTAAGCTGTTAATTCAGGCCAAAGCAGGTCAAGGTTCAAGTGATCTTCGATGGCATCAGCGATTCGATTGATACCCAACTCTTTAAGCTGTTCATGGTCAATCGCTGTCACATCATTAGCACCTGCCCATTCGCAAATAAGCGACAATGCATCACTGTTATCGAATACGCCATGCAGATAAGTACCAAAAATTGAGTTATCTTGATTCACAGCACCATCAACACTGCCAGATTCTAAATGAACCGGTAATACCGTTTCATTGACATCAGTCCTACCTACATGGATTTCATACCCTTTTACTTGTGCTGTTTTGCCATCAAGTGTCATGGTTCCACACACATTGGTTAAAGTTTTCTGCTGTGTTAGTGTCGTTTCAGTATCAAGATACCCCAACCCTTCACTGCTTCCAGGTTTCCCTTCAACGCCATCTGGATCGTGGATGATATTCCCTAGCATCTGATAACCGCCACAAATACCCATCACTTTCCCGCCCAAGCGAAGATGACGCTGAATATCTTTGTCCCAACCTTGCTGTTTTAGGTATTCCAAATCGGCTCTTACCGATTTTGTTCCCGGCAACACAATCAAATCAGCGCTGTTCAAGCGCTCGCCTTTGCCTACGTAACGTAAATCAATCGAAGGGTTAAGTCGCAGAGCGTCAAAGTCTGTATGGTTACTGATTCGAGTTAGTACTGGCACTACAACCTTAAGTTTAGCTTCTCCATCAGACTCTTGGGCTGAGGTAATGGCATCTTCCGCTTCTAAGTTAAAACCATGCAGATAAGGCAAAACCCCTATCACAGGCTTACCTGTTTTCTCTTCTAGCCAATCTAAACCAGATTGAAGTAACGCAATATCGCCTCTAAAACGGTTTATCACAAAGCCTTTTACGCGCGCTTGTTCAGATTCAGATAATAGAGCTAATGTGCCGTAGAGGTGTGCAAAAACGCCGCCACGATCAATATCAGCAACGATGATCACTGGGATGTCTGCCTTTTCAGCAAAGCCCATGTTCGCGATATCGTTTTCTCGAAGATTTATCTCTGCGGGACTGCCCGCACCTTCAATCATCACGCTTTGGTATTCTTCAGAAAGTCGATCAAACGAATCGATAACCGAATTCATCGCAACTTTCTTGTAGTCGTGATATCCGGTCGCTTCCATATTCGTCAGTGCTCTTCCTTGTAGAATCACTTGCGCACCCGTATCTGAATTGGGTTTTAGCAATACAGGATTCATATGGACGGTAGGCTCAATATTACAAGCTTGTGCCTGAACCGCTTGAGCACGACCAATTTCGCCACCATCTTTTGTCACTGCGCTATTTAGCGCCATATTTTGAGGCTTAAAAGGTGCCACTTTGATGCCTTTCCTTGCCAAAACACGGCATAAACCTGCCACCAAAACACTTTTTCCGGCATCTGACGTTGTCCCTTGAACCATAAGGGCGTTTAACGGTGATCGCATCTGTACTTAAATCCTTTATTTCTTAATTTTCAATTTATAGCTGTGGGCAATATTTCTCTGCCTCCATCTTAACGTCATTGTCGTGTAGATGCTCAATAAAATGAATGGAAAATGAATGTGTTACTCACTCTGGATTCAACCCCAGTGTTGTTTAATAGCTCCATCGAAACGAAGCTTACAAACAAAATAAGCACACTAACGAAAAGAAACGTTTCAAATTCAGAAAAACGTTTCTACTAAAAACAACATTAAGGGATTCACCATGAAAAAAACTGTATTAGCTATCGCATCTACTATTATCCTCGCTCCTACTTTCGCAATGGCTAGTGACCATCACAGCGACAGTAATCACAACAATAGCGACAGTAACCACAAGCATCAGAGCGCTATTGCGTACACGGGACCGATTGAAACCGTTTCAGTTGCGACTCTACTAGCAGACACCAGCATGTTCGCAGAGCAAGAGGCAATCGTAGATGGCAAGATTGTGCGTCAACTAAAGAACGATACGTTCGTATTCTCTGATGGTCAGAGTGAAATTCAGATCGAACTGGATGACGGTATCCTTCTAGCGCAACCGCTCACCGCAGATACAAAAGTTCGTATATTTGGCGAATACGAAGGTGGTAAAACACCAGAGATCGAAGTAGATCATATTCAAGTTTTGTAAGATACAAACTCCGTACCGTCGACTTCTAAGACATGATTTATAACAAATGGCCTGCATATTGCAGGCTTTTTTGCATTATAATGCCGAAAAATATAATTAATATGGAGTCACCATGCTAGGTAGCGCAAACAAGACGGTCCTTTTGGGGTTGGTTACACTGTGTTCATTCTCTGCGTATGCAAACAACTTTAACTACAATACATTTGAGCTGCGCACAGGTATTAGCCCTAGTACATTTGGTGGCGAAGTCACAACAATGTTCACTCAAAACTCACACTTTGTTGCTCGAATCGATTCTGAATTTGAAGGGGATTGGGATGCGGCTGTAGGTATGGGGTTCAACGGCCCAATTAATCAGTTGGCTGATATTACTGGACAGATGTTACTGCACAACATCGAACGTAATGATGGTAACCACATTAAAACTGAAATCAATATTGGTTTAAGAGCTTGGTTGCTGGCAAACATTGAAGTTAACGCCCGCCTTGGTCAACTCGTAGACAGCGACGACACGAGTTCAATTGTCGGTGTAGGGGCTCGCTTCCACTCAACAGAACAGCTTTCAGTAGGTATTGACCTTCGAAATAACGGTACTTACGGCCACCAATTCTTAATGTCAGCTCGATTTGGCTTTTAAGTCTATTCAGCACTTATGATCCATCAGTGATCAAATGTTAAATTCGATTGTTTAAACGGTAACTTAAAGGCTAATAGTCTCGTGATCTATTGGCCTTAATGCTTGATTTTTCAACTAAAAACCAAACATTTAGCTTAAAATCCTCGAAAATCACCCTTTCTCGTTACTTCCGTTTATAACTCATTTTTATACTATTCACTTATTGATAGAAATCAGTAATAAAATATCTTTACGGTAATACGGCGTACTGCTACTCTCTTCCAAATTTCTAATAGAGTGAAGTACCGTAAATGGGTGTTAGCAATATTTCAATCAAGAACAAATTAACATTAATGTTTGTTGTCATTATTTTCGCAATGACTATGATTCAGACTTATGTAACAGGTAAGCAACTTCTTAACGAAACCTATCGTTCCATTCAGCAGTATTCAAATACACTAACTGATACAACGGTATCGGGTATAGAAAAATGGATTGAAGGCCGAATCAACGTTGTAAATGCAGCGAAAAATTCGTTTACTTTTACCGATGACCCAACCAGCTATTTAACTCAAAGTACGAGTGCTGGTAAGTTCCAAATTGCCTACGCAGGACTTTCTGACGGTCGCTTTCTTCTAGGTGGTGATTTGCCAGTACCGCAAGATTACGACCCACGTACTCGAGATTGGTACAAAGCGCCTATGGCGGCAGGTCAAACAGTCGTCACTGAACCCTATGTTGATGTGGCTACGAATGACCTAGTGGTAACAATTGCAAGCCCATTCAATGCCAACGGTTTCTCTGGCGTTATTGGTGCAGACCTGAACTTAAACACCCTCATCAATGATATTGTAAGTATTGAGCAACCTGGTGTTTACGCTTTTCTTGTCGATGGTAAAGGTAACATTGTTGCCCATAGAGACCGCAGCCTAACGCTAAAGCCTGTTTCTAATATTTCAAACAACCTTTCTGCTCAGAAAATCAAATCACTTGCGCAAAATCCAGAATTTGAAGAGCTAACGATTAAAGGTACCGACTCCCTTCTTTCTGCTCAGAAAGTTCCTCATACAGACTGGTATTTCACTGTTGTTATCGATAAAGACCACTCTTTTGCTTCTTACTATTCATTAGTTCGTCAGTCGGTAATATTTGGTCTAATACAACTTGCTGTAATCGCATTCGTTGCGATGTTTATCATCAAGAAAGCACTGTCGCCATTAACGACACTAAGCTCGGCAATGGAAGCATTGTCCAAAGGTGACGGCGACTTAACACAGCGTATGACTGTTCATAGTAAAGACGAGATTGGCACCCTAGCGCATCACGTCAACGCGTTCATAGCAAAACTTCAAGAGATAGTGCGTGATATTGCGGGCTCTTCGAACCAGCTTAATCAGCAATCTGAAATTAGTACCAATGTCGCTCGTCAAACAAGTGAAGGTCTATCAGTCCAACTTCACGAAATTTCTCAGATTGCTACAGCCGTACATGAAATGTCGGCAACAGCAGAAGAAGTAGCAAACAACGCGCAAATGACGGCTGATTCAGCGATCAGTTCAACAGAGAATTGTGAACAAGGTAAGCAAGTCATCATTCGTAACCAAGATTCCATCACTAG
The DNA here is from genome assembly GCF_024347315.1 of Vibrio atlanticus. Classification (NCBI taxonomy): domain Bacteria; kingdom Pseudomonadati; phylum Pseudomonadota; class Gammaproteobacteria; order Vibrionales; family Vibrionaceae; genus Vibrio; species Vibrio atlanticus. The sequence continues at coordinate 1,086,143 of NZ_AP025461.1, read as the reverse complement.
TCTTGCTCAACAAGTTGAGAACGCTTCAGGAATCATTCAAGAAGTTGAGAAGAATGCGTTAGACATCAACACTATTCTATCAACCATTTCTGATATTGCAGAACAAACTAACCTATTGGCCTTAAACGCAGCGATTGAAGCAGCACGTGCGGGTGAACAAGGTCGCGGCTTTGCGGTTGTGGCAGATGAAGTTCGTGTTCTTTCTCAACGAACTCACAGTTCTACAGACGAGATTCGCGAAATGATCGAGACTCTTCAGAAAAACAGCGTCAGTGCGGTTGAATCAATGCAACGTAGCCAAGACTTGGCGCAATCAAGTGTCGATGATGCAAACAATGCGACGATTGCATTGGAAGAGATCGCGACATCGATTCAACAGATCTCAGAGATGGCTTCACATATCTCGAATGCTGCTTCTGAACAAAGATCGGTTACCGGTGAAGTCAGTAAGAATATTCAGTTGGTTAATGATGTATCAGAAAACATGTCTACTGAGGCTGATAACTCTCGTCACTTGTCTGAAGAGTTGCGCGGCATTGCTCAACAGTTGAATACTCAAGTTCAATTGTTTAAATACTAGACGTACGGATAATTCGTTCTAGCTCTTGAGCGCGGTTAAACAATGTTGTTTAACCGCGTTTAAAATTAGAACCAACATCAGAACGACAAAAAGCCCCCGACCACTATTGTGTTCGGGGGCTTTCTTATTCTCATTACTTTTTTATTATAGTTAGCAAATAAACGGTTAGCTGCTAGCCGTTTACCTATTTACTAATGCAATTATAGGTCAACCAATACGATTATAGACCAACTAAGACTGTTATAAGCTAACCATCAGCATCTTTTTCTGATGATCCAAGTACTCTTCATAAGTACCTTGGAAGCTCACTAATTGTTGGTCTTTTACATCAATGATGTGTGTTGCTAGCGAAGAAACAAACTCACGGTCATGGCTTACAAAGATAAGCGTCCCCGTGTAAACCTTCAATGCGTCGTTCAGGGCTTGGATTGCTTCCATGTCCATGTGGTTCGTTGGTTCGTCCATCACAAGCACGTTGATGTCTTGCATCATTAGCTTGCCGAATAACAGACGGTTTTTCTCTCCACCAGAACAGTTACGCGCTTTCTTGTTCGCATCATCAGCAGTAAACAATAGACGACCTAGAATACCACGTACCATAAGGTCATCGTGCTTCACTGTACGCCATTGTGAGATCCAATCGAAGATACTCAGGTCGTTATCAAAGTCAGACGTGCTATCTTGTGGGCAGTAGCCGACTGATGCGTTTTCAGACCATTTAACGATACCTTCGTTTTGCTCTAGCTCTTGAACTAGGCACTTCAATAGTGTTGTTTTACCCACACCGTTCTCACCGATAACGGCAAGACGAGTACCCGCTTCAAGTAGCAAGTTACCACCAGCAAACAGTGTTTCGCCATCGAAGCCGTGACCAAGCTCTTTAAGTTCAAGCGCTTGACGGTGCAGTTTCTTGCCTTCACCAAAATCAATTGATGGGCTCATACGGCTCGATGATTTCACTTCATCCAGCGTGATTTTATCCATTTTCTTAGCGCGAGAACTTGCTTGTTTCGCTTTAGAAGCGTTCGCACCAAAACGGTTTACGAAATCTTGAAGCTCGCTGATCTCAGCCGCTTTCTTAGCATTGCTCGCTAGAAGTTGATCGCGAATCAAACCCGACGCTTCTAAGAAGTACTCGTAGTTACCCGGGTAAACACGTAGCTCGCCGTAGTCGATATCCGCCATATGCGTACATACAGAGTTAAGGAAGTGTCTATCGTGCGAAATGATGATCATTGTACATTTACGCTGGTTTAGCTCTTCAGCAAGCCAGTTAATCGTGTGAATGTCCAAGTTGTTGGTTGGTTCATCAAGAAGTAGGATATCTGGGTTTGCAAACAATGCCTGTGCCAATAGCACACGCAGTTTCCAACCCGGAGCAACTTGTTGCATCAGGCCGAAGTGAAACTCTTCTTCAATACCCGCTTGGATTAGGATATCACCTGCACGGCTTTCTGCTGTGTAGCCATCCATTTCCGCGAATTCACTTTCAAGCTCAGCGACTTTCATACCATCGTCTTCGCTCATTTCAGGCAAAGAGTAAATACGGTCACGTTCTTGTTTTACTTCCCACAGTTTTTTGTCACCCATGATTACTACATCGATAACGCTGTACTGTTCAAAAGCGAACTGATCTTGGCTTAGCACACCCAGTTTCTCTCCAGGAGTGATCGAAACGTTGCCCGAGCTTGGCGTCAATGCGCCACTTAGGATTTTCATGAACGTTGATTTTCCGCAACCATTGGCGCCGATCAAACCATAACGGTTTCCGTTACCAAATTTAGCAGAGATGTTTTCAAACAGCGGCTCTGCGCCAAATTGCATTGTGATGTTCGCGGTAGATATCAAAGAACTAATTCCTAAGCGTGTACTGACAGATAATTATTTGGCTATTTCAATTAGCCAAAATAAGAAGTACGAAAGTATGGATTAAACATAAAACGAAGCGCGGATTATATAGAGATCAGGATCACATTGTCGAGGTTAAACAGTGAACGAATGAAGAACAACGCACAATAAAGTGTATTTCGTCGTTTATTACATCATAAAAAGAAAAAATCCCCACTAATTCCATTAGTAGGGATTCCATTTCTCATCAATAAAAGCATCAGACTCTAATTCGAATAAATACCGATTGACGCTATTTAGTTATTTTTTTCTGAACGTATTTTTGACCAACATCGACAACGGCAACATCTCTAAAGAAGCTTCTCCCCAACAGAATTGGGAAAGAAAGATGCGTTCGATCTGCTAGCGTAAATTCAGTCTTATCTTTTAGATCGCCGATTTGAATTGAAGCGACAACAACAGCACGTCGTTGTGTACCTTCCGCGCTCGACTGCTTGATCTTAACCCAACGCTCTACCGGCAAGCTGATCTCTTCAGTTGTGATGCCATCATGTTCAATTTTGAACTTAACCCAATCTTTACCGTCACGTTCGAAATCAACAATATCAACGGCACTGATTGATGATGTTGTTGCACCTGTATCAACTCGTGCTTTAAACGCTTCTTTAAGACCAGGAACAAACACCCACTCCTCTTCGCCAAGAATCAGTTTGCCATCGCTTGTCTTGGTTGGTTTTGCAGTCGGTTTTTGTTCAGGCTTTGGTTTCGCTTCTGGTTCCGTTGGTTTTACTTCTTGAGGCTTCTCTGTAGGTTCCGTTACTTTCTCGCCTTCCGTTGTGTCAGTCTTGGAAGATTCATCCACAACAGGTTGTTCTACTTGAGGCTTTTGCTCTGGCTCGACAGGAACTTGAGTCGTTGTCGAACAAGCAAACAGGCCACCACTTAGCATTAAGACTACAATCGCTTTCCAATTATACATTCAGTCACCTTCTATTTTGAAACGTTGGCTATCGCTTTAGCCACATAAGGAATATGGGATTCAGAAAGGCCCGCGATATTGATGCGTCCATCACCAACACCATAGACTCCATATTCTTCACGTAGTTGATTCATTTGAGTTTCTTTAAAGCCTAGTACACTAAACATGCCTTTATGGCTTTCGATGAAGTCAAATTGTGACGTGTTGTAAGTATTTCGCAATTCGTCACATAAACTTTTGCGCAGATTTAACAAACGTTGCTGCATTTCACTCAACTCTTGTTTCCAAACCGTCGTTAGTTCTTGATTCTGAAGAATTGTTTTAACCAACGCGGCACCATGATCTGGCGGCATTGTGTAAGTTGAACGAGCCAGTGTCAGTAGCTTACCTTTAGCATTGCCTACGTGTTCGCTGTTCTTACCGATAACAATCGCGGCACCCGTTCTTTCACGGTACAAACCGAAGTTTTTCGAACATGACGTCGTAATCAACATCTCTTCTACGTTGTTCGCCATATGTTGAAGACCTTTTGCGTCTTCTTCTAGGCCATCACCAAAGCCTTGGTAGGCAATATCAACAAACGGTAAGAAACCATTCTTTTGCGATAACTTAGTAATTTCCTGCCACGCTTCAAAATCAATGTCAGCACCCGTTGGGTTATGACAGCAACCGTGAAGAAGTACCACGTCTGATGGACCCGCTTTTGAAAGGTCGGCCAACATTTTAGCCGTATCAACTTGCTTCGTTTCAGGACTGAAGTAATTGTAGTATCGAACTTTTAAGCCCGCCGCTTCCATCACCGGTTTATGGTTAACGTAGCTTGGGTTTGAAATCCAAACCGTTGTGTCTGGTTGAGAGACTTTCATCAAGTCACCCAACATACGAAGTGCACCACTTGCACCTGGTGTTTGAATCGCAGCAACGCGACCTATTGCAGAAGTCCCTTTAAGCAACAGATCAACCATGCTCTGGTTAAACTCTTCACAGCCTGCTAGGCCAACATAAGCTTTGGTTTTCTGTGTTTCAACAACGATATCTTGAGCCTTAGAGACGGCTTTCATGATCGGTGTTTCACCTTGGTCGTTTTTGTAAACGCCAATGCCTAAGTCGACTTTATCAGTACGAGTATCGCCGCGGTAAGCGACAGACAGAGATAGAATTGGATCTAAAGTTGGTTTTGGTAGATGTGAAAACATGAAAGTCACAACCCTTTGAAATTCAAGTATGAGTTTCACGTTAACATTATCGTAGACAAATCAGAAACATTTTTTAATAGAAGCGCTTAGTTACCATTAGTAATTAGAAGTAATCAGAGATTGGTCATTTCAAACGGATAAATAGTGCGAATTTCAAACACCTAATAACCAATTGCACAATTCAAAGCGCTGTATTTCTATGTATCTTATGCTTCTATGTGTCTTATGTTTGCATGCGCCTTTAAAGATCGCTATTGGGCACTTTGTTTGAATTGTCTTGGTGTCATTCCTGACCACGCCTTAAACCGAGTGCTAAAGTTAGCGGCATTTGGATATCCGACTATCTCACCAATGTGTTGAATCGACCAATCACTCGATCTAAGTAGCCGCGCAGCGTATTCCATTCTCATACGCATGACATGAGTCATAGGGCTATGTGAGTAATAGCGCTGGCACAAACGATGGAAGTGCGGTTCTGAGCACGGGAATAAGCTCGCGAGTTCATGAACGTTCCATTCTTTATGGAGCTGCTTTTGTACGTTGTCGAAAACGCGTCTTAAGCGGATCAAATTGCGTGACTGTTGCTGAGGCGCTGGCGTATTAATCATGAACTCTATTTGGGCTACACTGTGAATCGCAATCGCTCCTCCCAAATCGATGGGCAAGGCAATACTTCTCAACAGAGTATGAATGCACGACGAGACGACTTCTGCCGCCGGAGACAGCGTATAACTCACTTCATCACTGACGACATTTTCCCATTGTTTATTAGGCGAGAGAAAGATCCATGCGATCTGCCATGTTTCTTCTTCAATACCAAAACCGTTCTCAACGCCTGCAGGAACAGTAATGCAAGAGCCTGGTTCTAGAATGTAGCGACACCCTTCGCTTTCGAGCCATCCCTTACCTCTCACGGTATACAGCAACATGTGTTTTTGTTGGTTTTTCCGATACACCGAAAAAAAATCGCGGCACGACGCCGTACCACACTGAACGATACCGAGCTCTTCAAATGCCAATACGTGGCTTTGATCGACAAACTCTTGATGCGTCTTTTCAGAGATCTCATACCTTTCTTGTTTATCACTCATATCACTGCTAACTCATTCAATTGGCCAACTTATCAAAGTGGATAGTTTGGCAAAAGTTTGTGATGAGTATGAAGAATACAGCGAAAACAAATGCCGATAAACTTCTCGCATAATCACTACCGGGGAAATGCGATGCTCTCGACATATCGTCATTTGGACAAAGAGTTTTGGCAAAAACTATTACACATTGGTTTACCTGTCTCACTGCAAACCATGTTGTTTTCATTACTAGGCGTGGTCGATATTTTTATGGTCAACCAGCTTGGTGATTCTGCAACCGCCGCTGTTGGTGTTGGCAACCGTATCTTCTTCTTCAACTTGATCATGGTATCGGGGATTAGCGGAGCTGTGAGCGTGCTAGCTTCGCAATATTTTGGTGCCGGTGATTTCAACGGAATTCGACGTACACTAGCGCAATCATGGGCACTTTCGATCTTTGCCATCATTCCCTTTGTGTTCATCTATACATTGGCTCCTGAATCAGTCGTGTCTGTGGTGGCCTCAGACCCTGATTACGTCCGCTTGGCAACGGATTACCTTTGGATAACAGGAGCCAGCCTTATTGGTACCGCTGTAGTTGTGCCGCTAGAGAGTGCACTTCGTTCTGTGGGCGAAGCCAAGCTGCCCACGAAAATCAGTATCTGGGCAATTATCGTCAATGCAATTCTCAACGCCCTATTGATCTTCGGCTTGTTTGGGTTTCCAGAACTGGGTGTGGTTGGTGCGGCAATTGGTACTACGGTGTCTAGGTTCTTTCAAACGGTTGCATTGCTTGTTATGACAAGAAAACATTATCCGCACCTATTCCCGACGTTAAGCAATTGGCGAGATGCGTTATTACCGAAGCATAGAAAGAAGTACTTCACGATAGCCATACCTATGTTGGTTCATGACACAGCATGGGCGGGCGGGATTCTTATTTACAACGTTATTGTTGGCCAAATGGGGGTTGGAGAGCTTGCGATCATTTCACTATTATCGCCTGTTGAAAGCATCTTGATCTCGGCATTCATGGGGTTTGCCGTCGCGGCTTCAATCATTCTAGGTAACGAGATCGGCGCGAAGAACTATCAACGAGTCGAGAATACAGCTTGGGGTTATGTGTTAGTGAGTTGTGGGCTTGCTGCTTTACTGGCGTTAATGTGTTTTATCGCCAAACCCGCGATCGTATCCATGATCGGTCTTACTCACTTAGAGCTCAAAGATACGGCCGTTAACGTTACCTTAATAATGGCACTCGGTATGGTACTAAGAGTCTTCAATATGGTTGGTATAGGCGGAGTGTTGAAAAGTGGTGGAGACATCAACTACAGCATCTTCATCGACCTGTTTGGCCAATGGGCGATTGGTATTCCCCTTGCCTACTTTACTGCGCTAGTGTTGGGTTGGCCGTTAGAATGGGTTTTGATGATTGTGTTACTCGAAGAGCTAGCCAAAATAGTTCTGACGAGCCAACGGATTCAATCTAAGAAATGGATAAATAATCTAATCGACGAGCCTGAGCATATTCCTATTTAGACAGGCGCCAAACCGACACTTACGTTCGGGCGATAGATTCAAAAGAACTCACACCCAAGGGCTGATTTGTAGCATTGCGCTAACGATGAAGCCCTTTTTTCTGTTTCTGTTTACGAGAATACTGAATCAGAACAAATCTTATAAGTCAGTAAACCGATGGATGATTTGGTTTGAACTACCACGCCAATCTAACATTGGATCCGCTTTATCTTGCTCGAAGCGACCATCAATCAAGGTATCAACGTATTCCAATACTTGCTTCTGCTTTTCATCAAGCTCATCTAGCTCGTAGCCCGTCCACATCCAGATGTCTTTGCCTTCGCATTCCGCTTTTACACGTTGAACCAACTTAAGCACTTCAGACACGTTTGCCGGATGCATTGGGTCACCACCAGAAAGCGATAAGCCACGACGCTTGATTCGCGGATCATTGAGATCAGCGATAATTTGGTCTTGTAGTTCTTGAGTGAACAAATGCCCAGAGTCCAATCGTTGCGTCGACTGGTTATAACACCCGCGACACTGGTGCACACAACCCGACACAAACAAAGTGCAGCGTGTTCCTGGGCCGTTTACAACGTCGATTGGGTGATATTGATGGTAATTCATAAGGCAGTATTGAAACTCGTTATTGCTTAATAGTTTGAAGGAAGTGCTGTAACAACTGAAACAAAAGAATTGGTATCGACATAGCGCCGATACCAATCTTATTTCTTGAAACGTAGCTCTTCTAAGTGAACTCGCTAAAAATCGCAGACCTTACTAAGATCCTTCGTTAGATCAAAGGTGCTTCACGCGACGTTTAACTTCTTCTTGTTTACCGAAGTTAAATGGTCGTGCATCTGGGCTACCAAGGTAACCACATACGCGGCGCGTTACCGACACTTTGGTTGAGTCATGGTTGCCACACTTAGGACATGTAAAGCCTTTACTTGTACAGTCGAACTCACCGTTGTAACCACATTCGTAACACTCATCAATCGGCGTGTTGGTGCCGTAGTAAGGAACACGTGTGTAGCTGTAATCCCATACGTTTTCTAGCGCTTCGATGTTCTTCTGCATGTTCGGGAATTCGCCGTAACAGATAAAACCACCGCTAGAAATTTCAGGATAAGGCATCTCGAAATCGATCTTGTCGTATGGATTCACTTTCTTCTGTACATCTAAGTGGAAGCTGTTGGTGTAGTAACCACGGTCTGTTACTCCATCAATCACACCAAATTCTTTGGTGTCGATGCTACAGAAACGGCTACATAGGTTTTCACTTGGTGTGCCGTATAGACTGAATGCGTAACCTGTCTCTTTCGTCCAAGATTCCACTTCACGCTTCATGTATTCCACCAGCTCAAGCGCTTTAGCACGCATTTCGCCGTCGTCATACAGGTGAACATCTGTGCCGTAAAGCGCAGTCATTGCTTCGTGGATACCAATGTAGCCAAGAGAAACAGAAGCACGGCCGTTCTTGAAGATATCAGCAATAGAGTCGTCAGCTTTCAAGCGAACACCACATGCGCCTTCCATATATAGGATTGGAGCAACACGTGCTTTCACGTTTTCTAGACGCGAGATACGAGTTTCTAGTGCACGACGAGCCAGCTTCAGTTTTTCATCAAGCAGTTCGTAGAACTTAACCATATCTTGCTTTGCGTTAATCGCAATACGTGGCAAGTTGAGGCTAACCACACCTAAGTTGTTACGGCCTTCGTGAATTAACTCACCATTTTCTTCGTAAGTATTCAAGAAGCTACGACAACCCATAGGCGTTTTGAATGACCCTGTCACTTCTACCACTTTGTCGTAGTTAAGAATGTCTGGGTACATACGCTTAGATGCACACTCAAGCGCTAATTGCTTGATGTCGTAGTTTGGATCTTGCTTCTGGTGGTTCAAGCCATCTTTGATTGCAAATACCAGTTTAGGGAATACCGCTGTTTTGCGGTTCTTACCCAAACCTGCAATGCGGTTCTTCAAGATAGATTGCTGGATAAGTTTTGAACCCCAGCTTTCGCCAAGACCGAAACCAAACGTGACGAATGGTGTTTGTCCGTTAGCCGTGTGTAGCGTGTTTACTTCGTACTCCAAAGACTGGAATGCGTCGTAACACTCTTTCTCTGTACGAGAGATAGCAAAAGCTTCTGGGCTGTGAATATCCCACTCTTTCGCTAGTGATAGGTGCTTCTCGTAACTCGCCATTACGTAAGGTTCTAGAACCTCGTCGATACGGTTAATCGTTGTACCGCCGTATATGTGGCTTGCCACTTGCGCGATGATCTGTGCAGTTACCGCTGTCGCCGTAGAGATCGATTTAGGTGTGTCGATTTCCGCGTTACCCATCTTAAAGCCATGCGTTAACATGCCTTTAAGATCGATAAGCATACAGTTAAACATTGGGAAGAACGGTGCGTAGTCTAAATCATGATAGTGAATGTCACCACACTCGTGAGCTTGTACGATATCACGCGGCAAAATGTGAGTTTTTGCATAATGCTTAGCCACGATACCCGCCAGCAAATCACGCTGAGTTGGGATAACTTTGCCATCTTTGTTGGCATTCTCATTGATCAGATCAACATTGCTTTCTTCGATCAGACCTTCGATCTCGCGAGTTAAAGCGCTTTGCTTTTCACGTGCGATGTCACGGTCATGACGATATTCAATGTAGGCACGAGCAAGAGACTTGTATGGTCCCTGCATTAGCTCGTTCTCGACCATGGTTTGAATTTCAGAGATATGAACTTCATCGTAGTCTTCGAGCTTCAACTCAACTGCTAATGCCACATTCAGAGCATAAATAGCAATTTCCTTATCGGTTTTGTCTGATGCTGCTTCCACTGCAGCTTGGATGCGATCTCTACTGAATGGAGCTCTTGAGCCATCACGCTTGATTACGATTGATTTCACCACTTCTCCTTACTCTTGAGGTATTCACAGACTTATCCACAAACACACTATATAGAGCGATTTATCGTTTAACTAACACTAGATATTGTGGCGTATTTAACGAGAACCACCAACTTTGAGTATTGATTTGGATCAATAAAACTCTCACGCTGACTAAGATCAATTCAATATTATTACGCTACTTCTCAAGTCGAAAAGAAACAATGTAACAATAAAAAAACTGCTAAAAAGAGTTGAATTTTTGGTAAGTGTTGTAGGATAACGGCTCAACTATAATGGACACCAAAATTAGGGATATTTGGGATGAAACGACTTCAAAATTGGATAATGTTAGGTTGCTTACTCACTAGTCAGACATTTGCTGAACCTTTGACCATATCCAGTTGGAATATCGAATGGTTATCAACCAACGAGGCTGTGAATAAGTTTTCTTCCAAACGAACCCACTCGGACTTCAATAAACTCGAACAGTATTTCCAATCCTTAGATGCGGATGTGGTTGCTTTTCAAGAAGTCGATGACGTAAATGCCATTCAGCACATCGCGGGCGATCAATACAAGATATTAATGTCTGACCGAACATTACCAGAAAACAGTAACCGACAATTCAAAGAAGTGAATCAATATACGGGCTTCGCGGTGCGTAAAGGGATTGCTCTCACTGACTACGCTGACTTTCCTCTAGAGTCGAGTGCTAACAGCAAGCTTAGGTTTGCCAGCTATATAGTTGTAGAAACAGAAACAAAACCAATTCACATGTTGTCAGTGCATTTAAAGGCGGGTTGCAGCGGCGCGTATAAGTCTACCCGTGACTGTTCAAGGCTCAAAGACCAAGCTCAACAACTGAATAAGTGGATACAGCAAAGAGAACGTAAAGGCGAAGACTACGCGATTCTGGGCGACTTTAACCACAACCTCTCCTATACAAGAGATTGGATGTGGAAAGATATGACGCAAAACACCGATGCTCAATTGGCAACACGAAAAACTCGATCAGATTGTAAGGTTCGTTCAAATCGTAATAACCACCGCACGCACCAGTTCCGTTCAGTAATAGACCATATTGTGGTAAGCAAGTCCTTAGATGCTACTCCTGCGAAGCAAAAGGTATTTGAAACGCAAGATGTGCTTGATTACAAACTTAGCGACCACTGCCCAGTTTCAACGACTATTAAATAGTAGATAGAGATATAGAAAGAGGCTGACTGGCTTTTTTGCTAAAAGCGAGTCAACCTCTATGCTTGGTCAGTTCAGAACGAATAACGTCAAAGCCAATGTAATCAGCGATAAGCTTGCTACTAACAGGCTTTGTTCGTACGACCCGCCAACCACATTCCCACCAGCATGCTTAAGACGAACAGCCATACCGTTGGATTACCCCCACTAAGGCTGGTTACTGCAGGGCCCGGGCAAAAGCCTGCAATCCCCCAGCCTAAACCAAAAGCAGTTGAACCTAAGATCAACTTTCTATCTATTAGTGGATTATTCCTGCTCTCTAAAAGTTCGCCATTGATGGCTTGGACGCGCTTTTTAATGACCAAATGATAAAACGGAGCAAACACCAATAACGCGCCACCCATGACGAATGCCAAGCTAATGTCCCAGTCGCCAGCAATATCTAAAAACCCAAGTACTTTGTTCGGGTCAACCATACCTGAAATGATCATACCGGAGCCAAAAAGAATACCTGCGACCAAACCGATAACGATAGTAAGTGAAGAGTTTTTCATTACGCCCCCAAACCGATCAAGTTCTTAGCCAACACAGTTACGATTGCCACACCCATGAATACACAAGTAGCGATGATTGAGCGCTTGGACAAACGAGCCATCCCCACAATGCCATGGCCGCTAGTACAGCCATTCGCCATCTTGGTACCAAAGCCCACCAATAATCCGGCTATGATAACCACTGCGAAGTTGATCTCTTCTAATTGTGGAAGTTGATAACCCGTCGGAATCAATAACCAACCGCTCGCAACCATTCCGACAACAAAAGCAAGTCGCCAATGTTTTTCGGTTTTCTCAATGCTGGAGTCCGAGTTCGATTCGGGTCCTGATTCTAATCTTTTGTTCTTTCTCGACGGTAACAAGCGGCCAACAATGCCACTAATACCTGCTACTCGCCCTATTCCTAACATAAGAATAATTGCCGACGCGCCTAACAACATGCCACCGAACAATGCATCCCAAGGTATTAAACTCATCACTGACCTCTCTCATAACGTCGATTAACTCATCACCCTTAATTTAAATTAGAGTTTACTAATAAATATAAATTAGTCAATGCTAATGTATTGCTAGAATGTTCGGTTTGTAAGTCTGAAATTAACAAGCGCCCTGCATGAAAAAAGCCCCTAGGCGTTAACCTAAGGGCTTATGATTTGATTCGGTTGTAGTTTTGTTAGTTACTTAGTCTTGTTCTTTTCAGCTATCCACTGCGACATGTACTTGGTGCTCGCCATGCTGTGGTGCTTAAGCATCGAACCAAAGAAGTTATCCAGTCGATGAGATTCAAGATCAGACTCTAACGCCGTTAATCGCTCAATCAATGTGTCGCCCAGTTGATTTTGCTCGTAGTGCGCTTCAAGGATTGAATGACATTGGCTTTGTGCCTTAAGCCACTTCTCTTCATCTTTGTACAGAGCAACTGCAGCTTCAACAAACTCGTCGATATCATCAGCAACCGCGCCCGGCCATTGCAATTCACCTTGCGGTAGCATGCCTTCACTGCCGATTTCACTCGTCACGTTCGGAGTTTTCAGCTTCATCGCATCAAGCAGCTTGCCTTTAATGCCCGCGCCAAATCGTAGAGGTGCAACACACACACGAGCTTGCTCCATCACTTCTTGAGCGTCTTTAGCCCAACCTTTTATATGGAAACCGATTTTAGGGTTGTGCAAAGCCGTTGCTTTCGGCGGCGGGTAAGATCCGTAAATATGAAGTTCGGATTCAGGTAACTGCTTGCGAATCTTCGGCCAAATCTTCTGTAACTGAAGCACAGCATCCCAGTTCGGTGCGTGTCTAAAGTTACCTATCGTCATGAAATGCTTACGTTCTTCAAAGCTTTTCGTGCTTTCAGGAAGTGTATTAAGATCAACCATGAACGGCAAGTGGTGAAGCAGTTTTGGATCGATATTGAACTCAGATTTAAGCAGATCCATCTCGTAACTTGAAATGATCAACGAAAGATCACAGCGTAAAATTGCGGCAATTTCACGTTTAGCCAAGTCACTGTACAAATGCGCTTTGGTCAGTTCAGTCTCTTTCTTAACTGCTTCATGGCGCGCGTTACGTAGGAACTGTAAGTCTTCGGTATCCAATAACTTAAATGCATTCGGACATACCTTCTCCACGCGCCAACCAAACTGCTCTTCCATCATGAAACGGTCAAACATCACGACATCGGGTTGCAGCTCTTCGATGTACTGGTCAAAGCTGTCGCAATTCAACTGTATAGATTGGCTTGTGATGCCCTCTTCAGAGAGATCAATCATGTGCTCGGTTTCTTGAGCTGGCGTTGCGAATTCAACTGACCAACCTTGTCTCTTGAATAGACGTAAAAGAGACATCATGTGGCTGCCAGCCGCCGATGAATTCGGTTCTGGCCAAACGTAGCCAATTGCTAAAACTTTCTTCAAAACACTTCCTAAGAAATAACAAAAGGGACGAGATCTGTCCCTGATTAAACGAGCACTATGGTGGTCGATTTATATCATGAGGCGAATCCGACTTAAAAGGCGAACTCGTACCATACTCCGCTACTCACTTTCTGAGTTAGGACGCGTTTTACAGTGTAAAATGGCTCTTTCTAGAAGCTCCAAAGCAGATTTATCCGCTTCTGGAAGCTTCGCATCCGATTGACCTAACGGTTCAACACGACTGCCCCACTTAATATGGCCAGCACCCCAAGTTAAACCTGCACCAAATGCCGCCACAAGAATGTTTGAGTTAGGTTTAACAAAACCTTGCTCTAATGATTCACACAGTGCAATTGGCACAGTCGCTGCGGATGTGTTGCCGTAGTTTTGGATGTTAACAAACGCTTTCTCGCGCTCAATACCCGCCATATCACACAAAGTCTGGATGATTCGGATGTTGGCTTGGTGCGGAATCACAACATCGATATTGTCGGTTGAGATGCCAGTACGGCTTAATACTGTGTGTGCCGCAGCGCCCATGCCTTTCACTGCACGCTTGAAGATCTCTTTACCTACGAAATCAAAGTCCCAGTAGCCATTATCTGCAGCAAAGCGATCCATAGAAGTACCGAATTTTGGTACCGCTAAAATGTCACGGCCTTCGGCGTCACAACCGATTTGCGCTTCTTGTAAGCCAACCTGCTCTTCAGTGCGAGATAGAACCACAGCACCTGCGCCGTCGCCAAATAGAACCGCAGTATCACGCTTGGTCCAGTCGATGAAGAATGAAAGACGTTCTGCACCCACAACAATGGCATTGCGGTAGTTGCCCGCTTGAATCAGTCGAGTTGCGGTTTCAACGCCGTAGATGAAGCCCGTACACGCTGCGTTAAGGTCGAAAGCCGCTGCACTCTTAATGCCTAAGTTCTGTTGAACCTTAGATGCGGTATTTGGAATAAGGGAGTCTGGGCTGCACGTCGCGATGATAACAAGATCGATATCTTCAGCAGTTAGGCCAGCACACGCCATGGCGTGTTGAGCAGCAACAGTCGCTAACTCAGAGGTATTTACATGACTGATACGACGGTTTTCGATACCAGTTCGAGTTCGAATCCACTCGTCAGACGTATCAATGAAAGTGCTTAGATCATCATTGGACAACACGGCTGGTGGCAGACACTTTCCCCAGCCCGTAATCTCGGCGTAAAATTTTGTCATCATTTACCTATTTATTGTTTGTTTTTATTTAAGTATCGTATTCTAGTTTTAAACAGTATAAGCGCTCCGTGCGTGATTCGTAAATCGCGTTAGACACGGAGTTACAATAAAAAGAGAAAGTTATGTCTACATTCAACACACGTTGCCCTTCTTGTAATGGCGTAAACCGAGTTCCTTCAGAAAGAATTTCAGAAAGCCCAACCTGCGGTAAATGCAAAACAGCATTACTCGATGGCGCTCCTATCGAAGGAACGTCACTTAATTTCCAATCTATTTTGAATAGTTCACAGCCAGTGGTTGTCGATTTCTGGGCAACATGGTGCAACCCATGTGTTGGCTTTGCGCCAGTGTTCAGTGACGTTGCTAAAGAGCGTTCAGGAGATATTCGATTCGTTAAGATTGATACTGAAGCTCAACAACAGCTTGCCGCGATGTACCAAATCAGAAGTATTCCCACGGTGATGGTGTTTAAAGATGGCAAACGTGTCGATACGATTAACGGTGCGTTACCAAAAGGTCAATTTGATCAATGGCTTAATCAAGCTCTAACCAAGTAACACTATTATTTAAGCTATTGGTTAAGCGATTGAATTAGCTTTGGCTTTATTCTAAGTAAGCACACAAAATTGGTTAGAGAGTCTTATCAAATCAAGACTATCTAACCTACTGTTTTATTTATGTTTATCACTTAACTTCTTGAATTAAACCACAGCTTCGCCTTTCGATTGAATACTAGATGCTTGCTTACCTAACCCGTATTCCTCTTTGATTTGATCTGAGACTTTTTCAGCAATCATAATGGTTGGCGCGTTTGTGTTTGCCCCAATCAATGTCGGCATCACAGAAGCATCAATAACTCTTAAGTTATTCAACCCATAGACTTTCAGATTGTTATCTACCACGGCTAATGAATCACTGTTAGGGCCCATTTTACAGGTCCCGACTGGGTGATACTGAGTGTCTGCACGGTTGCGAATATCTTGCTCGATAGCCTCGTCATCACTGGCGTCCACTGGGTAGAAAGCATTGCCACGGATGTCATCAAACGCCGAGCTCTCTAGCATTTGATACTGTTTCTTCCAGCCCTTAATCATGATCTCCATGTCTTCAGGATGACTGAAAAACGCAGGATCGATCTTAGGCGGATCATAAGGATCACTACTATTGAGCGTTACGGTTCCTATGCTTTTCGGTCGTAGCAAGGTGACGTGAGAGGTAAACCCATGACTGGTATGTATTTTTCGGGCGTGGTCATCAACCACAGCGACGACAAATACAAACTCTAAATCCGGCACGGCGATATGATCTTCTGAACACAGAAAGCCTATCCCTTCTGCAAAATTACTGGTCATCTTGCCACGACGCTCTTTGTGCCATAGCGGTAAGGCTTTGGTCATTTCGGAGGCCATTTGCAATGAGATACCAAAAGTTTCACGCTTTTCACTGCATTTGTACGAATGTACTAAGTCGATATGGTCTTGAAGGTTCTTGCCGACGCCTGGTAGCTCTTGAACCGGTTCGATGCCATGCATCTCTAGTTCAGCTTTCGCGCCGATACCCGACAATAACAGCAGTTGAGGAGAACCAAACGCGCCAGCGGATAGAATCACTTCTTTGTTGCATTGGATCTGATAACGCTGTCCGTTAAAGCCATATTCGACTCCGACCGCTTTCTTACCTTCGAACAAAACTTTATGTGTGGTTGCTTTGGTTACGACCGTGAGATTCTGTCTCGAAAGATTTGGCGTTAAGTAAGCCTTGGCAGCACTGCACCGTTCGCCATTCAGCTGGGTTACCTGCGTCGGCATCGCCCCAAACTGAGCAGCACCGTTGATGTCTTCATTACGAGGAACCCCTATCGACTCACACGCCGTTAAGTAACGTTCCAACATCGGACTTGGCGATCGAAGGTTAGCCACGTTCAGAGGACCACCTTGGCCGTGATACTCATCTTGGTGAACTTCGTTATTTTCGGCTTTCTTAAAGTAAGGCAGGCACGATTCATAACTCCAACCGGCATTACCCAAACTTTCCCAAGTGTCGTAGTCGTAACGGTGCCCACGAGCGTACATCATCGCATTGATAGAACTGGACCCACCAAGTGTCTTGCCTCTTGGTTGATAACCTTTACGACCATTCAAACCCGGCTGTTCGACGGTTTCAAAGGCCCAGTTGTTTAGCTTAGTTGGCATCATCGCGGCTATACCTACGGGTGTATGGATTAATGGGCTTGTGTCTTTACCACCTGCTTCCAATAGGCAAACCGTAACATTGGGATCTTCAGACAGCCTTGCAGCCATTACACATCCTGCCGAGCCCCCGCCAACAACAATAAAATCATAACTATCCATTTGCCTATCTCCATTGGGTGTAACTCTCGTTTACGCTATTGCCGTGATTGATAACACCATACGAATGAACATTTTACGCAGGTATTTGTAATCATCAAGTTGAACACAACACCATTCCTCTCTGGCCTGCTCTACGACGTTACGTATGTTCATGAAGCACCAATGAGCTTAACTTTCTTCGCTTGAATTATCGTGATGATCAACAACCATCACGGATGACCTACGCGGATGATTGTATCGCTTACAAAACCATAATGAACATAATCCTAATGGCTTTTTGACCGCATAAAATCTCGCCAAATCGTAAATTCCGCCATGGTATTTTAGCTCAAGATCTCGATAAATTTCTTTTATCTTAACGACTATTTTTATTCGTTTTACCCAATTCAGTTTCTCCCCCATAGTCGCGGAAAATTCATCGTTTCTTTCACTATTTAGAGGCTCCTGCATTGGACAACATCCAACCAACAACTCGCATAACTGTTCCGGTTATTGCATTGTCTTTTTACGCGATCGCTTCAGGCTATTTAATGAGTTCATTACCATTAATGTTGTCTGAGTATGGCTTAGACAAAAATCTATCGAGTTGGTTGGCGAGTGCATTCTATGCAGGGCTTTTAACCGGTACGTTATTGATTGAACGTGCGATTGCACGTGTTGGTCACAGAGATGCGTTTGTTATCGCTCTGGCTATTTTTATCGCAACGATCCTTGTGTTACCACTCATCCCACATCAAGCGGTATGGTTATTAGCCCGCTTTGTCGCTGGTGTAGCGGTTGCAGGTATCTTCGTGATTGTAGAGTCTTGGCTAATGAGCGGTGACGAATCTCAGCGCGCGAAACGTTTAGGCGTTTACATGTGTTCGCTATACGGCGGCTCTGCCGTTGGCCAACTCGGCATCGGTTACCTTGGTATTACAGGTGGCGTACCTTTCATTGCAATGTTCACCTTGTTGTTTGGTGCAATCATTGTGTTGATGTACGGACAAGCGACAGCACCACAAATTCACGATGCGCAGTCTTTATCATTAAAGCAAATCAGCAAACTGAGCCACAGCGCTTTGATTGGCTGTATTGTATCTGGATTGACACTTGGATCTATTTACGGGCTGATGCCTGTTGAGCTTGCTCAACGCAACATCGCACACCAAGATATTGGTGGTTTGATGGCGTTGGTGATTATGGGTGGTATGGCCGTTCAACCAATGGTGACATGGTTATCTCACCACATAGGGCAAGTGTTATTGATGGCGCTGTTCTGCCTACTAGGGGTTGCAAGCATTGGTGTACTAACGATTAACCATGATTTCTACGTACTAGGCATGAGCTTGTTTGTGTTAGGTATGGCGACTTTTGCACTTTACCCAATTGCGATTAACTTGGGTTGTCGTAACTTAGACCCAAGCTATCTAGTGTCAGTGACTCAGGTTATGCTGTTGTGTTACAGCATCGGTTCAGTCGCAGGACCATTGGTTGCAGATAGCTTTATGGATTCACAGGCGGGATTATTCACTTACCTGTTCGCGTCTTTACTCGCTACAACGATCTACATGTTGATTGCTAGCTTAAAACGCTCTCCTCTACAGATTGCAGGCGAGTAAGTTCGAATGGCAACTATCCTCCTCAGGTAGGATAGTTACCTCTAGAGCTCTTAGTTATGACTTTCCGTCTAACGAAGAGCTCTTTTGTTTGATGACTTCTGAGCAAAGTCGACAAAAAGCATCAATAATAACAATCGAGGTGCTCTTCAGGTTAAGGCTGAAATATGTAGCCTTCACCAGTAATGGTAATGATTAGGCCATCCCCGAATAGTGATCTGATCTCAGATATCGCAACAATCACTGACGAGTTAGTGACTGACCCATTCTCCCAGCCAATCTTCTTCAATTGCCCGACACTGAACAATTTCCCTCGGTTTTGATTCATAAACAGAATGATCTTACGATACGCTAAAGGCATGGTAGCGAGAACATAGCCATTTTCAACATTGCGAATAAGTTTGGTGTCGAGTTCAACTATTTTTCCGTTGAGTTCAAGTATTACGTTGTGTTCAGAGTGGTGAGTATCTATTACAGGATAGGCGTCCATTTTTATACAGTTCCCTTACGATATAGCCAGCAACAAAGTTAAATTAAGTCATTTTTGTATAACGTCGCTTATAAGTGGACGTTTAAAATCGAAGATAATGAAAGCAGCGTATACGGTAAAGAGATTAAATTTTTATTATTAATATATGAACAGGATATCAATAAAGGGTAATTAATCCTCCAGTACATAACCTTCGTTGGAAACCGTTTTTATACAACGACAGTCTAAGATCCTTCTTATCTCGTAGATCGCAACCAGAACTGACGCAGATGTCACGGCTTTACCCGCCCAACCTACACGCTTCAAAACTCGCTTACTAATCACATGTCCTTTATTTTGATACAAGTAAAAAAGAACCTTACGATGAGGCTCTGAAAGCGTCCCTATTATCGAGCCACACTCCTGCTTTCGGACGATCCTCGTATCAGATTGAAACTCTTTTTTATTTAGAACCCACTTAGACGGAAGTTTAAAATCGTCTACGTGATCCCCTATTTTTGGTATGGATTCCTCACGTTTCATAAGCAGTCGTCTTTTAAGATATTTCCAATATTATCGAATGGTACAAAAATACCAAATTGATAGATCACTTAATACCGTACATTTACTGCAAAATTGATCTTGTGGAATTGTTCTAAAAAACGAATTTTTAGTGGACAACCAACTCTACCCGGGAAGTCGATGGCTTTTACGGTATTGGCTTGGAGATAAACCAAAATGCTTTTTAAAGCGATGTGAGAAGTTATAAGGATCTTTGTAACCCAAACGGTTGGCAATCATCGATACCGACCAATCTTGATATTTTAACAAGCTGGTCGCTTTATCCATTCTTAGTTGAATCAACTTGCTGCGTGGTGATAGGTCGAAAAGCGTTTTGGTGACTCGATTAAGCTGCTCTTCGCTGATAAACACCCTTTGAGCCATACCAGCTACTGTCCATGGTTGATGCAGACTACTTTCAATCTCATTATAGAGCGCTTGAACACGAGCGGTGGTGCTTGTTGACTTGGGTTCAAACCCCGTCAACGTTCGGACTATTTCACTCAAGAGTAACTTACGGTAACTGGCTCGGCCCCCTATCTCAAAGTAAACCAAGTTCATTAGTGACCAAACCTGTTCACACTCTCCAAAAGGCACAATCCCCTGACCTAAACTTGCTATGTGCTGCCACTGCTTAGTATCGGGGGTCAACATCCACGCCATTTTCCAATAGTTATATTGCGGATCGAGTTCAAAACGAAATGGGGTTCCGGCAGGAAGAACCACCAGCGTATACGGTGTAATCGCTTGTACTGATGTCGTGGTTGTTAGAATGCCGCCACCTTCCATAGTGAAAATCAACGTATGAACATTAACGGATTCTCGCTCAACCCAATAACCATCGTATAGTTTTGCCATACCGCCCATATAGACACCAAAGCTTTTCATCTCTGGGATATCTTCAACGGTCAAAAAACGTTCTTTGCAATATTCCGCGAGAAAAACATCATCTTGCCACGTTGATTTAGGCTCCATGGTATCAATGACGGATTCGCACAGGTTTTGTTGTTTTTTAAACATGTTGTTACTTCGCTCAAATCACTATAGTTCTGCCATAAATCGGAGAGCTTATGACAACTAACATCAACCCTAACTCATCTATGAATAACAAGCCAAAGAGCATATTACCTCGTATCGTTAAACTTGGTTTACCTGTAGCTTTGCAAAGTGCGCTGGTTGCTATTCTTGCCCTTGCTGACGTCTTGATGGTCAGTGATTTTGGTATGGAAGCAGCAGCCGCTGTGGGAATCGCATCAAAATGGCACTTCGTTGCTATTATGATTATGGCAGGGTTGGCCTCAGCAAACGGTACATTAGTTGCTCAATACTGGGGAAAGAATGACCGAAAAAGTGCACGTACCGTGTCATCTATCGCGATGGTGTTTGGTTTAAAAGTTCTGCTGCCTGTTACAGCAATCATCACTCTTGGTTCTCAGTTTTTAATGATGTTGCAAACTAGCGATCAAACCGTGATTGAGCTTGGAGCGACTTACCTTTGGTATGGGTTCCCTGTTCTACTTCTAACTCACATTGTTGTAGTGGTAGAAGCAAGCATGCGCTCATCAGGTGACACCGTAACTCCACTATTGTTAGGTGGTATTACTATTGCACTCAACATTGCGCTTAACTTCGTTCTAATTAAAGGGGCTTTCGGCATTCCAGCAATGGGCGTTGCAGGTGCTGCATTGGCGACAACCTTAGCGCGATTGATTCAAGTGGGCTTAATGTATAGCTACATGCGTGTGCGTAAACACTGGCTGCTAACCACCCCAAGCTCACCACACCGTCCGTCACTGTGGCTTTCTTACCGTCGTATTGCGTTGCCGCTAACGATGAATGCCGTGTTGTGGGCAATGGGTACCATGGCGTACCAAATGATCTTCGGTCACATGGGCACGACTGAACTTGCGGTGTTCTCGATGCTCGCGCCGTTCGAATCGCTGTGTTACTCGATCTTCTTTGGTATCTCCGTAGCGTGTTCAGTATTGCTTGGCCATTCGCTGGGCCGTGATGAATTTGATGATGCTATGAGCATGGGTCTAACATTCATTAAAGCCGTCGTTGGCTTTGGCGCTGTCGTTGGCTTGCTACTGTTTATGGGTAAAGAGCATGTACTATCATGGTTAAACCTTTCTACAGATGCATTGTACCCGCTTGCTTCGCCAGCAATGATGATCATGTGTTTTGCAGTGGTGATTCGTATGCTCAACATGGTGATCATTAACGGTATTATTCGTGCTGGTGGTGATAACGCTTTTTGCCTTCGCATGGATTTCATCGCGATGTGGATGGTGGGCATTCCAGTGTGTGTTTATGGCGCGTTTGTCGCTGGATGGGATTTCAAATACATCTATGGTCTGATGTTAGTAGAAGAAGTGGTGAAATTGGCAATATGCTCGCACCGCTACTTGAGCCGACGCTGGATCAACAATCTCACAGTGACCTACGACGAGCCTCAAGCGGCGTAGCTTTATACATAAAGTATTCTTTCTACAAGACTGCCTTCTGATAAGGCAGTTAGCAGAAACACAAAAGGTCTGAGCAATCAGACCTTTTCGTTTCTTCTGCGACCACTTTAAAGCACCAGTTACTTCTTGTTCATTCGGATATGGCGATTAGACACATTCGGCAGTGGCTTCTCTGGCACTTTACGTTTCTCATGAATCAAATGTCGTATTGCTAAAATCGGATGCTTAAGTAGCATTCTTGGCCCTGCATAGCGCATCACTAAACGCATCTGCTCTTTAGGATCAGGCTTATAACAATGAATCGGACACTTGTTACAGGTCGGCTTTGCTTCGCCATAAGGGCATCTATCAAGTCGTGTCTCTGCATAACGCAACAGTTGCTCACACTCTTCACATAACGCGTTATTCTGACGAACCGCACCGTGGTGATCTTTACAGTAGATGTGCACCATCGCAATAACGGTTTTGTACTCCGTTGCGAGTTCGCCTTGTAGAATGTTGTTATGTTGGAACATGATTAATTACCTAATGAGAGACCGTACAGGTTGAGTTCTAGATCTAAAATGATTATCCTCCACCGCATAAACTAAATACAAGGCTATGCAGCAATGAACCGTAAGAAAAAAATCAATCAAATTCTAAAGAAAAGACAGAAACAGGCGAATTCTAAACTGCATGGTAGCAACAAGCCTCGCTATATTTCTAAAGCTGATCGCGCAAAAATGGAAGCTGAAGAACAAGCGAAAGCCGCTCAAGAGCATGCTGAAGGCACAGTTGAAGCTTCTGTTGAATCGGAAGAAGCTGGTATCGAAACTGAAGAGGCAAAAGCTGCAGAGTAAGCTTTTGACTCACGAGATACTCTTGCTCAGCGCTCAGATCAGAGCCTGTAGACAAGAACAAAAAAAGCAGCCTCTATTTGGGCTGCTTTTTTGATCCTACCGTATTAACCTAGCGACTTAGCTATTCAATTAACCTTTGAATGGTTTAACTTCCCAACGTGCGAACGGCGCTTTTGCATTAATCCCTGCTCTTCCCCAGCGGTCTACCGAGTCAACTACAAGAATTCGCTCATTAGGCACCAATGACTTAATCAAAGTCGTCGGCTTTTTCGCTGTCACTAACCATAGCGCATCGTCTTCTGAAAACATCGCTTTGAGCTTCGCTTTATCTTGCTCTGTCCATTCCAGTTCAGCTTTGAACATACGTTCTTCAACAAACAGTTGGCTACCAGAAGCAAAATCTTCCAAGCTTTCTGAAAGCAACAATACTGAATCTACGTCGTTATCCAATAACACCGCTTGTTGCTTGTTAATCAGTTCACGTACATCAAGCATCACACGCTGCAAATTACGATCAATCGTCTCTGCTTGCGCTGGCCACAATAACTTAAAGTCGTCAGCCACAATTGCCGCCATGCGCGTTAAGTTAGTTGGGTTTAGCCAAGCATACTTAGACACTTCACCACTCGATAGCGTCAACGCGGCAACACCTTGCGCGCGTGGTGTAATCGCTTGAGCCGCATCCACCTCAACCAAGCGGATGTTGCCTTGCCTTGCGTATACAAATGTAGGATCCGCTTGCCAAATAGATGACAGCGTTAACGCAACGGTCGCCTTCGCTCCTGACTTAAGCACCTTGCTTTCACCCTTAGTGCCAAACCAGTTAGGTAAGCGATCAATGCCGTAACGTTTTGGTGGTAGGTACTCAGTGGTAATGTCAGTGCCTTTGGTTAACTCTGTTGCCAGTGCATAAGTCACAGGTGTGCTGGTTAGGATATCCTCTGCATTTACGTTGAAAGACACCATTGAGGCACCTAACAACATACTGACTGCACTCACTTGAGCCGCTGTTTTTACTGAGCTTGAAATACGATTCATTAAAGGAGTCATGGTTAAGCCTTTCTTATAATTCGGTATAGCGTTGCTGCTAGGAAAAACGTTGCAGAAACGATGATGATTGAAGCGCCTGACGGCACAGGCAGTTTAAGTTCCATCGGTAATACCGTTCCGACTAAACATGCAATGGTTGCCAGCAACGCAGAAAGCAAAACAAAGCTTCCCATGCGTTTAGTCAACAATCGCGCCGTCGCGCCCGGAATCAGTAATAACGCGCCAACCAAAACAGCACCCACGATCTTCACCGCAGCAATCGTCACCAAAGTAATCATCATCACAAACAGGTAGTCATAGAAGCTGGTGTTATAGCCGCGCACCTTGGCAATATCCGGGCTAATACAAGTGAGAAGAATACGGTTGAACGTCGGTATCAAGAGCAAAATGATGAGTGCACAGCTGCCTGCGAGAATCGCTAAGTCTTGATCTGTTACCGTCAGAATCGAACCAAACAGCACATTCTCAAGCATGTGAATGTTGATCTTACGTGCCACGTACATCAACAATGCCGCACCGACCGCTAAAGCGAGCGCAAGAAAAACGCCGACTAAGGTATCGTATGGCACGTTGGTTCTGTTTCTTACAAAGTGGAGAAGCAAAGCAAAGATCATACAGAAGCTAAACAGACCAATAATTGGGTTTTCTGGTGGCTCGCCAAGCAAAACACCAATGGCAATACCGGTTAATGCTGCGTGACCTACCGCTTCAGAGAAGAATGCCAAGCGCTTAGCAATCACCAAAGTACCAAGGCCACCTAATAACGGGCCAAGTAACAATGCGGCAACCAGTGCATTCACCATAAACGCATACATGAAGCTGTCTGATAACCAACCCGCTTCAACGCCACTAATGGCAAGTTGTCGTAACCACTCCATTACGCAACCTCCTTCGATTTTGCGATGACAGATCCACTGCTATAGTGCTGGAACAGACTCTCGATTTTAGTAGGGTGTAGTACTTGTTCATGTGGACCACTATCCACCAAGAATCGATTCACAACATGTACATTCGCTTCAAGACGACGTACTGCGGTTACATCATGGTGAACAGCAAGAATGGTACGCCCTTCATTAACGCATTCACGAACTAGCGATTCTAAATAACGAACGCCTTGTTCATCCATGCCGGTAGTGGGTTCGTCCAACACCAATAAACTTGGGTTATCCAGTAATGCTTGTGCAAACAACACGCGTTGCTGCTCACCACCCGATAGCTGCCCCATACGGCGGTCGCTACGAGTCGCCATACCCACACGGTCGAGTTGCGCTAATGCAAGATCCAATTGCTTAGACTTACGACGCCAAAACAGCGGAATTCGAGTTTGGTTGAGTAGTACAAAGTCCATTACCGTCAGAGGTAAACTCGATTCGAAGGTCGCTTTCTGAGGAACGTAACCAATGCTTGGCTTTTCTGGCCAATGAATGTTGATTTGACCAGAGAAAGGCGTCAAACCAAGAACTGAACGTAGCAAAGAGGTTTTGCCACCGCCGTTTGGCCCCATGATCACATGGCACTCACCCGCTTTAAGATCTAGCGTGATATCATCAAGAATCACGTTGTTGTCGTATTGCAGACCGAGTTGGTTGATTGAAATCGATGGACCTTGCATTACGCCTTCCCGCTTTTAGCCTGGTTAGCCGCAGCAAATTTCATGGCTTCGATTAACGTTTCTAAGTTCTTCTTCATCTCAACTTCTACCTTATCGTCTTGATACTCACCGTGCGTCATGTGAGAGAAACGGTAAAGCTGAACGCCTGTTTCTGCTTCAATGGTGTCAACAAAGCGGTTTGGCATGTTTAGCTCGTAGAACAGAACATCAATGCCTGATGCGCGGATCTTCTCGATCGTATCTTGCAGTTGGCTCGCACTTGGTTCAACACCGTGTGCAGGCTCAATCACCGCCGCAACATCCACACCAAACTCTTGAAGGATATAGCCATAAGCATTGTGCGTGGTCGCCACTTTCATACCTGATGTATCGAGTTCACCTAATGACAACATCGCATCACGCTTCAT
This sequence comes from Vibrio atlanticus, assembly GCF_024347315.1. Classification (NCBI taxonomy): domain Bacteria; kingdom Pseudomonadati; phylum Pseudomonadota; class Gammaproteobacteria; order Vibrionales; family Vibrionaceae; genus Vibrio; species Vibrio atlanticus. Next base: position 1,059,817 of record NZ_AP025461.1, on the reverse strand, counting down.
AAAGCGAAATTGCTTGGCGTACTTACGTGCATTCTTACGATAAAAAGCTGCATTGTCTGGATCGAGTTTAGAAACTTCACTCGCGATGGTGTACACCTTTTGGATTGTTGTAGAAAGTCCAACAAACGTATGTGGGTTCACTGCGCCTTGACCAACAGACTGGCCTAATGCAGGAAGTAGAGGTACTTCTTTGTTCGCCTCAATAACCATTAAATCATCACGTTGCGCAGCTGAAATGACTTTTAATGCGAAGTCATCGTGGCCAATACCGTTTACCACGATTGCATCCATCTGGCTCAATCGCTTCAAGTCATTCGGTTGCGGCAAGTAGTTATGCGGGTTAAAGCCAGCATCAACCAAAGGAAGGATGTTCACTTTGTCACCTACCACAGCTTTTACGTAGCTATAGTAAGGCTGTAGGGTAATACCTATCGTCAACTTATCGCTGTCGACTGTGTATTCTTTTGCCAATGCATTGGGTGTCGATAGCACCGCCATTAACGACATCAATAGAGTCATGAATCGCATAGTAAATCTCTTATTATTAGTCAGCATTTTGTTTTTCGAGAGTCCGGGATTAATGTGAAGAAGCTTCATGCTGATCAGCAACTTCTGACTCATTCACCACCACTTTCCATCCTGCAGATTCCAATGTGTTTTCATCAAATTGAGTAGGTTGGCTTGCGACACCACCAAAGAAAATCCAGATTTCCGGAGAAACACTGTTCGCGTTCAAAATAAAGGAGTCCGCGAAGCCATGAGTGTTTGGCGTAGCTTGTTCGCTTGGTGTAGCGTATTCACTTGGCGTAGAAAAGTAATAACCACGCTCGTCCAATAACCAAGTATGAGAACCTTTGCGCTTCCAACTCTGGTCTTCAACAAAAGGCGCGACCCATTCATCTTTAAGTGACACAACACTTGGCCAATCGCCGTCTAAGTCCATACGAAGATCTCGAATCTCTTCATGAGCCAAACGGAGTTCTGACAGCATCGCCAAATTTTCTTGCTCAACATCAGTCACTAAGACTTGGTGATCAAGGGTCACTTCGATATGAGATTCTGCTTGATTAAACGGAATAGCAACCGTCGCAAAACAAAGGATGAATATAATGATTAGGCCAACCCACTTGCCCTCTCTTCCGCCTGTGTCAGCGCGTACACTTTGAATCATCATTTTTCTTTGATCTCTACAACGTCGACTTCAACAGGAAACTCGTGACCTGAATCAAACACAAGGTAAAACTCAGAATTTGGGTTTGGAAATTCGACAATAGAGCGTTTATCCGTCATCTCTTTCGCTATCAAGTTGTCTTCATAGTCGTACATCGCGACTGCGTAATCTATCGCTTTACTACCATCAGAGTAACCCGCCTCACAGGCAACCGTTTTGCCTTCAAACCAACAGCTCATCAATGGAAAGTGTGCTTGCGCAGGTAATGCCGCTAAACCAAGCCCCAGAGCTAAGCACGGGGCAATTATGGTGTTTGCTTTTATTGTTATTTTCATCGTTCGTACCCTCGCCACGTTACAAATTTTCAGTGGTATACTGACCGTTAAAGGGCTCTAATGAGCCCTTGTCTCTTTTTATCTAATAATCAGGAGCTTTCTCCCGATAAAAACGACTATTGAAGCAATGCTTCGAATGTCAGGTGCACATTCGTACTTGCTTTGTCTGCCAGTGGGTTGTCAACCAACTCACCTTTGTAGTTCGCTTTCATTACGTAACGACCCGCTACGTCTGGAGTAAACGTGATTTCACCGTTTTCATCGCTCACTACATCAATCTGCTCTTGGTGATTGCGGTAAAGCGTACCTTCACGAGTAATTTCCGCTTTTACGTCTTTCTGGATTTCACCGTTGTAGAAGAATTGGAATGTCACTGGTTCGCCTTCAACGATGTCTGAAGGGTGTGTAACCGGCTTCATTTCAAGAAGCTTACCTTCAATTTTGAAAACTGAATCCGTCGGCTTGCCTACTGTGATGTAACTTTCTGCGCGAGTGAAACCGACTTGAGTTACCACGTCACGTGATTTTTCAGGTAATAATGCATCACGCTCAGCTTTAGTCGCTTTAATCCATTTTACTGTGTCACGACGACCCGCTTTGTACTGTGTCCAGTACGTTGGTTCGTTGTTGATTGCTACTTTGTGTGTACCTTCTTCCTCAAAATAGAAATCAAACATTGAGCGACGCTTGCCTTTTACAACGAAGTTAGGACGCTCATTACGACCATCAGGCATGATAACGAATGCTTTATCACTTCCTGCTGGCTTATCAAAAACAAACGTACCGTGGGATGCCGTCACATCAAATGTTAACCAGTCACCACCTTCTTTAGAAACGGTGAAATGAGAAGGCAAAACCCAACGAGGGTGAGCTTGTGCTGTCGTCGTTGCTGCTAGACCGAACGCCATTACACCTGCAAGAGCAAGCGCCTTTATTTTTGTCTGTTTCATCATGTTCAATTCCATTATTTGTAATCTTTAACCGTGTCGCTCGATGGCGCCTACGATTCCAATCTTTGATTTTTCTGTCGCTTGTAAAGCACAGCTTGTGTTATCCGACGTGCTAATTATTTTGCAATGTAGCTCAAGATAATTTTCCCCGTCTCTTCCGTTGCTTTTAATTCATAAGAGGCGTTTGAATCTGTCAGTGATACTTTTTGGCGAAGGTAGTTACGGCCACCGTGTTCACGAACGACTTCGACATGCACCGTGTACTCACCTTGTTCAAGGGTTTCACCGCTGTCGCTCTTGCCATCCCAAACGAAACGATATTGACCAGCCGGGCGTGTTGCAGAAGTCACAGCATCGACAAGTTCACGATCGTAACGGCCAACTTTTCTCCACCAACTGCGTAAGTCTTTTAGCCATTCATCTTTACCGACCCAAAGCTCAATGGTTTTCACTGACTTTCGTTCACTGTTTTCTACCCACACCGCCACGTAAGGACGCGCATACATAGAGGTATCAATCTTGGGCAACTCTAAATTCACATCCAATTTCGCCGTATCAGGAATCGCTTGTGCCATTCCAAGGCTAGGCAAAAGAGACAAAGCCAAAAGAGCCTTACTCCAATTCATTTTTTTCATGTTTAACAACCTTTTAAATCCGTTTAACCTTTAGTTCGTTCTTCAAGCTGATTCATCAAGCAGACTCATCAACCTAATGGAGGGTTAAGGTACGGCGACAAAATAGATAGCAAGTGAGATTGCAGACCCAAATACCGTCCATTTAATGGAGGTATTGAGCGTTTTTTTCTTAGGTAACAGTAAGCACACGCCAGTCAGTACAAAGAAGATCATCAGCAGCGCTGTGATATCGATAAACCATTTCCACACTTCACCGCTATTACGCCCTTTGTGTAGGTCATTCAACAATGCGATAACGCCATAATTCGTTGTTTCGACTTCCACCATTTCAGAAGTCACATCGACAAACACAGAAGCGTTGTAGCCAGGTCCTTTGAAGTCCATAGACACTTCACCGATGAGTAACTCACCGTCTTCAATCTCTGCGTAGATGTCTAACCCCGAAGGAACGCCAGATAAGTTTGCTTCTTCAAATAAAAACTTTTCAAAAGCAGACTCGTCGGCTTTCAGTCGACCGTCTTGGATCGTAAACAAACTCGTGGGAAGCGTTAGCGTAGAACGTTGGATATTGGGTTGGCTTGATTCGAATAGCTCAGGGCGATTAAGGGTGATGCCTGTCACTGAAAAGAAAAGAACAACAAACAGCAGCGCCATAGAAATATAAACATGGAGTCGACGAGCCCATGATTGAACTGCCCTACTTTTTAACGACATACAAACCAATACCTATAGATTTTATGGCGACAATTTAGTTGATAATCATTCGTATTGGCATTCAATTTACATTATTTACGTTCTCCTAATGTAAGTAACCGAGTTACAAGTTATTACAGAACGAACCTGAGAATACCGTTAATGTATTAACCAATATTTGCTTAGATAAGGGTCATCATGAAAAGTTTATTGCTAGGGGTAACCATTCTTCTACTGTCTGCTTGTAATTCAAATTCAAGCTCGAGTTCACCTAAATCCACGACACCGACGGCCGTTGCTAGCGTTGAAAATGTGGCTGACAAAGCGATGATCAAACAGGTCTGAGAGTACATGAAATTGAATTACTGGGATGGATATAATTACGCCAAAAGACCCCACTACCTCATTCGTGTCAATGCTAAGGATCAGCCTATAAATGCATTCATTATTAATCCTCAGTCAGTTCTAAAAAGTGCGACCAAGATCAGTTCAGCAGAATCTGGTGGTATGAAAATCTATGAATACAAAAAGGAAATGCATAGTGCCGTAACTAAGATAAACAACGGTTCAAATAACCTGTACACCTTCGACTTACTTATTGATGGTCACAAATACTACGCACAAAAATACACGGATGCAGTCGCTAACAATCAACACCCATTTACCAATGACCTTTTATTTGCGCCTCATGAGGTATTCCACATCTATCAAACCTCTTGGGCGAACAAAAGCAATTGGCGACAGGACGTTGACAATTACCCTACAACCAAAAGCATTATCCAAAACGAGTTAATACTCACCGAGCTGTTTGATGGACTACCTAGAAAATTGACTAAGGTGGAAGCTCGTGAGCTGTTGAAACAATATGTGGCAATTAGGCAACGACAAATGCTTAACGACAATACATCGTTGGTTGAAAACATGGCCCTAGCACAAGAACGCATAGAAGGCTCGGCAGAATACATCACCGTCTTAACTGCCAGAAAAGTATATAAAAACAATAGCTTGAGCTTCGATAAAGGAAGAAGTTTTAGCTTGAATCTAAAAAATAAAAAAGACGTAAAGTGGCACTTTGGATTCTACGTTTTTTATAACAGTGGCGCCTCTGTCATTTATCTTTTAGACCAACTTGGTTACAAAATAGAACAACTCGAAAAAGCAATATCGCCTTACGACGCTGCATTATCTGTTGTCGGGCATGATGTTGATGCATATCAACGAGCACTAAAATCAGTAGGCACTAAAGTCGCTCGATTTGAAAAGGACGCAATAAAATACTCTTCACTGAGATAACTCAAGTATGTCCACTCCTGTTCGTCGGTATGTCACGTTTTCAGACAAAGGTTGGTATTAAGCATGGCTAAAATAGAGATACTGCAATGGCGTGTTTACAAATTTAAATAACGCTGTTGTATATTTAGATATATGAATAATCATACTCACTAAAAAGGATTTTTAATGCGTATCTATATTCCCATTGCTATGATTTTTATCAGCGCTTGTACTAGCCAGATTGTTAGTACTGACGAACATATCGAGAGTTACATCGGTTCCAATATTGCAGATGCTCAAACGTTGTATTTAACGCCCCACTCTCAAGCCGTTACATTTTGGGAGTCACGCACATTTGCTTGGGTAGAAACTCAAACCTCACTCGAGAATGGTGAAATACAACATTCTTTCAAAAACCCCTATCGTGACTGCACCATTAACTGGATTGTAGACCAAAGCGGAGTGATCATTGCGGGATCACACAGTGGTGAGATGTGCAGCCTTTAACTTGAATTCTCTTTATCTTTATTCTTACCTCAGTCAAACAACAGCACCGCTCAAGCACCTAGGTTTACGATTTAAGTCTATTGAATACAAAAAAAGGGTGTCATTTGAACATTCAAATGACACCCTTTCACTGTCTTATTTAGTACTCTGTTTTCTAGCTTCTAACTATATGTGATTAGGCGTTTCCACTTTCGCTTACCGTTCTCAGCTGAGTCAAATATTTGATCCACCCTTTAGCCTCAGGAGACGGTTCAATGTTGTTCGCCCGCTTAGCTTGAGCGAGAGCATTATCTAAGTTCTTCAACTTATACCATGAACGTACTTTCGCTAACGCAACGTCAGCTTGCTTGTTCTTGTCTTTCACTTTGTCTAAAACAACCAGAGCTCGCTCGTAGTAACCTTGCTGAACCAATAATTGAGCAACATTCCAATGGTATCGAGTGTTCATGTTCGACGCTAACGTCCACACTTCAATAGCATTGTCCCACTCTTTCGCTAGCTGCCAGTAGGTTGCTTGCTCAGCCAGAAGTTGAACATCGCTGTTTGCGTCATCTAACTTGCTAATTTCTTGCGCAGCGCGCTCAGGGATGCCTCGTTTCGCGTACAGTTGAGCAAGTAGCCTACGGTCTGAATTATTCAGTTCAACACCTTGTAGCTCAGCAAGCGCTAAGGTATTCAACGCATCTCGGCTACGCTCTAGCCTTAACTGAATCCCGACCAGTTGACGCCACCAGTTGTCTTTTTCGGGTTGAAGTTCAACTAAACTTTCTAACGTAGGAATTGATTGCTTCCATTGTTTTAACTGTAGTTGAGCACCCAGCTTTAACGAGAGAGGCGACAACTGTGGTTTTGAATTAAACTTGTTATGATTACCTATAGCCGCCAGTACTTTCGTCCAGTTTTCAATTTGGTATTCAGCTTGAGCAATTCGCATCCATAGCGTGTCTTTCTTTTCAGTTTCCGGTGCTGTTTTAACGAGCTCATAATAGTGTGGTAATGCCGCTTTAAAATGCTGCTCGCTAAGCAGCAAATCAGCTAACATACGTTTCGTTACCCAAGCTTGCTCATCGACCAATAAGCCACTATCCACTGCATAAGTAAGCTGCTTGATTGCCGTCTCTGTTTTACCATCTTGCCAGTAAAACACACCAAGCATGCGAGCGACATAGGCTTTGTCATAGCCTTTAGATAACTCTAAACTAGCCAAAACCTCAATCGCCTGTTTAACGTGCTCCTCTTGAGCAAGTTTATTCGCCTTTTGAACACGAATAACGGTGTATTGGGTTAGCTCTTTTGCCGGTACTGTAAGGGGCAGTATCAACAAGCCCACTAATATCCATATCTGTTTCATCATTTTGCCAACTTAAACTCTAGTTTCACGGTTTGACCAACCTGAGCTACCGCTTTTCCATCGACGACTTTGGGTTGATACTTCCATTTTTTAAGTGCTCTTATCGCTTCACGTTCAAACATACGACGTGGATTTGCATCCGTAACTTGAATATCAACAGAACGTCCTGTTTCATCGATTGTAAAAGACAAAATGACATACCCTTCAGCGCCACGCTTGAGCGCTTTTGCTGGATAACGAGGTTCAACTCGATAAAGCGGCATTACCTGTTGATTTGACCCAAAATCAGAAAATGTTGGAGCGTTAATCGCTAGGCCTTCAATTGAAGTATTCAAATCCAGTGAAGACAGTGAAGACATTGAATTCAGAGGCGTTACTTCAGCTTGCGACTGAGACGTTTGCGCTTGCGGTGGCGGCTCTGGCATTTCGGGTTGTTCCGGGACTGCACGTTGTCTTCTCTGTACTTCTTGTTCTTGTTCAACCATCACCATGTTGAAACTTAACGTCTCACTGTTGTCTGGCGAACGTTGGTGCCCATTATCGACCATCCAAGCCATGAAAGAAAACAGTGCTAAACCCAACGCTCCCGCTAAAGGTAATGCAAGAAATAGGCGAATCATTGATTAAGATCCTCCAAGATCATCGCTTTTCAGCTGCAAGCGCAATATTTTTAACACCCGCACCTTTGGCAGCGTCCATCACTTTAACAACCGTACCGTTATAAGCATGCTCGTCCGCCTGAATAACCAAAGAAGCATCAGGTTGTTCTAGCAACAAGTGTTCTAACGTCGCTTGAACACGTTCAACATCCACGACACGTTTGTCAATGAAGATGTCATTCGCAGAAGTAATCGCGACAAAGATACCTGCATCTTTTTGGCTCACTACATTTGAAGCTTGCGGGCGATTGACTTCAACACCAGATTCACGAACAAATGAACTCGTCACAATGAAGAAAATAAGCATGATGAATACGATATCAAGCATCGAAGTAAGGTCTATTTGAGCCTCTTCGTTTTTAGAATGACGTCGACCGAGTCTCATCGTTGACTCCTTAAAGATTTTTCTAATTTCAATTCTAAGCGGTTACACACTTTCGCTAAGCGAGCGTGAACAAACATGCCCGCTAGTGCAGCAACCATACCCGCCATGGTTGGCAACGTTGCCAACGAGATACCTGAAGCCATCAATTTAGGGTCACTGCTTCCTTGAGTCGCCATGACATCAAAAACGGAGATCATACCGGTTACGGTACCGAGCAAACCCAACATCGGACAAATAGCAACTAACAGCTTAATAAAGTTCAAGTTTTGGTTAAGTAAAATACTCGCTTGCCCCAACCAACCTTCACGAATGGCTTTAGCATGCCAAGAAGAGTGATCTTCTCTTTCATGCCACTGATTAATCCAAGCTTGACGCTGCTTTGGAAAGTAGAACGCGAGATAAAGCACACGTTCTACCACAAGTACCCAAAAAACGAGGACGACAGCCGCTAGCCACCACAGGACGAAACCGCCCTGCTCCATAAAGTTTGATAAAGACAGCAGCCAGTTACTCGTTAACCAACTCGCTGGTAATAGAGAACCCGACAAAATATCCATTACGCGGCAGTCCCAACTTGTGAAATAACAGCGCTTGGTTCAATAGACTTCTCTGCCTGCTCAGCAACAAGGCCAATGCCCTGCTTCTCCAGAATATTTCGAATGTTCTCTGACTGAGTACTCAGAATGTTGTGTGCCAATAGCAGTGGCATTGCAGCAACAAGGCCAAGTACCGTTGTAACAAGTGCCATCGAAATACCACCCGCCATTACTTTAGGGTCACCATTACCAAACTGTGTGATCACTTGGAATGTTTCGATCATGCCGGTTACGGTACCTAGCAAGCCAAGCATTGGTGCTAGAGCAGCTAGAAGCTTCAGCATTGATAAACCTTTCTCTAGGTGAGTTTGTTCATCCACTACCGCTTCTAAAAGTCGCAGTTCTAATGCTTCTACTGTTTGATTTTTCTCTTTGCTGTAAACCGCAAGAACACGACCCAGAGGGTTATTGCCAGCTTGTTTTGGGTTCTTAAGCTGTGCACGAATCTTCTGACGAGCGATAGCCAAAGAAATACCACGAACCAATGCGATGATTAAGCCGATTGCCAACAAGCCAAGAATAACTTTACCAACTAGGCCACCTGCTTGCAGGCGATCAGCTAGGCTTGGTTCCAAAGCTAATTGTTCTAGCATGAATCCACGAGAGGGATCGACGACCACGTTAGACACTTCACCATTCGCTAAAGTAGAAAGCGACGCCAGTGTTGGACCTTGTGAAGGCTGCTTCAAGTAAACTATTGCATCTTGATGTCTAGCATCCCACCATACGTAACCTGACTCAGCAACTAAGCCAATAGAACCCAGTCGATAAGCTTCTGCCTTTTCAGTAACCCCTTCACTATTAACTAGTGAAACTGTCGACTTGCTTATCTCTGAACTTGCTTGAATTTGCTCCATCATGCTCAACCAAAGACCTGTTAACTGGGGCATTGACGGTAATGATTTTGCGTCCACGATTTGATAAACAGTTTCTGTATACGCTGCGCGATCTACGTTAGTTACTGTATCCGTAAGCTCATGTTCAAGGTCTTTTGCATTTTGTCTTACAACGCCAAACAACTCACCTAAGCTACCTGTTTCTAAACGCAGTTGCTCTTCTAAACGAGCAAGCTTGTTTTCGTTATCACTGAATGTCTGAGTCAGAACATCGGTCGCACCTTGAATAGAGCTACGTTTAGCTTCAAGCTGTGCTTTGATCGCTTTGAGTTGTTGTTCTGTCTTTTTAAAGTCAGCTTCACGAATTACGTTATGAGACGCTTGCGTGCGACTCTCTGATTTTGCTTTGTTAACAAGCTGAGCTGTCGTGTCTGATGCAGAGAAAGCAGAAAATGAAATTGACGTAATGCAAAGCAATGCTGCTAATGGCTTTAAGTTCATTACTTAACCTCCGCAACAGTTAAAGAAACAGGTAAAGTAATTAAGCTTGGAGACGCTTGCTTATTAGCAATATCGTACGCTTTGTCCAACTCAGATTTCATCGAAGAATCCAACTCTTGCCATTGATCGCTATTTTGGGCCCAAGACCAATATTGGGTACCATTTAAGTTACGAGCGACCAGTGAAATGCGGCCAAGATGCAAAATATCAACTTCAAGCACTTTATCTTGACTTAACTCGACACGGCTTGAATAAGAACTTAGCTTAATACCGTAATCCACTTCAATTTGGTACGCCTCTAAAATACGGCGATATTTTTCAGCATCACTGACATCAGCACGAGTCATCATCGCTTTCAGCTTTTCAACGCGACGCAGACGGCTATTTGTCTTGAAAGGTAGATCGCTTTCAATAACTTCCTGGAGACCATCGATCATCTTGTACATCAAAGGCACTACACCTTGACGTGTTAGTTTGATTTCGTCGATCTGCCCTTCAATACTCTGCGCTTCTTGATCTTGGCTCTTAACCAATGCGGCAAGGTGATCGTGATAGATTTCTAAATTTTTCACTTCTTCTTGCAGACGCTCAACCTCAGCTTGCAGCAATAATGTTGCTTGTGAGCTTTTATCAATAACCTTCTGGCTTGAAGCCGACGCGTTATTGGTCTTGTTTTGAATTGATTGAGCTTGATCCAAGCTGTTTGCCATCGATGACGTTGCAACCAAACTGATGGCAAGTGCTAGGCTAGTTTTTAAAAGATTCATAATTGTAGTCATTTACTTTAGAAGAAGAACAAATGAGTTTTATTGATAAGCAGTCTCATTATCATTAAAAACCACTCGCATTGCTAGGGGTATTTTTACTAAATAGCAGAATCAAGAAAGGGGAAAGTCGAAACCTTCCCCTTAATATTTAAGCTACCAATAGTACCCTACTAACAAATTAGTATTTTACCTGTAACGTAGCCATGTAGTTACGACCTTCACCAACAACAACGCCGCGAGTGCTGCCGCCTTCTAGGTAATCTGTATCAAACAGGTTCTCTACATTAAAGCGTGCAACAAAATCTAAGTTCTCATCGTACTTAATAGTATGTGCAACACCTGCATCTACACGAGTGTATGCGTCTTTCTTAAACGTGTTAGCACTTTCAGTGTAACGCTCACCTACGTGATATACACCTAGGTTAACGTCAGTACCGTTGTTGAATGCGTAAGTAGACCAGATGCTTGCAGTAAATTCAGGAACGTCTGCTGGTGTTTTACCATTAAGAGCAGGGTCATTCTTATATTCAGCATCTAAGAACATTGTTGATGCACTTACAGAGAACGCATCCGTTACGTAGCCCGTCGCAGCTAGCTCCGCACCGGTGTGAACTTGCTCACCCACCTGTGTAGTACGAGTATCTTTTGCATGAGATGCAGGAAGATCTTCTGTAACTTGCATGTTCGTTTGTGTGATCTGGAATACTGCTCCTGATACGAATAAACGCTCATCAAACAGTTCCCACTTTGAGCCTAGCTCATAAAGTGTACCTTTCTTCGCATCTTGAGACTGGCCGAAGTTCACATCATCTTTATCAGAAATCTCACTTACAGGTTCAAAACTTTCAGAGTAAACCGCGTAAATAGAACCGTTTGGCGCCGGAGAGTAAATCGCACCGAACTTAGGTAGGATGTTATTGTAGCTCTCTTCTTTACCAGAACTGCTCGTCGTATCATCGTAAGCGAAACGAACACCAGCAAGTGCTTGCCACTGCTCATTGAACGTCACTAAATCTTGAAGATATAGACCGTAGTGTTGGCTCTTCGAGTGTGATACTGAATCATCGTTGTTATAGTGAATGTCTGCAGGCATATCAAAGCCTTTGCCACACTCTTTCATTGTGTCTGCTTCTGAAGCGTTAAAACAAGCGTAGTCTGATACGTACAGGCGCTTGTAATCGTAGTGCAACCCATTTGCACCCACCAACAGACGGTGATTCACACCAAATGCATCAACATCACCAGTAAAATCTACGTAAGCCGTATCAAACGTCCACTCATCATGACGGTCTGACACTTTGTAACCATAACCTAGTGTTTTCTTGGTTTTTTTGTCTTTCTTTGAATCAATAACGTTATCTGATTCAGTACGGCGACGCTCGTAAAACTGACGACTGATACCCGATTTAACTGCCCATGTATCGCTCAAGTTTGCTGTAACAGCCACGCCGTAGTTTGCTACGTCGTTGTCTGTTTGTGCGAAGCGTTGGTCATTAACCGTATTAGGGGTAATCGCTTTACCTGTTTTTGTATCAATCTTTGAGCCGTTATCTAGATCACCCAACTCTTGAGTACGATCGTAATGCGCAGATAGCATCACATCTTCGTTGATATCGTAATCAACAAATAGGCCACCAACAAAGCGGTCAGTCTCTACATCTGTGCCGTCAAAACGTGTACGGTAAGAGTCTTGGTTTTCTTGTGAAACAATAAGACGAGCTCGTAGAGTTTGATCATCGTTCAATGAACCGCTTACATCTGCGGTAGTACGTGTGTAGCTGTCAGAACCAATGTCTTGGCTTACGTTAACTTGAGTTTCATACGTAGGCTTCTTAGCAACCATGTTAACAAGGCCACCAGGTGCTGATTTACCGTAGAGCAAACCTGCAGGACCTTTTAGTACTTCAACACGTTCTAGTAGTTCTACCGGTTGACGGTAATGAGACCAGTGTTGAACGCCATCGCGCAAGTAACCAGAACTGCTTCCTAGAGAGAAACCACGTAGGTTGAAGCGCTCACGGTTTGTTGATTTAGAACCCGCTGAAATTGACGCATCATTTTTTAATACTTCGCCAAGCGTGCTTGCGCGTTGCTCATCAATGATTTGTTCACTGATAATCGTAACTTGTCCTGGAGTCTCTAATTGAGTCGCCTCCATGCGCATTGCTGTTGTATTCGTGTCGGCTTTATAACCGTAATCACGACCTTCAACAACCATATGCTCGTCAGTTTTTACTGCTTCTGCCAATACTGCTGGTGAAGCTAATACTGCGCCGATCACTAAAGCCAATGGCTTTTTTGAAAACATGTCCTTTTCTCCACTTTTATTCTTTTAGACGAACACTTTGTTATTTATTCGATGTGTCCGTTAGACCGTTTCCGGTACCACTGAATTATTTCGAGGGGGAATATAAGTGATAACTATTACTATTTGCATTAAATTTACATTCTTTGCATTCGTAAAGTTTTGTAAAGACGAGCTGACGAGCCGTTAACCTGCAGTTAAAAGAAACCATTTCAATACAGTCATTTAACGAGCACTTGAATTAAAAATCGGTTCTCTGCCCCAAACTTTTTGAAACACCGCCATTTGCGCAGTCAATGTAATAAGCAAACATCTATAACAAAATCCTCTTATCTTATTTATTACCTTCAGAACGACGATTTTTTGTATAAAACACTCGATAAATGTAAATGAATGGTGAATTAATTTGTTTTAATTTGTTTTATTTGAACGATTATCAGTGATTATGATCACATCTGTAATTCCAAACTCATTTTTTGTTTTTCGATTTAAACAACCGACTGCTAATCTCCTGCTCACTTTGGAAAGGTATCAAAGTTATAAATAATAAGGAGTGTTCTAAATGAATACCAAGAAACCTATGTCTCTAACTGGTCGAGTTATCCTCGGCATGGTCGTGGGCATATTAACGGGATTTGCCATTCAATCCCTTTTTGCAGACAGCGGATTTGTTAACAACTACATCGTTAACGGACTCTTTGAAGTAGGCGGACAGATCTTTGTCGCCAGTTTAAAAATGCTTGTTGTACCACTCGTCTTCGTTTCACTCGTGTGCGGTACAAGCTCTCTTAAAGATTTATCAACTCTTGGCCGTATGGGTGGCAAAACGCTTGCACTTTATATCGGTACTACAGCCGTTGCTATCACTCTAGCATTGACTATAGGTAACCTGTTCCAACCTGGAGCGGGTGCGGATCTTACTGCTGCGAGCTCTTTCAAATCAGCTGATGCTCCTTCTTTGGGCCAAGTCATCATCGACATGTTCCCGACCAACCCTATTCAGGCGATGGCTGAGGGCAAAACGCTACAAGTTATCGTATTTGCTGTGTTGTTTGGTATTGCAATCAGTGCAGCGGGTAAACCAGGTGAGCGTATCGCTGCGGTTTTCTCTGATTTGAACGAAGTAATAATGAAACTGGTTGCGCTGCTGATGAACCTTGCGCCTTACGGTGTGTTCTTCTTGATGGCGAAGCTGTTCTCTGGCCTTGGTTTAAGCGCAATTTGGAACCTAGCGGAATATTTCTTAGTGTTAGCTGGTACTCTACTGTTACACGGTTTAGTAACTTACAGTGCGATGCTTAAAGGGTTTACAGGCCTTAGCCCAATTACGTTCCTACGTAAGATGGAAGATGCAATCATGTTTGCATTCTCAACAGCATCTTCAAACGCAACGATTCCAGTGACAATGGAAACGGCTAAAAACCGCATGGGCGTAGACAACAAAGTCGCTTCGTTCACAGTTCCACTAGGCGCAACTGTCAACATGGACGGTACTGCTATCATGCAGGGTGTTGCAACGGCGTTTATCGCACAAGCGTACAACATCGACCTGACTATGGGTGATTACCTAATGGTGATCCTAACAGCGACATTGGCGTCTGTTGGTACCGCAGGTGTTCCTGGTGTTGGTCTTGTTATGCTAGCGATGGTATTGAACCAAGTTGGTCTACCGCTTGAAGGTATTGCTCTAATCATGGGTGTTGACCGTCTTCTTGACATGATCCGTACTGCCGTAAACATCACTGGTGATAGTGCCGTAACTATCATTGTGGCTAAATCTGAAGGATCTTTTGACGAAGCTCGCTTCAATGACCCAGCAGCCGGTGAGAAAGAAGAAGAAGTAAAGCTAGCACGCCAACAGGCATAATCTAGCTTCTCTGGTGCTCTTACTTTCAAGCCAAGGCGCAATTAATGGCTGTGCCTTAGCCTGATAATGAAAAGCGTGTATACAAAAACGCCACTGCTGATACAGTGGCGTTTTTTATTGGGTTCACTTTGAGCCGAAACGATTCAACTCTCATCTATTTTCTCATTACAGGGGCTGAGCGTGAATGCTGAGCCTAAAGCTTAATCTACGATAGGAAACATAAGGTTCACTCTAAGTCCCCCACCTTCTCTGTTCTCAGCGGTAACATGCCCATTCATCACTCCCATAGCTTCCTTAACGATCGCGAGTCCAAGACCGTAACCACCAGACTGTTTATCTCTGGCTGACTCGATGCGGGTAAACGGGTCAAAGATATCTGCAATCTTGTTATCTGGAATACCTTCACCATCATCCTCCACAGAAATGACACTGTAACGCTTATCATTAACCTGCCCGTAGGTCTTAACGACAATATCCGCATTGCCCCCTGCGTATTTGATCGCATTTCCTACAAGGTTACTGATCACCCTCAAAAGTAGCCTCTCATCAACATTAACCATTGATGTTGCTGTTTCCAAATCACCAGTCAAAGTTTGATTAGGTTTCAAGTCATTTTGCATCTGTACAATGAGCATTGAGCAATACTGCTCAAGATGCATTGGAGTTAACTTAGAATCATAACGAGAGGTTTCTAGGCGGCTGAACTCAAGAATTTCACCCACCAGCTTATTCATCTCTTCCGTTTCACTTTCCATCCGTTCGAGTAAACCCATACTTTTTTCATCGACCTTACTACGTAGTAAATGTAATGCGAGATTCTGCCTTGCTAACGGTGTCCTCAACTCATGTGATACATCACGAATCAAACGACGCTGCTTTTCAGCCAGAGACTTAATCTCAAAGGTCATATGGTCAAAATCATTGGCAAGCTCATTGAATTCACGTGTAGTTGAATCCAACTCAGACACGACACTCACTGAAAAGTCTCCTTGTGCGAGCCTTCGACTGGCCTCCCTTAAACGATCGAGTGGCTGCTGCAGACTTTTCGCCATAATAATGGAAAACAGCGATAACACGATCAAAGCAATCACAGCTTTCAGCGCATAGGAATACGGAGCAAAGGATTTTGCTGGATGAAACTGCCCTGGCAGTTGGATCACGAGTGTATTGCCGTTATCAAGTGGCAAGCCGAAGATAGGCTTACTCACACGATCACTGAGTTGATGGTCTAATGTACGCAGGTACTTCAACTTAAATTCAAAATGCGGATGCATGTTTCGGTGGGTAATAGGTCGGTTGTTTTCATCGATAATGAATAAATAATAACGTTGGGCATTGCCCCAGTCGGCAAGCTCATCCATGTCCCCTTCTTCGATCAGTACATTAGCTTGATAAGCCAAATCCAACATTTCAGCTTTGACAGGTTCAGGTACCTTCAACAAGGCTTTCATCAGCGCTCGTTCTGCGACACCTTGAAGGATGAGGATACTGACTAAAATCACGGTCAGGCAACTGAACAGCTGAAACGTTAAGCCATCCTTACGCTTGATAACGAAATCAGGGCACCGTAGAAACCAGTTACTCATACTCCTACCGACTCTAGGTAGCTGTAGCCTTGACCGCGCACAGTTTTAATATGTTGCTTTGATAAGCCAGCCTGCACCAATTTTCGACGTATATTGCTGATATGCATATCTAGATTACGGTCGAATGGACACAGCTCTTTCTTCAAGACATGTATTTGCAAGTCAGATTTTGATACAACGATGCCATTATTTTTGATCAGATAATCGAGCAACTCTTTTTCAGTGCCCGTTAAAGGTAAACGGGTAAGTTGCTCGCACAAACCTTGATTAGATGAAGCCATTGATTGTCTTTGTCGCTCAAACCCAACCCGGCGTAAGATCACCTTAATCCGGGTCAAAAGCTCAGGAACATTGAAAGGCTTAGCGATGTATTGATCTGCCCCGGCTTGATAGCCATCTAGCATGGAGGCATCGTCATTAAGCGCAGTTAGCATAAGGATAGGAGTAGCAAAACGCTGACAAATACGTCTAGCGACTTGAATACCACTTAAATTGGGGAGCATCACATCGAGTAAGACTAAATCAACAGGATTTGATTGAATAAACTCTAGAGCTGATTCACCGCAATGAACGGTATCAACGTGATACCCTTCATTTTCCAACACTTCACCCAGTAACTCACACAACTGAATATCATCATCAACAACTAAAACACGAGACATTTCACACACCGATAAATAAGAACTGTTTGCATTCTAATTATCGTTATTATTGATTTCAATTATAAAGTGCGTGATTTCCTCTATAGAAGAAAATCTTTTTCAATCGGTACAAATTTTGAGGCAGAATCGATAAGATTTTGAGCTGTTAACCCAGGAACGCCATACACTTCAACAGGCTTTCCAAAACGCTCTTTGATTCGCTCTACCAAGATTTCAAAATCACCGTCTCCTGATACCAAAACAATCGTATCAACCGTCTCCGCAAGCTCTATCGCGTCTAACGCGATACCGACATCCCAATCCCCTTTGGCGCTACCATCACGACGCTGAATAAACGGTTTTAGCTTCACATTAAAACCAACACCACGAAGGATATGGTGGAATTGGCGCTGTTTAGGATCTTGGCTTGAGATTGCGTAAGCATTGGCTTCGACAACGTTACGTCCTTCCGTGGCAACATACCAAAACTGGTTATAGTCGAAGTTAGAACGGTATTTATCACGTGTTGTATAGTAAACGTTCTGAACGTCGACCAAAATTGCTATGTTTTCCATAAATTCATACCTTTAGATTTTCCGTATACCCTATTCTATTCACTTCTAAAATGCGAGTCGCTTTCTTTAATAAAAATGAACTCATTAGCTATGCTTAACGTAGTTGTTATTGGCTTAACGTAGTTGCCATTAACTTAGAGCTTGTTTGGGTTTATCGAGGAAGGTGGAACATGCAGTACCGACAAATAATCAGATCATGCCTTGGCAGCGACACCATTGACTCAGTATTGAGACGTTGCTGCGCGGCAATAGCTAACGCAGCCATAACTAAGGCAGCGATAACTAAGGCATCGGTAACAAACGTAATTTCCAAAACACTGAACGCTTTAATAACAAGCACGGTTATGTTTATGATTCTGTCAGTCAACTCGTTACACGCCTACCCAGCCTACTCTCATTCCAAAGCTCTGCCACACCGCAGTGTTATTTATTTCGCTCCAACAGATGATTCGATCGTAAAAGAGTTTCTCAATGAAGTCTTGATTAACAATTGTCAATTGGACGAGCGAGATGTAGTTATCATGGTCATCGCCGAAAGCGGCTACACCGTTCCTGCATGGTTAGTTGAAGAGTTTAATTTGGATGCAGTGACTAACAGTTATGGAATACCCAAAGGTTCACACACTGCCGTGTTGATTGGCAAAGACGGGAAAGAGAAACACAGGTGGAGTGGTAAAACCGATTGGAGTTTAATCACCAATATTATTGACGAAATGCCCATGCGCCAACAAGAAATGCAGCGACAGAGTAGCCGCTGCAGTATTTGATTCTTGGTCAGCTAAGCCTTTGGTTAACCATCAAGCAAACAACCATCAACCATCAACCATCAACCATCAACCAAGCTAACAAGCTAACAAGCTAACAAGCTAACAAGCTAACAAGCTAACAAGCTAAGCTTGATCATCAATCACTTAAGCTTGCTTGTTAAACCAAGCCAGTTTTTCATGGAGCTGAGCAACACTTCCAACCACAATCAGTGCAGGACTCTTTGCAACGCCAGCAAGATCAGCTAGGTCACGTAGCCCACCTCTAAACACTTTCTGCTCTTGGCGAGTGCCATTTTCGATAATCGCAACTGGCATGTCTTCTCGCATCCCGTTATCGAGTAAATTCTTCTGAATATTCGGACTCTCTTTCAAGCCCATGTAAAACACGATCGTGTGATTGTGTTGAGCAAGAGAACGCCAGTCAATATCTTCGCCATCTTTCTTCAAATGACCCGTAATAAACTGTACGCTTTGCGCGTGGTCACGGTGAGTCAATGGAATTCCCGCATATGCGGTCGCTCCTGCGGCTGCAGTAATGCCAGGAATCACTTCAAATCTCACGTCATTCTCAGCTAACGTTTCGCACTCTTCGCCACCACGGCCAAAGATAAACGAATCACCACCTTTTAGACGCACAACGTGCTTGTGTTCTTGGGCTTTGGTCACCAATAGTTGGTTGATCTGATCTTGTGGTACGCAGTGATGATCGAGCTTCTTACCCACATACAACATTTCAGCTTCTGGATTAGCCATCGCTAAGATATCTTTTGATACCAAGCGGTCATAAACCAAAACGTCTGCTTGTTGAATCACTCGTGCGGCTTTTAGTGTAAGTAAGTCTGGGTCGCCCGGACCTGCACCTACCAATGAAACAAATCCATTGCTTACTTCTTTAACATTCGATGACGATACTTCTGACATTCTGCGCTCCGAAGGTTTGCTTGTTTTATCTCAAGCTTCAATCTATGTGATAAGTCACTGTATTCATGATGACTTATCAAAATCCTTAACTCTTAGACTATCAGGTGTTGAAATAAATATTCAGTCTAAATACTAACGAAGATAGAAATAATTATAACAAAACAATCTATTGCGGATGTTTTGCTCAATAGCAAACAACGCATCTATGATAACTAAAATGTTGTCTGCCCGAGAATACACTGACAGCTTTCAAACTAAAAAAGCCCCAAACACGTTGTTGGGGCTTTCAATCTCATACTAACTTACGTTTACCGTATTACTTCGCGCCTAGAGAAGGAGCTGTTTTAGCATGAGTCAGGTATAGAGGAACACACGTTAACAGTAGGCCACCAACGATGTTACCTAAGATTGTTGGGATAAGGTTGAAGTTCAACCATGTCGCGATACCGAAGTCAGCGCCAAGAATCATACCCAGTGGGAATAGGAACATGTTTACAACTGTATGCTCAAATACAAGTGCGAAGAAGATGAAGATCGGGAACCACATCATTGCTACACGACCAGCAACTGTACGTGCAGTCATGTTACCAATCACACCTAGACAAACCATTAGGTTACAGAAGATGCCGCGCACGAAACATGTGATCCAGCCGTCCATGCCCATGTTTTCAAACCCTAGGCTTCGACCTGTAGAAACAGCAATGAACTTTTGAGCAACTGCGTTTGGTTCTAAAGAGAAGTTACCTGTAAGTGAAATTGCCACTAACACTGCAACAATTAAAGAACCGATAAGGTTACCAAGACCAACAAGACCCCAACAACGTAAAATACGACCCCAAGTAATACCTGGACGGTTATCAAATTTCGCTAAAGGAGCAAGACCAAATACACCTGTTACTAGGTCATAGCCCATTACACTTAGAATGACGAAGCCCACAGGGAACACAAGAGCGCCAACAATACCAATGCCGGTTTGCACAATAGTCGTGATTGCCACAACAACAGCAAGAGAAAGAATGATGCCTGCCATTGTGCTTCGAATCAGAAGATCGCGAGTACCTGTTTTCGTTTTCGCTTCACCTACATCGATCATTGTTTGAACGAATTCTGCTGGTTTAAAATCAGTAGACATAAGATTGTCCTTAAAAAGTTAAAATTAAAAGTTGAAATCGGATAGGAAAAGGTTCTAATTGCCGAATTAAGGCAATGTCGATAACTAGAACCCTTGATCTATCAAATCTTGCTAAGTAACTGTGTCGAAGTTTCGAACTAGCTATGGTTTCGCACTAGCTATGGTTTCGAACTAACTATACTGAAACTTCTACAGCACCTTTAGTAACGCGAGCTTTATACGCTTTTACACTGAAGCTCTCGTCTTCCATGCACACACCTGTTGCTAGGTTAAAGCGTTGCTTCTTAAGTGGGCTTGCCACCCAAAGCTCACCTTTGTGCTCAACCGTTAAACCGCGAGATAAAACGTTTGATTGAAAAAACGGGTCAGTGTTACTAATAGCGAACACTTCTTCGGCTTTAGTTGGGCGGAAAATAGCAACTTGCTCACCACCAACCAACGCACAAACACCGGTACCTGGAATAATGTCTTCGATCTTACAAACTTTGGTAAATGCCATGATGTCGTCTCCCAATTAAACCAGTTCAACGTGAAGGATGTCGCCCTTCGCTTCTGGGTGTTTTTCTGTGAATGTTGCTGGGCGGTGTTGTTCACGGCCATCGTCAACAAACACAACGTTTTCATCACGGTCATCAGCATTGATGAAGTGTGAGAAGCGCTTAAGTTGAGCTTCGTCGTTGATAGTGTCAGTCCACTCACAAGCAAAGTTACCCACAAGGCCAGCTACGTCCGCTTCAAGTTGGTCATTGATGCCAAGCTTGTTGTCGACAATCACTTCACGTAGGTAATCGACACCACCTTCTAGGTTGTCCAT
Organism: Vibrio atlanticus; assembly: GCF_024347315.1. Classification (NCBI taxonomy): domain Bacteria; kingdom Pseudomonadati; phylum Pseudomonadota; class Gammaproteobacteria; order Vibrionales; family Vibrionaceae; genus Vibrio; species Vibrio atlanticus. The sequence continues at coordinate 1,038,551 of NZ_AP025461.1, read as the reverse complement.
CCATACCGAAGTACGTTGTAGTGGCGCAGCCGAGCGGATGTAGAACATCATGAAACGGTCGATGTATTTGATCAGCGTTTCTTGGTCTAGGTCGCTTGCAAGTAAGTCTGCGTGACGAGGCTTCATACCACCGTTACCACATACGTACATGTTCCAACCTGCGTCAGTCGCGATAATACCTAAGTCTTTACCTTGAGCTTCAGCACACTCACGAGTACAGCCAGACACACCAAACTTCATCTTATGAGGAGTACGGATGCCTTTGTAACGGTTCTCGATCATCACACCTAGGCCAACTGAATCTTGAACGCCGTAACGACACCAAGTTGAACCGACACATGTCTTAGCCATACGTAGCGCCTTCGCGTACGCTTGACCTGTTTCGTAGCCCGCAGCAACTAACTTCTTCCATATTGCTGGTAAGTCATCTTTTTGAGCACCGAATAGACCGATACGCTGAGCACCTGTGATCTTGGTGTAAAGGTTGTATTCAGCCGCTACATCAGCAAGAACGCTTAGTGCTTGAGGCGTTACTTCACCACCCGCCATACGAGGGATAACAGAGTAAGTACCGTCTTTTTGGATGTTACCTAGGAAGTTATCGTTGGTATCATGCAGTTTCACTAGCTCAGGCTTAAGGATGTGCTCACCCCAGCAAGAAGCAAGAATAGAACCCGCTAGAGGCTTACATACTTCACAGCCGTAGCCTTTACCGTATTTCTCTAGTAACTCATCGAATGTTTTGATTTCTTCGATACGAATCAAGTGGAAAAGCTCTTGGCGAGAGTAAGCAAAGTGCTCACATACGTCGTTCTTCACTTCAATACCGGCTTTAGCAAGTTCAGCGTTCAGTACTGAAGTCACAAGTGGAATACAACCACCACAGCCAGTACCAGCACCAGTTACTGCTTTGATATCACCAATGGTGTGGTGACCTTCAGCAACGGCTTGTGCAATCTTGCCTTTAGTTACATCGAAACAAGAACAGATAACAGCAGACTCAGGAAGAGAATCCGCGCCAAGTGTTGGCTTTTCAGCACCCGCGTGAGCAGGAAGAATCAATGCATCTGGATGCTCTGGCAGGTCGATTTCATTCAGCATTAGCTGAAGAAGATCACCATAGTCAGACGTATCACCGACCATTACCGCGCCAAGCAGCTTCTTGTTGTCTTCAGAAACGATTAGTCGCTTGTAAATTTCTTGTTCTTCGTTTTGGTAAACGTAGCTCTTACAACCTGGAGTGCGGCCGTTAGCATCACCGATAGAACCTACTTTCACGCCCAGAAGCTTAAGCTTCGCAGACATGTCTGCACCTTCAAATGTGCTTTCGTTACCAACAACGTGGTCAACCGCAACGGTCGCCATTTTGTAACCAGGGGCCACTAGACCGTAGAATGTTTGGTTCCAAGATGCACACTCGCCGATAGCGTAGATATCTTTGTCTGTCGTTTGACAGTGATCGTTAATCTCGATACCACCGCGAGGCGCAATACCTAGGCCCATTTGACGAGCAAGTTTGTCTTGTGGGCGAATACCAGCAGAGAATACGATGAAATCAGTTTCTAGCTCTGTACCGTCTGCAAAACGCATTACGTTACGAGCTTCAGTGCCTTCAGGAGCAATTTCAAGCGTGTTCTTACTTGTATGAACGTTTACGCCCATACGTTCGATTTTTTGACGAAGTTGATTACCACCAGCAAGATCAAGCTGCTCTGCCATAAGCTTGGGAGCAAACTCTACAACGTGAGTCGTCACACCTAATGCCTTTAGTGCACCAGCCGCTTCAAGACCAAGTAGACCACCACCAACAACAACACCAGATTTAGAATTCTTAGCCGTCGCTTCGATAGCTTTTAAGTCTTCGATAGTACGGTAAACAAAACAGTCTTTACCTTCGTGGCCTTTAATTGGCGGTACAAACGGGAAAGAACCAGTCGCAAGAACAAGTTTGTCGTATTGAATTTCACGACCCGTGCTTGAGTAAACTGTTTTCTTTTCACGGTTAACGTTGATAGCACGTTCACCGATCAGCATGTTGATGCCGTGTTTCTCGTAGAAGCCTTCTTTTACCAAAGAAAGTTCATCTGCAGTATGGTGTGAAAAGTAAGAAGAAAGGTGCACACGGTCATACGCAACACGTGGTTCTTCACAGAACACCGTGATGTCCATGTTTGCAACATCTGTCTTCTCGACTAAATCTTCGATATAGCGATGACCGACCATCCCGTTACCGATTACGACTAGCTTCATCTTGCTCATAAGAATTCCTGAAGGTTATATATTTCTTAACTGAGCGAATAATGAATTATGAAAGAAAATGAAAATATGATGTAAATCAATTACGAAAACAAACTACCCTAAAGGGGTAGAACAAAAGAGGTAGATATGCTTAATTAACAAGCAAAGCAAACGAATAACCACAGTTTAGATAGGGTTTAGCGGGATTTTATATACACTTCAGTGCATTGAGCGGAATGTTGTAAAGTTTCACAATAGGTTACCAATAACGTAAGTAAATGACAATCATTTTCATTTAGGTTCTTACAAATATATATAGAAGACTATAAATACATGTAGAACACCGTTTGCGTGAAAAACTATGTGTAATTGTGAAAACCACTCCTACCTATTCGGAATGTAAACAAAGCTGTTCGCCCTTTAATGTCGTGATGAATTCAGTTTATAGCTTGGGTCATCGGTTTGTTTGCTTGATCTAACACAAGAACCCTTTTAATTCACATGTGTGATGTAAAAATCAACTTCCAACCAAACCCTGAATAAATTAGCATTATTGAAAATAATTCTTATTTAACAGAGTGAATACGATGCGCCTAATTTTACTAATCCTATCTATTATTGCAGCCCCTGCGTTTGCTGAAATAAAGGTCATCAAACAAGTGATGGACATGAATTCTGAAAACATCGACAAGATGTACCAATTCATTCCTGATTACGTAGAAATCGAACCTGGTGACAAGGTGCTTTTTAAAGGAACCGTTGGCTCTCATACTGCTCATAGCATTCAAGGGATGCTTCCTGACGGAGCTAAACCTCTTATGATATCCGGGTCAAATGCACAGGAAGTCACTTTTGATAAGCCCGGAGTTTATGGCATAAAATGTAAAGTACATCACCGACACGGAATGGTGGCACTTGTGGTTGTTGGTGATCCAAGTGTTAACTTAGAAGAAGCTCGCACCGCGGCCAAAAAACGTGTAAGTCGCAGAGCTCAGAAAAAGATGCAAGGCTTGCTCGATCAAGCAGAGCAAAAAATTCAATAACCTTTGTCCCTGTCTTGAAGCATCCGCTCTCTGTTAATGTGTGATAGGAATGCTAGCCTGAAGACAGGCTAAGGGGTCAGCAACAAGAAGAAACAGCGCCGAATTGGCGCTGTTTCTTCTAACTTATCTAACTTATCTAACTTATCTAACTTAGACATTGTCAAATATTCCGCACTAAACGTAAAAGCAGATCAAACTAGCCAACCCGTTCTAAATGAAACTCCGACAACCACAAACAAAATTGAAATAAGGGTCACTGGCACAATGTGCAGCGCCATATCAACCAAGTTGTCCTTCGATAGTTTTGGAATCACACGAAAGCGTGCGTCTAGGGCTAGCAATACCGTCAGAGACAGCAACGTCAATTTAGCGGCAATGCCATGAGCCAGTGGAATCGACATATCAAACCATAAGTTAACGTCCGGCAACATGTGATAAGCGAGCATCAACCCAGTCACCACTTGAACGACCAAAGCAGGCATTCCCACCTTTTCGTACCCTTGCTCGAATTCCAATAACATTTCTGGAGAACGGTGTTTCAAGACTTTAGGAAGGATAACGACGCTGAGAATAATGTGCCCTCCCGTCCAAATGGTGGCAGCCAATACATGCAAAACCAATAATACACCAAACATAAACTTCCCTTACACAATGTTACGTGGTGCAAAGGAGAACCCTTCAAACTCACGCTTATATTTTGATTCACCAATTTTCTTTATTTTGGCGACGCCCATTTTGTAGTTGTAGTTACCACTGATTTGGTCAACGACCCTTGTTGTTAAAGCATTCGCTGGGTTCTTCATGTCCATCATATTGCAATACAACACACCTTTTTTCGTGGCTGAGGTGACAATCGCAACGGCTTTAATCTCCGCGTAATCCAGTTGAATGTGACCATTTTTCATTAGGTTACTAAACTGAAAATCATCTGACTCGATCCCCAGAATCGTATCTTTAAAATTGGCCACCCGCTCCGAGTACACCAGTACTTCATCTCCGGCTTCTATGCCCCGTTTTTCCGCATCTTCCGGGTGTACTTCAATCCAGTTTTCAGGCCAGCGATGAGTGATGTAAGGCCTGCGCTCGGTATCATCAAACCCTGACTGCCAAATTTCGTTGATACGACCATTCGAGAACCACAACTCGTCCTTTTGGGGAGTAAGCCAAGCATGGAAATCACTAAACAGATCCCAAGGATGTTTTTGAAGATTGACCTTCCCCGTCTGACTATTAAATTGAGTGAGCTGTTTACGCATAATATTGGCGCCTTGAGGCCCATCCTGTAGCCCTTTGTCGACCAAATCATCCCAACTCATTTCAGTGTCATGCAAGCGCTTAGTGCCAATCAGCTTTTTGGTGTCATAGTTATAAAAAACAGGCCCTTGGATTCCTTCGGTACCAAATTCAGCGAGCTTTTGATGAAGAGTTTTTCCTTCAGCATGTGCTGCGACTTTAATCATATTGAAATCTTTACGGCTACCACGGCTAAATCGGGATGACTCTTCAGCTACGTCATTTGAGTTTTGCCAATCAAACCCGTCGTACCCCATTCGCGAAGCCATTTGAGCAACAATCCACCAGTCTGGCTTAGCCTGACCCGGCGCATCAGCGAACTTTTGGTAAAGGCGTAGACGACGCTCACCATTAGCACGCATGAAATCCTCTTCCCCCCAAGTCGCGGCCGGAAAGATGATATCAGCGAATTGTTTACCAATAGGATCACGTAAATAAATATCTTGATTGATGACGACCATTCCACCGGAATCTGCTCGTTTTTTGAGTGTATCTATAATGTGCTGCTTATCACGTCGCGTCGCTTGGTGAGGGTTACGTGTTGTTAAGTCGGTGAATTTCTCTTTCAACCCATAACTACCACACATAGCTTGAATCCATGTCGTACCAATGACATGGGCCATACGGGTATGCCCGGAATAAAGGTATCTATCGGTGTCTATTGAGCGCCTGCGCCTACCTGCTACTTTTTCAGGTGACTTATTCCTTGGTAGTTTCCCACCCGCTAGCCCACCTCGTTGATGCCCACCAAATCGACCAATCACACGCCCTTCTCGGCCACCAGTACCGATTATCGTTGCAAGGGAGGCGATGGCGTTGGTATTCCCGGTATTATTCGACCAATAAAAGCCCTTCTCTATACCAATTGAGGCTTTAACTCGCTGACCGTTGACTGGCATTGCCAACATCTCAGCAGCTTTATGGATCTTCTCAACATCGATACCCGCTATCGACGCGGCATACTCAGGTGCGTACTCTTTCTGCTCCAAATTCCATTGCTTATAATCATCAAAGCCATTCGTTTGGAATTTGCCCCAAGTGGTTCTCCACTGCCATGGCGTATTACGCGTACCCTGACCAAAACCTGAGCTCGATTCCCATTTATTATTGACCCAGTTTTCAATCCACTCATTGTCTTGCCAGCCTTGCTCTAAGATCACTCGAGCAATTGCACCAATCACAAGATTATCGCTACCGGGATTAATATCGAGGTGCAATCCACCTTGAGCTTTAAGCCACGCTATTCCAGCGGTTTCACGAGGGTTCAAAATCACAGTTTTCATCCCACGATGAACCGCAGGCATAATAAACTGTGTAAAGATGATGGTTTTTGTCTCATACGGATCTGTTCCGCATATCATCAAAGTATCTGCCGCGCCCCAATCATCATAACTTGGAGCAAAATTATCAAAACCCGCATCTCGAAATCCTGGGGTTGCGGTGACATCTGACGGCGTATCATGAAACGAAAAATTCGCGGTATTGACATGACGCAATGAATACTTTGTTATCGCATAGGTGTTTTCAATATACTGATAAGAATAGGTTTTCACGCAGTAACTGTTTGAACCGTGCATATCAATCACATGACGGCCGACTTGGGCTGCTATATCCAACGCAAAATCCCATTCTACCGGTTGTAACTGACCGTTAATTCGAACAAGTGGTTGCTTCAATCGATCTTTGGTTGGTGTTTCTGGGTTATAAAGCTTTCTTGCGAGCAGTCCACCACGAACCGAAGAATCACCGCCTTTATTGACGACCTGTATGTCTTTGTCTGCTACGACAACCACATGGTGTGGTTTGCCATTATGCGAAATAATATTATGTTGCTGTGGCGAAACCCAAGCTTGCAGCGCATGAACCGGGAAATCGACACCAAATGCATTTTCACTTGCAGCAGGCCCACCGGAAGGGCTACTCACAGGCCAACGATAGACTTTATAGCCACACGCAACAATACAATAGTCACACGCTGTTGTGATGACTTCCGCACTAGCAGGTGGCAGTAATGTACTGGTCGGTTGCAGATACTGGCTGTTTAAAGCCGGTTGATCGTTTAAGGCAGATTTATCGTTTACAGCCAATTTATCGTTAAAAGAAAGTTGAGTCATCTAGCTAACCTCCACATCGATCAGGTTTTCCATTCGACCAAAGATCAACCCCATAACCCCGACCGCATAGATATCATCACCTTCTAGCTCCAGCAGTACTTGAGGTAAGCTCTCAAAGGCTTGACCAGAAACCATAATGCCATGACGTCGTAAATCAAATGTAGACAGGTGGAATGGACACTGTCCGACAATGCGATGCTCTCCTGTTGCTTTATAAGCTCCGGTTAATGGTCCACCTTGATGAGTACACGTCATCGAATAGGCCACAATGTCACGCTGTAGCCCTATCCCACCGCCACATTCAATGTCGGATTTAACCAGCATCGCAATCGAATTTTTTCCTTCATCTGGATATTGAAAGTGAACCGGAATGTGGTTACTGAGTTGACTTAACTTTGCGATTTTCTTACGCGGGTAGCCAACAATACGACCTTCAACCTGAGTTTCAGAATCCGTTCCTGCAAATAAGGTAAGAGGAACCATAGAGACGGCAGTCGCCGCGCCGGAATAGAGTAAAAAATCACGTCGTGACATCATGCATTTGTTGTGTCGTTTACTCGAATTTTGCTCTGAGTTGGCGATCATTTTTCTGCTCCAGCAAGTTCTTCTTTAGTAAATAACGGTTGGTACTCTGGAATAGTCGGCTCTTCAATAAAAATCTGTTCACCTGAAAATGCTTCGATAAAGCTCAGTAAGTTCTTTTTATCTTGCTCCGTTAAACCAAGAGGTTGAATTAAAGCAGATTTTGTCTGAGGGTAACCAGTAGTACGTCCGTCATCCGCCACACCACCTCGGTCGTAGAAATCAATCACCGCTTCTAAAGTTGGAATAGTGCCATTGTGCATGTAAGGCGCTGTGTATTTTGTATAACGTAGGCTTGGCGTGCGAAACTTACCTAACATCTCTTTACGTTTAGCACGAAAGTAAGCACCGGGATCGGCCTTTGTAGTGCGGTACATCTCTTCGGTGACACCTTTAGAATAAAGCTCAAATCGAAACGTTATCTGTGCCAGTCCATCATCATTCCACCAAGGGCTTGGCGGCACGCCAATGTTGTAGAATTTCTGGTCAGATGCCAAAGCCCCGTTGTGACAAGCAATGCAATTCGCTTTGCCCTCAAACAGTGCTTTACCCTTCAATTGGGACTCAGACAAAGCGGTTTTGTCACCGAGTAAATAGTTGTCTATTGGTGTGTCACGTTGAATCATCGTACGTTCAAACGCGGCTATAGCGCGCCAAGCGTTGTGTATTTTCGGAGTATCATCACCAAACACTCGCTTAAAACGTTCAACATACTCAGGTACTAAGGCTAAACGCGCTTCCATGATGTCATCTTCACCATTACCCGCGACCGCGCCCTTCGCAGCATCTTTGGCTTGCGCTTCCAATGACATAGCGCTGCCCGCCCAGAAAAATTTGTCATAATAAGCCGCATTAATAATCGTTTGGCTATTACGCCAATGTACCGTACCCGGATATCCCATGGATAAGTCATCAGGAAAACCCCAGCCCTGAGATTGGATATGGCAACCAGCACATGGGCTAGTCGTATCGCCACTTAGCCGACCGTCATAAAATAAGATCTTTCCCAACTCTATTTTTTCGGGTGTTTGTTTATTATCCGCAGGCACAGGCACCTCCCCTAGAGGCTTAAGCTGTACCTTTGCATTAACAACATTGGGAAGCCCCGTCATCCCAATAAGAATAAAGAGTGCTGCCTTTAATACAGAGCGCTTAGTTACGAGCATTTGACCAATCCTCCGTGTATTCGTAGCCGAAGTCATAGTCTAACCATTCGTATTCTTCGCCTATAAGGGCATCTCCAGATAACGATTCCAAAAAAGCCACCAGCGCCTTTTTTTCATAGTCCGTTAGGGAAAGCGTGGTGAGTCGAGAGTCTTTGTTTGAGTCTTCGCCACCACCTTGATTATAAAATTCAACCACATCTTCAAGCGTGGCAAGCATGCCATTGTGCATATACGGCGCAGTTTGAGTGAGCTCTCGCAGCGTTGGCGTTATGAACTTACCGCGATCGCTACCATCCGCTTTATGAGTTTGAACATGCGCACCAACATCGCGCTTTAACGTTAAGTAATCTTGCACACCCATAAACATGTTGTAGGCAAGAAAAGATTGATGTCGCATGGGGTCTAAAAATATCTCATGATTTTCTGGCACTCCGGTATTGTGTGCCTTTCCGTCCGAAAACAGCGCGCCACTATGGCATTGGCTGCACCCCGCTTTGCCTGTGAACAGTTTTTCTCCCTGGCTCGCTAAGTCGCTAAGCTCACCCTTGTCAAAAGGGACGTTTTTCGAAGTCAATGTTTTTAGGTATTCAGGCAGAGCTTTGCGTACTCCGCCATTTGACGGTTCTCCAAGATTGGCCGCTTTAAACATCTCGACGTATATTGGATCTTGTTTGAGGCGTTCCTGCATCAAACGCATGTCCATATTCATCAGCCAGTCTTCAGTGATATTCTCCCGCACCACATCGTTTAGGTTGGTGCCAATACGACCATCGTGAAACCACACTTCTTTATAGACCGTATTAATAAGTGTTGGAGCATTGCGAAATCCATCACTCCCCGTATAGGCAGGGCTCAACGGTTCAGGGTAAGAAAAACCATTAGACGGAATGTGGCAACTGGAGCACGATATCGAGTCGTCCCCGGACAAGCGCGTATCAAAAAACAGTCGTTTACCGAGTTCTGCCTTCGCCGTATTTATACTCATAGGGGGCAGAGCGGCGTATAGAGTTGCAGAGAAAAGGGCACACACTCCTACCAAGCTTTTTAGTGCGATGCTCATCGACATTCCTTCGGGGTTACTATCATCTACCCCTATTATTAACACATGAAACATTAAAGATATGATTAGGATTATACAATTAGAAATGATAAGAGTTATTATTCAAACTTGTTAATTCAGTGGTGCTTGAATAAATGTCTCTAGATAAATTACTTCACAAAGTTAAACACATCTACTTGACTGGAAACCTATCCGAACAGGTATCGGCAGCACAAATATTAAGCCGTTTTCAAAACACTAAATATCTGATTATAAAAAGGTTAGAGTCCCAGAATCCTGACCTTGTTCTCACTAGTCTTGAATGCCTCGCTTTAGATAATGCAGCGCCTATTGAGCCCATCCTCAAATGCTATCAATACTGGGACGACAGCGAAATTAAATTGGCATCGTTAATGGCTATTGAGAACAACCAACACTCTCTACTCGCTGTTCCTGTATTATTAGAAGCAATATGCGACGAAAATGACTACTGGGATGGGGGTTGGAATGACGGAGATGACATCAGCTTGATTGCTGCGCGGATTTTAGACAATCACAAACACCAACTAGATCACGAACAGTCTCTGCGTTTACTACACCGACTTCAGAATGACCCCGAGCCAGATCTAAAAGGCAAACTCATTGCTTTACTTTCGCGTCACTCCCCTACTCTGCTAAATGAAAACAACGTACTCAAAAGCACCGCTGATACTCGGATTTTTTTGAGAAACACTCAAGACAAAATAGTCTTGTACAAAGCCACACAACACCCTGATATTAGCTGCCAAAAAGTCGCATTTCAGCGTCTATCTGAAATGGATTGTCGTGAATATCTGCAGGTATTTTTAAACGGCCTGTCTCATTCAGACCCATCAATAAGAAAGAGTTCCGTACATCAATTAGCGAAATGGAATTACCTAGTAGATATAAAGTACCTTAATTTTGAGTTACTACTATCTGGTATACCGCTCTACTCACTCACAGGGCTACTGAGTAACGAAGATAAACTGCATGTCATTGACCAACTTCAAAATAAACCCAATGTTGCTTATTCAACCACAACGCTCTTTCTGCTGATTTGCAGTTTGGAGAGTCAGCACAAACAGCTTCAACTAGCCCGTTTTATACCCCATTTCTATCAAGTGTTTTCAAAGTTGGAAGAGTCAGAACAACTCGACAGCCTAAACCACCTATTAACTGAAACTTCCGAACAACTTAGCGTCGCCTTTATTCGTCAACAACTTCAGCAGGAAGCTTGTAGTAACTCTATCAAGCGACTGTTAATTGAACACCTTTCGAAAAACCCAAAAACTAGCCACCAGAGCTATTTCAAAGAACTCACTTTAGGGACATCAGGTATCATAGTTGCGGATTCTTCAGTAAAAAGTAGAACAGCAACGAACACAGCCCCTATAAATGAAATGATTGGCGCGGAAATCATTGACGCTAATGCTCAACCAGCACTTATTACATCAACACTTGATGCATTAAAACAAGCTCACTCACCTGCTATCTCTAACGCTGACTCTACCGTCGCATCTACTTCTACTTCTACTTCAGTAAAGAAGCGTTCTAACAGATCTGCAAAGATAGAGGCTCTAGAAAATCAAGCGATCGCTCTAGAGTTTTGCTCAAACAAAACATGGCTGCGCAGCCTTTGCTCTGACGACAAAATAAGTTATCTAACCAAAGCGGCGTTTTACGCCTTGATTCATGCCTTATGTAGACACAGCATAAGCTTTTCCGATGTACAAACATCACGCTTTAATCTACTCGTGTTAGAACTCTTGCTAGATGAGCAATCCGAAAATATCGGCGACATCCTCGTCTGGCTTGGCGATGATTGGATACAACAGAACCGTTTGTCACTGATGTCATCACCCTGCTTATCTTTAAGAGTCGGCTTAATAAAACACATCAATGACGAGCAACAATTATTAGAATTAATCAAACATTCGTATATCGGCATTCAGCACGCAGCGCTCAATCAACTTGCGCTTAATGGTGTTTGTCCCCAGAAGAAACTGATCGGGTTGCTTTTGGAAGAGCCGTTACTTTATCCACAGTTGGCAAACTTTGAAGCACATACGGTTTATGAAATACTTGAAAGTGAATTCGATCGCCGATCCTCAACGACTCTTCAAGCCACTCTCACGTATCTTGAAACGACAAGTAATCCCCCCTAACAAAGAACTCAAATCTGGTAGCAAAATCAAGCCCATTTATTTGAGGCTTTCATTTATACTTCACTCGCAGCCGGTAAAGTTAGTAGCAACGAATTAAGCCTCGATTTGTAAGGTATTGTATGGGTTTGTCTAACAGCAACTTCTGTCACTAAACAACGCACTGCAGTTCCGTATATTGATACTTCGTATGAATAATAAGGTGTGTCATGAAAACTCTATCTTTAGCTACCTTAGCGACAGCTATCTTTCTCACTGGATGTGGTTCAAATCAAAGTAAATCGCTATTCAATCAGGCAAACGCAGCACCGCCAGTTGTACATGGGGTCACGATTGAAGCCGTTCCCTCTCAATTCGCTGAATACTCTCAAGCAGGCTACAACCGATATGTCGCGGTCAATGCCCCGAATGGCAAATCTATCCATATTTTGATTATGGATCGCCTGAGCGATTATCAAATAGTCAAAGCCGTCAATGTTCTCAACCACTATCTAACCCCTGTTGATGGCACTAAGTATGGGAGCACTGACTCAAAACGCGAGATTGCAAACGCGATGGCCAACAATGGCGCAATACTAAAGCTAATGAATTATTACGATGAGCCACGATACAACGATGACTTGCCCGGGCAGCTCTTATTCGAAGAAGAAATTCAGGTTGAAGGCGGTAAATGGTATGTCCAACAAGATTATGAAGAGCATCGTGACGCCTCTTATGAGGAAATACTGCATTTAGTCCATGACTATGGCATCGGGGTTTTTAACGCGCCTGAAGATGCAGTAACCGCATTACCAGAATTTCAAAAAGAATTTAATGCGATACAGAGACAAGCATTACACCATGCTTACACACCACCCCGTGATATTTTAGAAGAGTGGCAAGAAGAAGTCAGCGTTGATCAAGAGTACTTTGCCGCTGTAATTGATAGCTACTACGGGCTTTGGGGGGCTTATAACGACAAAGGCATGTGGGGGTTCTATCAAGTTAAAACTCGTGACGATTTCTCAAAAGAAGACCCCGATGCACAAGCGATAGTGGAGCAGATTTTCTCTCCAACATTAACTTACGATGCATACATTGCCGATACATTCACCGGAACATTTAAAATGAGGTATGACCCAGCGACGTCCTATACTCATCACTCTCAATATCTTACTAAACTAACGCTATCAGGTAACAATGATGCGAATATTGAGATCAACGAGCATGACAACCGCGTAACCGGAAACGCGGGGGTAAATACCGTGATCGCCCATGGCCCTAAAAGTGAATACCAAATTCATGATCTGGGGAATGGTAAATTTCAGCTTAATGATACCGTTGTTTCGCGTGACGGCTTGAACGTGCTATCCAGTATCGAAAAAGTACAGTTCACTGATCAGCTTTGGACCTTTTAACTAGCAACACTCAAAAGCCAAATCACTTTCCTAAAGACGTAAAAAAGCCCGACCATTTCTGATCGGGCTTTCTAAGTGATGGAGGCGCCTCCCGGAGTCGAACCGAGGTCCACGGATTTGCAATCCGCTGCATAGCCACTCTGCCAAGGCGCCTTCAATAGTGTTTTAAGAGAACAACTCTGTTGATTACTACCCAACAAGGTAACAATCAAATAGATGGTGCCCCGGGCCGGACTTGAACCGGCACAACGCGAACGTCGAGGGATTTTAAATCCCTTGTGTCTACCAATTCCACCACCAGGGCACGCAATTCTTTATTGCGATGCCGATTACTGAAAAGTAAAACACCATCTTAATGTCAAAATGAATCAACATTACAAAATTTGGAGCGATACATCGGGTTCGAACCGATGACCTCAACCTTGGCAAGGTTGCGCTCTACCAACTGAGCTAGTATCGCAATTTCATTCTTATTGCCTCTTAATTTATCAAACTAAGAGAAAGAATGGAGGCGCCTCCCGGAGTCGAACCGAGGTCCACGGATTTGCAATCCGCTGCATAGCCACTCTGCCAAGGCGCCTTTATCAACATAAAATATATTGAAGTGTTTAAAGAGAACCACTCTTTGTTCAACACTCTACTAAAAGTAGAAACTAGATAGATGGTGCCCCGGGCCGGACTTGAACCGGCACAGCGCGAACGCCGAGGGATTTTAAATCCCTTGTGTCTACCAATTCCACCACCAGGGCAACGCAATCATGCGATGCTGATTACTGAAGAGTAAAACACCATCTCTCCGCGACCTAAGCCGTGAGAACGAGGTGTACTTTAACGGATGAAAAAAATTCGTCAACAATAAATTTTATCATTTAATTCAAGTGATTAATTATCGAACTCTACAGAATGAATTTAGTGCAGCTTGTACGGTTCTTATGCGTAGATTTTGAGTTTTAACAGGAACTCATAAGCCGAAGTCCAGTTTGAAGATTCACTAAATACCGCTGATTCAGTTGAATGAATGAAACACTCCTTCGTTTTCATGCGCTTTTCACATTCAAAGGCTAAAGTTTTACACAACTATAATTACGAAATGAAAACGTGAAGTCACTAAAACGATACCAATATGAACGCTACGCGGTTCTTTGTAACCTCGCCTACCCGAGAGTTTTTAAACAGACTCGTTACGGTTTTGACCCTAATGGACAGCGCATCATAAAGAACCAGTTTGGCAAAACCATGATTCGAGTTTTATGGAGTAGTGACAAAGATGAAGTGGTTGTGGTTATCAAGGGATCACACAGTGTTTCTGACTGGCTACTCACTTTTGCACTATGGACAAGAAGCTGTAAAAAGATTGGGCTGAACTATCGTGTACATGCTGGTTTCTATCATCTCATGTTTCAAGAAAGCCAACCGAGTCGTAACGAAGACAAGCTTGGGCAAACCGTTATCGAACGTTTAGAAGCGACACTCTTGCCTTTGTTAAAACAAGGGAAAAGGATTTCTATCACCGGGCACTCTTCTGGTGGTGCAATTGGCTGCGTGTTCGCAGATTACCTAGATCAAAAGTATCCAGGCTGTGTTAAGCGAATCGTGACTTTTGGCCAACCTGCGATTGGTGATTGGAGTTTTCGAAAGCACTACCGTTTGAGTAAGAAAACCTACCGTATCTGTTGCGACATAGATATTGTCACCTTCATGCCGCCCGTGCCTCTGTTGTATTGGCATGTAGGGAAAGTGCTTTGGCTCTATAACGGCAGGATCTACGAAAACACACCGACGTTTATACGCCTTGGGCGCTCTGTTCTCAGTTGGTTGTTCAGACCTTTTTCTTACCACTTAATGAGCAAATATATTCGCAATAAGGATTTCTTTGATAAGCACTGAGACTCATTTTAAGCTATTAAAGAAAGAGCACAGACCTATTACTGTCTGTGCTCTTTAGTTTCTAAACCTATGTTGTTTTCTGCAATATCGATTAAAGCTTGAAGCGTGACAGCTCTCGTTTCAAGTCACTCGCTAAATGACTTAGCTGATCGGCTTGTGAAACCGCATCGGTCGCATCAACTGCCATCACATCACTCACTTCACGAACAGATTCGGTATTCGCATTGATTTCGGCAGTAACCAGTGACTGCTCTTCAGCGGCAGAAGCAATCTGAGTCGCCATATCACTGATCATTTGAATCGCTTCACGGATTTGAGCTAGGCTCTCTCCGGCCATATCCACATCGTGTACGCTTGTTTTCGCCATATCATGGCTTTGCGTCATCACTTTCACCGCACCATTGGTCGCTTGTTGTAAGCGTTTGATCTTGTCTTCGATCTCTTCTGTTGAAGCATGAGTACGTTGAGAAAGCACACGAACCTCATCAGCAACCACTGCAAAGCCTCGACCTTGTTCGCCTGCCCTAGCCGCTTCAATGGCCGCATTGAGCGCGAGTAAGTTCGTTTGCTCCGCTATTTCACGAATCGTCGCTAAGATAGACGCGATTTGCTGACCATGCTCTTCAAGCTCACTGATGATAGACACAGCGCTTGTTAGCTCAGTAGCGAGGTCATTGATCGATGATTGGCTTTTAGCCATCTGTTGGAAGCCTTGCTCGCTCAACTCCACCGAATGAGTCGCACTTTTTGCCGTACTCTCAGCATTCGTGGCGATTTCCGCTGTTGCTGTCGCCATTTCTGTCACAGCCGTTGCCACCATCGTGATCTCATCTTGTTGCCTGCTTACACTATCACTGCGCTTCATCGCACTGGTATTAGCATGCTCGGCACCGCTGTTCATCGCGGTAGAAACTTGAGTGACGTTTTGCATCATTTGATGGAGCCGATCAACGAAGACATTAAACTTATCGGCAAGTTGACCCACCTCATCTTGGCTCGACACTTGTAGTCTTTGTGTGAGGTCGCCTTCCCCTTCCGCAATATCAGCTAATGCTTCACTCACTCGCCCTAGTTCAACTAATTGACGAGCCACAAACCATGAGGTTGCTACAGCCATAACGATCAATACAATCAAACCTGTGGTGATTTGGCTAATCAACATATCGAACAGGGGCTGCTCTAGTACGTCTTTATCCATTTCAATCACAAGTAACCAGTCAGTGCCTTTAATCGGCTCAGCCATGATGACTCGCTCGGCACCATCCACTTGAGTAAAGATCGTCGTCAAGTTTTGCGCAGCACTGTTCAAGCCAGACACACTCAGCTCTGGCGCAATATCATTGACTTGTTTCAGAATGAAATCTTTATTTTGATGAGCAACGACCGTCCCTTGCTTATCAATCAGAATCGCTCGTCCATTACCTGGAACCTGAATAGCCAACACATCTTCAATTAGCTTGTCTAATGCAAGGTTAGATGCCACAACACCTATGATCGATCCATTCTCGGTCACAGGGTCTGTCAGTGTCACCACCAAGGTTTGCATCGTCACACTCACATACGGCTTTGTTGTCACCGCTCGATTCTCAGCTAAGGTTTGTTTATACCAACCTCGGACTCTTGGGTCATAGCCCGCTTTATTCAGTGAAGGATCATGACGGAACATCTCACCTTCTTTGTTACCGTAATAACTCAATCCAAACCCACCAGATACCAAGGTTTGACGTAAATGAGGAACGATATCTATTGAAGGGTTCAGCTGCACTTGTTGCTTAAGTCCGTGTACTGCTTGTTTCTTATCATAAAACCAGTCACTGATGCCCTTTGTATGGGCTTGAAGTGTATTACGACTTTCACTTTCTATTGCTTGCCAGCTGTTTGTTTGAAACGTCTTATAACCCATAAAAAGAAGAATGGCAGATGTAACAGCAATCGCCAAAACTACAGAGAAAACCATTTTTCTCTTTAGACTAAATTGCATATTTAAGAACCTCTTATTGAACAATTAAAGAAATATAAAAGAGGGACACTATCACTCATACACATGTTTTAATTTGGGTCATCCCATAAAACCATGAAACAAATTGAGCATTATGGTTAATTGTGACTTTGATTTATTTACTTGTTTATCAACAAGAAGCCATACATAAGATTGAGCGATACTAATTTAGCTTGGAAGCGTTAAACAAATAAAACTATGGAAAGACCCGTTGTTTAAGAGAAGAAACCGGGAACTCAAAGATAGGAAGCCAGAAACGAAAAAAACCAGCCAAGAGGGCTGGTTTTTCTGAATGATGGAGGCGCCTCCCGGAGTCGAACCGAGGTCCACGGATTTGCAATCCGCTGCATAGCCACTCTGCCAAGGCGCCTTCAAGTCGTGTTTTAAGAGAACGACTCTGTTGATTACTACCAAGCAGGTAACAATCAAATAGATGGTGCCCCGGGCCGGACTTGAACCGGCACAACGCGAACGTCGAGGGATTTTAAATCCCTTGTGTCTACCAATTCCACCACCAGGGCACGCAATTCTTTATTGCGATGCCGATTACTGAAAAGTAAAACACCATCTTAATGTCAAAATGAATCAACATTACAAAATTTGGAGCGATACATCGGGTTCGAACCGATGACCTCAACCTTGGCAAGGTTGCGCTCTACCAACTGAGCTAGTATCGCAATTTCATTCGTCAAATTTCTCATTAACTAAATAAGAGAAAAAGAGAATGGAGGCGCCTCCCGGAGTCGAACCGAGGTCCACGGATTTGCAATCCGCTGCATAGCCACTCTGCCAAGGCGCCATTTTTCAACACGTTAGCACCGACTAAACGTTAGCACCGCTGTGTTCGGGTGCCTACTTTACGGATCGAGGGGAGATAGTCAAACAAAAAAATGAATTTCAATTCCGTTTGCTGACATTTAAATCAAATTGCTGCATGTTCGATCTCTTCAATCAATAAACACGCAGCAAAATGGAGCAAATTAAGGAATTCGACGTTACCACTTTTTCATAAAACGACCGACTAGGCTTGGATGGTAAGCCCAACAATGGTCAAACATCGTCATAAGTTGTGGGTTGCCATATTTCGAAAGACTAACCGCATGAAAACGGTTTTTGTGCTCTTTCAATTTTTCGACCTGAGCAATCATTTCATCAGACTGCTTAGGAGCAATAAAGTCAGAAAGCACGATCAAATCTGCGTTCTTGTATTTGTCACCCGTCATCAAATCAATCGACTTCATCAGAACAGGTTCTAAATCTGTACCGCCATGGAATGAGTAGCTTAAAAAGTCACTCGCTTCACGTAGGCCATCTTGCCTTGTTAATTCATAGGTAATCTGCTCAGAAGAGAACAAAATCACGTAACAGTCTCTCTCTTCGGCTAGAGCTATCTGCATCAAAGCATAAGCCATAGCTTTGGCTGACTGCTCTGGGAAACCGCTCATAGAACCAGAAGCGTCGACACAGACGATAAACGGGCCTTTTTCAATATCGATATTCTTGCTATCAGGCTTTTGCGCTTTTACTTTACGTAATGTCCGTGATTTACCTTGCGAACGATAGCTCAATAAACGCTTGTCGGCCAAGTGCTTATAAAAGATAACCTCAAGTTCAGGGTAAGCGAGGAACATGGTTTCGTTTGGCAGCATCTTGTTGAGATCATCACTTTCGTGAATCCCAACAATATCATCGACCGCTTCATCGCTTTTCTCTTCAACCATCTGCAGTTCTTCTACAGGAGCTTTGTGTAGCGAAGGATCATCTTCCTCACCAGCCATACGTCCTAGTTTTTCTGCGATCTCTTGCAAACCCTTGTGCTTATTCAGAAACTCAGCGTGGCGCTTCATGATGGTTAGGTCTGTTTTGCTTAATTTGGCCGATGCCATGTCCCACAAACGCCCTACACTGCCTTCATCGCCTGACTCTGTCACTTTGTCCATGTTTTTCATGGTTTCCATGCGCTGATAAAGATCAGCTAAGACTTTTTCTTTGCTTGTTTCGAGTTCGGTGACTTGAGCTTGTTTGATGGCATCTGACAGCGATTGGTACCATTGATCACAAAAGTAATGTGGAAACATCGCGTTATAAACACCTTTATTGTTTTCCATCAAACGTCTTGCTTGTAGATAAAATGCTGAGTGCCACTCCAGCTTCTTAATAACGCGATCAATCTCGTCAAAAAACTGAGATTCATCCCAGTAAATCACTTCTTGGTAAAGTGCGATTTCCTCTTGGAAACGGTCGGTTTCACACACTTTAGTGACGCGTTTTTTTACTTTACCGCGCCATTTAACTAAGTGGTTTTTGACTGATGTTTTCACACCTTTATTCTCAGCAGCCATCATCACTTGAGAACGAGCGATAAGATCATTCATCGCGGTATCAATGATACCAGAGTCAGCCACCATCAAAGCGAGGTTTAAGCCGTCAGCTCCTAACATATGCTCCCCCTCTTACTCAAAGTACTGACTCATGAACTTAATGCGTTGCGCGATCTTGCTACTCTTCACTTTTGTCGTTTCAAGCTCTTGTGTTACCGCCTGTAAGCTTGATTCCATCGCTTTCGGTAAATCAGGGTCAATATAGTTATGCGGTAATGCGTCATGGAATTCAGTGCGTACTCTTTTTAACTTGAATTCAGCTGCAGTTAACTGTTCTAGGGCTTTCTCAGCGCCGTTCAACCACTTGTTATACAGTTCTTGATCTAAACCGTCAGTAGTCACCACACTCACCAATACAGAACGATTAGCAATATCTTTGATCACTAATTGATTCGATGCATCCAAGTCGAGCTTTAAGCGGCATAGATTTTTGTTTTCGTTTACGTAACCATAAATGTCGCCATGACCTTCTTTTAAAACGCGGTCAAAATCATCTTTGGCTACATACACCCAACGACTATCGCCTTTCTCAGATTCAGACACCGACATATTGCTTTGCAGCATAACCAATTTAATAAGATTGTATGCGCTACCGACGCTGTACATTTTCGCGTTCTTGATATCATGTTGATAAACGTCTTTACGTCGTAAGCCACTGGTTGACTCCACAGAGAGCGACACCGAGAGAGTCGATTCAACATCATCTTGAATCTCTTCTAGCTCTTCACGAGACATTTCGATTTGAGATTTAGACTCTTGCTGATCAAACGCTCGGTTCAACGCAAAATCTTTTACAACGCTACGAACCACATCGCGAGATTCAGGGCTATGCCACAAGCAATCCTGTAAAAGCATGATATCCAGCGGGTTAACGCTATCACGACCACTGAAGAATGCGCTCGCTTTCAATAGTTTGACCGCTTTCTTCCAGCGTCTGTCCGAAACATACAAATCCGACTCGGATGCTGAG
This sequence comes from Vibrio atlanticus, assembly GCF_024347315.1. NCBI lineage: Bacteria > Pseudomonadati > Pseudomonadota > Gammaproteobacteria > Vibrionales > Vibrionaceae > Vibrio > Vibrio atlanticus. The sequence continues at coordinate 1,018,259 of NZ_AP025461.1, read as the reverse complement.
CCTTGCTTCTTAACCGTGTCTTCAAGCATGGTTTTTAGCTCAAATAACTTGTTAAACGAATTATCCGTCAACTCCAGATTATCGAGTTCTTTCTGCCATTGATGATATTCAATGTCTGTAATCGCTAACCCTTTGGGAATGACAGCTTCTTGAGAAGTACCTGTCGTTAGCATCGATTTGAAGTTTTGTTTGTTTTGAATACGGTTGACGAACACGCGAACTAACATTCGGTCATAAAGTGCTTCTAGTCCACTGTCTTCGTCAGGAAGTTCATTAGACGCTGAAACCAACAAGCGCATCGGCACGCGCTCAATGTCTGCGCCGTTTTTAAATGTCTTTTCGTTAACCACAGTCAGTAACGTATTGAGAATGGCAGGGCCTGCTTTCCAGATCTCATCAAGGAATACAACTTGCGCGGTTGGTAGGTAGCCTTCGGTCAGCCTTACGTAACGACCGTTGTCTTTTAATTCTTGAATGCTTAGTGGGCCGAACACTTCCTCAGGAGTAGAGAAACGTGTCATCAAATATTCGAAGTAGCTACTGTTGTCAAAAGCCTGGATGAGACGTTTAGCGATAAGGCTTTTTGCGATCCCCGGAGGGCCCAATAGGAACACACTTTCGCCAGCCAGAGCCGCCAGTAAACAAAGCTTAATGGTGTCTTCTCTTTCATAAACGCCATCAGAGAGAGCATGCGCTAATTTATTGATTCTTTCAGAGAGTAGCGCCTTGTCAGCATGTGAGGAAATAGAAGGGTTCATGCGTTACTCCGAAAATCTTTGAACAGTTGAGAGTGTAGATACGTTTTTATACATTTGTTAGCACTTTGTTACAAGTATCTTTTATTATTGAGTTGCCTTTATATCAGATGGTTAAGCTGCAATTTTCGCGCAATCATAGATTCCAATTATGAGAATAACATCACGAATGGTGTGAAACTAAATCTATTGCTAAGCCTAATTTTTCTTTTATTTTCGACACCATAGACGTTATGGTGGTGCACGTCTTCAGTTATCCGAAAAATTGGCAAGGAAAGTGGCCAGACTGCATGAGTAAAGTTATCCATCAATGGAAAAGTATTTCTCTTATAGAAGAGAACGTGACGCTCCCTACGAACGTCGTGGTAAAACATACAACAATAAACCACCCCGGCGCGGCCGTTATTCTTCCTATCACTTCGTCTGGAAAAATCATCCTCATTAACCAGTTTCGTCCTTCTCTTAAGAAGTGGCTTTTGGAACTCCCCGCTGGCACGATGGAAATTAATGAGACACCTCTTCAATGTGCACAACGCGAACTCGAAGAAGAAACGGGTTACAGTGCAACTTATTTCCAGAGCTTAGGACAAGTTACCCCTTTAGCTGGCTTCTGTGATGAGATCCAACACTTGTTCATCGCAAAAGACTTAAGCCTTACTACCCGCTTTGAATGTGATGAAGATGAAGTAATAGAGGTTATCGAACTTAGCTTGGAAGAACTGCAACATAAAATTCGCAACGATCAAATTACCGATACCAAAACCATCGCTTGTTTAAGCAAAGCCCAACTATGTGGCCATCTATAGCCAATTATATGACTACCTAAAGTACTCTAGGAGATAAACATGGACTTTCGTTCTGACACCGTAACTAAACCTTCGCAAGCTATGCGTGATGTAATGGCAAATGCAGAAGTAGGCGATGATGTATATGGCGATGACCCAACCGTCAACGAACTGGAACAATGGGCTGCAAATGAAACCGGTTTTGAAGCGGCTATGTTCACTTCTTCCGGCACACAAGCCAACCTACTGGGTTTAATGGCGCACTGTGAGCGTGGTGACGAATACCTTTGTGGCCAACAGGCGCACAACTACAAATACGAAGCTGGCGGCGCTGCAGTGCTTGGCTCAATTCAACCTCAGCCAATCGAGAACAACCCTGACGGCACGTTAGATTTTAAAAAGCTTGCTGCTGCGATTAAGCCAGACGACAGCCACTTTGCTCGTACTAAGCTTCTTAGTTTAGAAAACACAATCAATGGTAAGGTGCTGCCAATCTCTTACCTAGCGGACGCGCGTGAGTTCGTAAACCAACACGGCCTACAAATGCACCTAGATGGCGCGCGTGTCTATAATGCGGCGACTGCACTAGATGTTCACATTAAAGAGATCGCACAACACTTCGATTCGATGACAATTTGTTTATCAAAAGGTTTAGGTGCTCCAATTGGCTCTCTACTTCTTGGTAGCAAAGCGTACATCGCTAAAGCTCGTCGACTGCGTAAAATGGTCGGTGGTGGTATGCGTCAGGCTGGTATTCTTGCTGCAGCAGGTAAAATGGCGCTCACGGAGAACGTGGCTCAACTTAAAGTAGACCATGAAAACGCAAAAAACCTAGCGATTGGTCTAAGCAAGTTAGAAGGTTTCTCTGTTAACCCTGATTTCATTCAGACTAATATTGTGTTTGCGAAGTTAGATCAGTCGGTTGATATTAACCGTATCGCACGGGAGTTAGGAGAGGAAGGCATTATTATGTCACCAGGTAACCCTGTACGTTTTGTTACTCATAGAGATATCAGTTCAAAAGACATCGCGACTTTCCTAACTAAGTTGGAAAATGCGCTTTAACGCTGAACAAGATTCGCATTAAAGCAGTTAAGACTAGAGCTTCCCTTACGAAGCTTTAGTCTTTCAAAAAAAATCATTCACCTCTTCCACAGAAAAATAGCCAACTCACCTATACCTATACCTATACCTATACCTATACAGAGTAATCTGCCTAATAGACTCCACTATATTAACTGCAACAGAACGCAATCTTGTTTTGGCCTATGTGAATACCCTCTATGTATTAAACCTGCGTTTAAGCATTCAATTTTCGTTAAATTTCGATTTTCATTTGTGAGATTAAATTTTTCGTGCCCAATAAAATCAAATAATTTAACAGTAATAATTTCATTTTTATTTACCACGCGTACGGTATTTAACAAATAAAACACATCAACTCTAAAAAAACATCGTAATAGGCTAATTTAAATAGAAAATTACCAACCAATATAGATAGCCACTGTTCACTATTACAATTAAAAATCGTCATATTAAAATTATAAGCCAGTGAATAAAACTAAAAATAAAATATTCCTGGAAGAATAATCCATCGAAAAATTTACCAAAAATCACGCCGTAGACCATAGTTCTAATTTTATCAATTAAGAAAAATTCACTCGTAAATTTAACTGTGGGTCAAAATCTGCCTATCTAATTGAAAACAAAATTATTATCTAAAAATGCACTCTCTATACCTTACCTTAAACTCATACTAAAACTCATACTTCGTCTAAATAATAAACTTTTTTTACTACTTCACCATTTTTTAAAGCACTTATAGTTTTGAAAGTTAAGCAACAGGTTACATTCTATCAATGAGAGGTGAAATGATGATTAGAGCATTCGTAATTATTCACAACTTCATCGTCTCAACGTTAATTTTTAGTTTGTCACTTTCATTCTACACCAGTGCTAACACCTTAACGTTAGGAATTAACGGCCAGATCAAAGATCGATGCGAAATAAATTTCTTTTCTGGCAATGTCATGAAGTTTACGGAACACCGTGATGTCCAACTATTGCCTTTTAATATGTATTGTAACCGTCCGTTGGGTATAACGATTAATTCAAAATATGGAGGCTTAAAATATCAGCACCAAGGGGTTGATATTATTGAAACTTATAATCTGTCATTACAAATAGACGAGCTTCGTCTTTATGAAAGTAGGCACAGCAGCCAACTTACTTCACCAGTAATGATAAACAGTTCTGGTGTTATTCCTTTCTCTCAACAGGGGAGCCTTAGGGTAGCACTCGAAAATAGCTTGCGTTTCGCGGGTTATTATCAAGACGTTATTGAAATCGAAGTTTACCCTTCGATTCATAGCGTGACCAAGTAAAAACTCTGCAATGTATCTGCAGAACAAAATACGCTCAGCAGTATTCGAGCCAATCATTTAAGATAAAGGAATTTCTAATGAAAAAGCTAACACTCTACGCAGCAACAGTCACTGCTATTTTTGGTGCTCAAGTTCAAGCCGCTCCTGGTGATGTCCAGTTAGTTGGTTTTGTTTCACCTGTATGTGAAGTTACTGGTCTTTCAACACAACTGATGGACTTCGGTAACGTATCTCAAATTCAAAATCTTTCTGTTAGTGGCCTTAACATGAAGTGTAATGACGTCGATGGTGCAACTGTGACACTGACGAGTGCTGAGGGTGGTCTAGAGTCCGATGATAGCGAAGACTACGCTCTTACCTACGATGCAACATTTAACCCTTCAGGCTTAGCACCTTTCACGCTCAATGCACCAGGTGGCCCAGGTCAAAATGACGTTTCAGTCAGTAACTCTTATGGTGGTTCTGGAGTATTGGCGACTGGTGTTGCCGCGTCCATTGATATTGTGACAACAGAAACCTCCCCATGGGCAGGTGGTTATTCAGATACATTAACCGTAAATATCACCTCAAATTAGAGGTTAAATAAGTCGGGGGCTATTATTTGGCCTCCGACTTCATCTAAGCCTTAGTGGTATTAAAACTTAACCTCAGTTGTATTACCGACTCTAGTTTAATTTGGAGCTCATCGCGATGTATAAATGGATCATGCATAAATGGACTGTTCTCTTATTGTTGTCACTCACTTGTTTGTCAGCTCATGCGTTCAAAGTAGAGCCGATGTCTATGGAGATGACACCACTTGGTAAAAGAGCTCAAATGACGATGAGGGTTGAGAATTCGTCTACCGAACCACTCACAGTGGAACTGACTCCAGTATTTATGACTATGAATGAATACGGAAAAGAGACCACGACGCCTGCAGATGACGAGCTATTAGTGATTCCAGTAACTGCAATTATAGAGCCTGGGCGTTCGCAATCTATTATGGTCCGATATTTAGGCGATCCGTCTATTACAGAGTCAAAAGCTTTTCGTATTGCTGTCAAGCAAGTGAAAGTCCAAAGAGCAAGCAGCAACCAAGGGCAAGTGAGTCTGTTACTTCAGTTTAATACGCTTATCAACGTGCGACCTCAGAACACAGCCTCTCAACTAGAAATTAAAAGTATCGAACCAAATGACAAGAATAACAAATGGGTCCTTGAAGTACTGAACAGCGGTAATAGTTATGGTCGGTTAACCAATACGACATGGAAAATTTCTGACGGCACAAAATCAACCTATTTAAAAGGCGTAGAAATAGCCAAACGTATTCCAGGAACTTTAGTTCTTCCCTATTCCACTCGTTTTTTCGAAATGCAGCCACTTGAAAATTACAATGTAGACACGCTATCGATTGAAATCGAGCAGGATCAGTAGCAATGAGACGTTATATTTTGGGTGGGTTCATTTCTTGTTTTCTGTGTGCACAAGCGTTTGGCATAACACTGTTTCCAACCGTCATTGAACTCAATACCGATCACAGGGCAACATCGCAACTGGTTGTGACTAACAACTCAACGCGGGATCTCCCACTTGAAGCTAACGTTCGTCGTTTGAAATTCTTACCTGATGGCACGTTCCAGACATCAGATCTATCGAGTGAGGTGATGTTTGTGTTTCCACCTGCCGCTATGTTGGCACCCGGTGAGCGTCAAGTATTCCGTATACAATGGTTGGGAAACCGCTCACTCGAAACTTCCCAAAGTTACTTTGTTCGTTTCAGTACCGTGAATATTGGCCAGAACAACGCGAGAATAGATAAACCCATCGGTTTAACAACCGGTATCAATTTACAAGTTCACTATAATGCGTTGCTGCACATTCACTCATCCTCTTTAGTGCCTGACGTGAACTTACATATAGATGAACAAGGAAAACTAACACTCACTAATTCAGGGTCGCGATTTACCTATACATCGTTACTTCATTTTAAGGGGCTCGAATCTCAGAACCAAAAGGTACATGAGGCTTTAGGTGAACAATTTATTCCACCACGCTCGACTATTACTTTGCCTTCTTCTTTAAATTACTTACCAGTAGGCACTTATCATGGATATGAAAACTGAAACCTCTCACAAGATGTGGCAAGTTTTCTATGTCTTGGGATTAGTACTGTTTTATTGTACCGCCTTAAGCCCTGTAGCTTGGGGTCAGGAAATGGTATTGAACCCGACAGGACGCGATATTCAACTTACCTCTTTACTAAGAATAAGTGACACCATACTTGGTGAAGCGGATATTATCATTACCGCAAACAACGAAATTCTATTGCCAAAGGAAAGTACGCTGTCTCTCCTTTCGTCTGTCGTCACTCAAGAAGGTATTGGTAAGCTCCATGACACGACAGACAATGAGATGCTGTCGCAGCACCACTTTAAGAGCGTAGGGCTGGGACTTAATTTCGACTTTTCTTCGTTGGAATGTATCGTGACGGTTCCGCCAGAATTTAGCTTAACCCAACAACTCTCGATGAACGGCGCAGATGATTTTTATAACTATGCTGAGCCAAGTCTGTTAAGCGGATACGTTAACGTGGCCCTTTCCGCCAATGGGAGCCAATACGTCGATCAAAAATCGTCAAGGCAAGATCTTTATCGCAGTCAATTCGACTCGGCACTTAACATTGGTTTTTTCAATTTTGAATATGAATCCTATTTAGAAAATGGTTCATCACAAAAATCACAATATGTGAGAGAAGGAACTCGTCTTAATATTGATTTTGCACAGCAAGGTACACGACTTGTGCTCGGCGATATGTACAACAGTGGCCAATCTTTTCAGGACAGCACCGACATACTTGGTATTGGCTTAACTCGAGATTTCACACTGATTCCAACCAGAAATGCACGACCACGAGCCAATCAATCATTCACACTTCAAAGAGCCTCGAATGTCGATGTCTATATAGATGGAATTGCAGTCCAACGATTAACTTTAGGCGCTGGTAGCTACAACCTGAGTGATATACCTCTCGCGCAAGGCAGTAACGATATTGTACTCGTCATTACCGACCGTTCTGGGAACGAAGAGCGTATCGAGTTTTCTATTGCGACTGGTAACGACTTACTCAATAGCGGTGAGTTTGAATATAGCATTATGTACGGAGCACCCTCTGAACTCCAAAATGGACAATTAGAATACCTAACCGATGAGCGTATTTTCCATGGTTATGTTGATGTGGGTATTAACCCTTGGTTAACGTTAGGTACCAACTTTCAAACCCGTGAAGATTTATACCAATATGGTACTACCGCACTCATCGCTTCTAGATGGGGAGTCACTGAACTCAATGCTTCACGTAGCGAACATCCTATATTTGGAACTGGCGATGCTTACAAATTTGCATTTGATGCGGAATTTTCCAGTAAGAATACACTGGCTGCACAACTGAGTGTGAGTTATGAGTATCTGAGCAACAATTTTACTGGTGTTGCTGGGTTTGACGCCTCCGACAAAGACATCAACTTAACCACTCATTATGCTTCTGCATTCGGTTCGATTTATCTAAGTCGATCATTACGTGCCGCCATGACAGTCAATTACCGTTCAGGAATAGATAAAGAGAACGACTATTGGCTAATTAGCCCGAGTTTATCGGACGGACTGTTTGATACTCACGCGACTTGGAGTGCCCGTGTTAGCTATCAAGATCACGCAAGTAAAGACGATGACATCAGCACTACGCTCACCATAAGTTGGCCTCTTAGCCGACAAACTCGTGTCGTCGGTCGTTACAGTACAGAGCTAAGAGAAGCCGCCTTAGATTACAGCTATCAGAATAATATAGGTAACACCGGAGGGATATCTGGCTTTGCGAGTGTCATTACGAATGAAGAAACGGACGCCGATATGGACGCTGGTATTAACTATACAGCAAACCGTTACGAATTGAGTGCCACCCATGCCTCGCGACTTGACGACATTAGTGGTGACACAAGAAACCACAGTACCGACGTGACCATCAGCAGTGCACTTGCGTTTGCAGGTTCATCGGTAACGATCGGCAGACCAGTCCGAGAAGCATTCGCTATTGTCAGCAAGCATGAAAGCCTCGCAGAGAATGACGTGGCATTAGACCCAACAAAAGATGGAGAGTACGCACGCGTTTACCTTAACGGAGATGCCAGTGCCATGGTCCCTGATCTTGTTGCTTATAATAGCCAAGTCATCGGTTATGAGGTCGATAACTTACCACCGGGATATGATTTGGGGGATGGTGCTTTTTGGGTTAAGCCTGATTACAAGCGGGGCTTCCAACTACAAATTGGTTCCGATGCTGTCTTAACCGTGATTGGTAAGCTATACGACCGTCAAAGTAACAATCCAATTTCACTTGTCGCTGGTGTAGCACATTACCTTGGTGAAGCTAAACAGTTACCGATTGACTTCTTTACCAATCGGAGTGGCATATTTGCGATATCTGGGTTAAAGCCAGGGAAATATCAACTGATTCTTGACACTAAAGGACAAGAGTCAGCCGTCATTACTCTCAGCGAGCGCAGTGACAACTTGATCAGACTAGGAGATGTGTATGTGGATTAAACAACTTCGGTGGGGAGGATGGTTCCTCATCGCCATAAATTCTATATCCTCTGTATTAGCATGTGAAGCTAGTGCATTGACGATTCAACCCGTCTCATCCCAGTCTCAATACGACGTTTTCAACACTGGTACTTACGCAACAATTAATACTTATAGGATCGATGCGAATATAATTGGCGAAGACTGTAAATTGAGTTTGGTTCTACAACTTAATGATACTAGTCGGACGTTAAAAGGGGTAAACCAAGACAAACTCAACTTCGAGTGGAGTGGACAAGTGGGTGTGCCAATCGCCAATCAGTGGCATGTATCATTAACCGACAGTCAACCTTCAACAACCATACAAATGCGTTTCCCAAGCAAACAGTGGCTAGCGTCAGGAACCTACCGGGGTCTTTTAGAAGTGTCGCCCTCTTATAACTCAGACAACCAACAAATAGAGATCAGCCCTAGCTCACTCCCAGTATCCGTTACCGTGCCACCAGCTGCTAAAGTTCACTTTTATGGGTTAACTCAACAGCATTATGACCTTGATCTAGGAACATTATATTCAAACAAGATTATTCGTTCTGCACCGAACCTATGGGTGCAAAGCAATACAGCGTATACCATCGTATTGGAATCATCCCATCAAGGCATGCTACGTCATGAATCTGATGAGACAAAATGGGATATTCCATACGAACTTTCCCTAGATAACGATAGAGTAAACCTCGGTCAACTTGATGCAAAAATTCAGCGTATTTCGGCTACGATCGGTCAACCTATTCCTTTGAGTTTTGTAATTGGGGAAACAGAGAACAAACCGGGAGGAATATATGACGATACATTACAAATTTCTATAGAACCCCTCCTTTCACAGCAGCCTTAAATATGTAATTATATAAATCCTGAGATATGCAACGCAATTATATAAAACCTAGTATCATATAATCACAACACGATTTGTCAGTTTCGGAGTAAAGTATGCATAACAGTAAAAACAATTTAAAGCACATGCTCCTAATTGGCGATAACGGTATAAATAACCAGTTTATTCAACGAGAAATAGAGAAATACAGTGACTTTTGTTTTAGTCGTGAATGTATTTCAGGTATTAAACGTTCGAATCATCGCAAGACGTTTGATGTCATTCTCATTAGTTACTTACTCTTAGCTGACATCAAAGATGTTTACATCACCTTATCAAAAGTAGAGTCCAACAAATGGGTAATCTATGACGTTCCCTCTGATATTACCGGACAGAGTATTACCGTAATGCAACTATTCAACATGTTTAATATAAAGGGCATAATCTATCAAGATGCTCCTGTAGAACACCTTACACGTTGCTTGAAAACGGTTTGTGATGACGACCTATGGTTACCGAGGAAGTTAATGTCGCATATTTTATCCAATGCGCGCTCCCAAACATTCAAGTCACAGGTAATATTATCTACCCTTACAAAAAGAGAAGCTCAAATATTTAAACGAGTTATTAGAGGAGATACAAACTTAGAGATATCAAGTGAACTATTTATTTCAGAAAGTACAGTAAAAACGCATGTATATAATATATATAAAAAAATAAACGTAACCAACCGAAAAGAAGCAATAAGAAAAGCAAATTTTATCAATAGTTTAGAGACTATTATACAACCAGGCATGTAGTTAATATTTGAGTCACAAATATAGAGACACTGGATTGCAGTTATTTTTACAACAGATCGTATTATAATTTAGGCCCTTGAAAAGGTGATCTTCTATTATCCCCCTCCGTCATAAAATCACAGTTAGACTGAACAACGAAGTTTAAATCATATCACCAGTGACTTAATTACATTCTGCCCTCTAAGGTACGAATAGAATTTTTGAACTCACAAAACATCACTTCTTAAGCCCTCTACTCGCCTAACAGAACGAAGTCAGTTGTAACTGTCAACACTATTAGCTTCTAAAATATCTAAAGCATCTAAAGCATCTAAAGCATCTAAAGCATCTAAAGCATCTAAAGCAATTCGGACTTGAGCTTCCCCTTAGGGTAAGCTTTATTGTTATGTTTTTACCGGAGAAAAAGCATGACTTACCGATCCTTCACTTTACTATTACTCGCTCTTTCCCCTAGCCTTCATGCCTCTAATTTTGGCGATCCTGAACTGGGTAAAATGAAGTCACCAAGTTGCATTTTCTGTCATAACCCCACGGGTGAAACAAGTAACACTGCTTACCCAAAACTTTCTGGCCAAGATTCAACTTACCTCTATAACACAATGAAAGCTTACCAAAACGGTGATAGACAAGGCGCTTACGCTGAAATGATGCAAACACAACTGAGTAAACTTAATGATCAAGACTTGAAAGATATTGCGGCTTTTTATTCATCTCAGCCCTAAACACCCTCGATGATTGTTACCTAGCTTTGAAAATGCAGTGTACAAGGTTAATGGAATTAAGATTATCGAATTGCGCGTCCGTAGAGTAGAACCAAAACGATGTGCCCTTCAAATGCAATCGTACAATTTACTTAATAAAGTGGCTTTGGGCTTGTTCAACACTCGGGATTTAGTGTTGGCTGCGCAACACCTTAATCCTTATTTGTAAGGTAAATTTACACGGAGTCTTTCGCCATATCTTCTGGGATCAAGTGCTTAAACTCTGGCTGTTTTTGCTCAATGTAAAATAATATACCTGAAGCTGCATCTTCAACATAGCCCATAAATACGTCATAGCCGAAGTACAGATCTAACTCATAGTCCGAGCACATGTCAGGATTTTCACATACGGAAATAAATTCGTTGATCATCATATCGGCATTACGAATTCGTGTAGATAATTGGTATAAATTTCTGATTTGTTCGGGTGGAAGAAATGAAACATATTCGGCCTTTGATACGGCTAGAAATTCACCATAGACCTGATTTTTCAGGTCATATTTAAGTTTTGTAATATCTCGTTCTTCGCCATCAACCATGCGAAGATTCAGCCTAGTATACTGAGTATAATGAGCAATTACATTGAGCAACTCCCCTATAACAACGTTCGCACTATCCAAGCGTTTTTGGCACTGTTTTTTCTTATCAGCACGATAATTGAAGTAGATGTTAATTGCAGCGGCAACTACCGCTCCAAAAGCCAAGCCAATACTAAACTGAATTTCCATTGAACCTACAACTTCCTCTATTTACCTAACGCTAAGCTAAATTGCACGACACCTTGGCATACACTTTTGCGTAGCAAAAATGCCAAGCGTGGAGTGTCAGGTTAAGCGCCTTGTTATATTTGTAGTTTAAATCTCAGAGATCATTTTGAGAGTTCGAGATTTTGTTGTGGAACCAGGAATACTATCAGCAATTTTGGCCGCTAAAGAAAGGTTACCAGAATTGGCTGCCTTAATCGCAATGTAACTCAGAGTGTCGCTTTTAGTTGTACTACCCCGAATAGATTTTCCAATAGTATATGCAAGATCAAAATAACATACTTGTGCAGCCTTTTTTCCAAGATTCTCTAAAGCTTCATTCTGGCTAGTACTGCCTGGGATCATTTTGGCAATTTCAAACTTTACCTGAAAATCGTCACGAGTATAGTCACTTTGCTGACAAATAGAGCCGTCAGCTCCTTCTTTGGTTAACTTTGTAGGTGATACTGTTTCAGAGACCAGATTATCGTCTCTAGGTAAATGCTCACGCTGAGATTCTTTTTCGGTCTCCTTTAGAGCGTTGTCTAAAGAATGAGATTCATAGTAGGTAAGGACTGTAAATACAGCTGCAATAACTGTTGCAACTGAAGCTACTTTTCCAAGTGTGTTCAAATCAACCTCTCAAATACAACATTTTAATATCGTGCAAGCACGAATTCATCCGGTTAATATATCAAAAAGGTTACTTATAACCAACTGAATGCTATGCATTTAATATAAAAGTGGGTCTAAACATTCAGTGTGAAAACGTGCCCCACACATTGCCGCCTATGTAGGGCACGTTATCGTTCTCAACCATCCATTGTTCCAATTACTAATCAACAACTTAAAAGTAGCTATTCGTTTTATTCGTGCTCATTCAAAAATAAAAACTACTCTTCTTCGGGTCATGGTTGATTCAATACGCAATAAACTGTCTGTGTACAGACTAACTAAGAGGCAGTAACAACACTAGAATGCAGCGATACAACAGATTCCCCACACGAAACGTACACAGCAAGACTGCCCTCAACTTTAAAAGAACCCGATAAAAACTTGGTCTTAAGCTTTTAACGAAAGGCTTCTAACTAACATAGCGCTTTACACGCCCTAGCGAACCCTTACAATGTGCAGCAAATATATTTATCAAGGTTTATCTCTATGTCTATTCAATGGTTTCCGGGTCACATGCATAAAGCCCGTAAAGAAATCGAAGAAGTTATCCCACAGGTTGATGTGATCATCGAAGTACTGGACGCTCGTATCCCGTTCAGTAGTGAAAACCCAATGATCTCTTCACTGCGCGGCGATAAGCCTTGTGTAAAAGTGTTGAACAAGCGCGACCTTGCGGATCCTGAGCTTACTGAGCGTTGGATTGAGCACTTCGAGAAAGAGCAAGGCGTTAAAGCGATTGCGATTACTACTAGCGCTAAAGAAGAAGTGAACCACGTTATGGAGCTCGTGCGTAAGTTAGCACCGCACCGTGAACAGATGGGTAAGAACATTCGTACAATGATCATGGGCATCCCGAACGTGGGTAAATCGACCATCATCAACTGTTTAGCGGGACGTACGATCGCGGTTACTGGTAACCAACCTGCGGTAACTCGTCGTCAACAACGTATCAATCTACAAAATGGCGTGATCCTTTCAGATACTCCTGGAATCCTATGGCCTAAAGTAGAAAACCCACACAGTGGCTTCCGCTTGGCTGCAACAGGCGCTGTAAAAGATACGGCAATGGAATACGATGAAGTGGCATTCTACACAGTCGAGTACCTTGCAAAGCAATACCCTAACCTTTTGCAAGAACGCTACCAAATTGAAGAACTTCCAGAGTCTGATATCGAATTGATGGAAGCGATTGGTCGTAAGCGTGGCGCACTTCGTGCTGGTGGTCATATCGACATTCACAAATGTTCGGAAATCCTACTTCACGAACTGCGTAATGGTACTTTAGGTAAAGTAACGTTAGAGCTACCAGAAATGATCACACAAGAACTGATCGAAGTTGAAGAAGCGGCTGCGCTGAAAGCCGAACAACAGATTAAGAAAAAAGAAGAGCGTCGTAAGCGTTACTTGAAGAACAAGCGTTAATCTCTCTTCGTTTTAAGAAAAAATCACATGGTGCGACTAAGTGCCAAATAATTGAAGTGTCTAATCTAATCAAAAAAGCCCCGAACAATTTAATGCTCGGGGCTTTTTGGTTTGTTCTTCAGCTTTAAAGCAACTTCAGTAAGAGGCAGCTGTTGAGCAAGGAACCATTATTAAACTTGAAGTGACTAAGAATACACAATGCTTGCTGTTTTCTGTTCAAGTTCAACGGGAGAGCTCCAAGAAATCACCTTCTCATTCACTTGACTTCCACATGGTGCATTCCAAACTTGCTCTAGCTCTTCTTTACCACCAATCGCTTGATAAAAAGCAATCGCTTGGTGATTTTCAGACATCACCTCTAGGTACAGACCTGAATCCGAATAGTATTGCTGCAACCACTTCGATAATTCAGACAATAAACGCTTACCAACACCACGACCGCGATAGGCATTATCTACATGTAACGCATCGATGAACGTGCCACGCTCAAAGTTGTGATTACCAAACGCGCAGACGAAACCAACCAGTAAACCGCCCTCTTCAAGCAATAAAACATGTTGGTTAAAAGGAGGGTTAATCAAACGAGTCTGCCAAATAACAGATCTGTCCTCCAAAACATCATTTTCTAAGTAATCATCAGCAAGAATGCCACGATAATATAGCTTCCAGCTATCCGCGTGTAATTGGGCAATCCGCTCATAATCTTTATATTCAGCTACCTTAATTTCCATTTATTAGCCCTTAGTACTTCCATTTATGACTTGCTACTACATTTCACACTACCTTTATACAATATTTAAGCAAAACATACTAATACACGTTTACACTTTCAATATTGACTTACACGTGTACGCTGATATTCTAGCGCACAGATGTAAGCTCAATGGAAATTTGCTAATGAATAGTGCCGACAAACAATCTACAAAAAAGCCGCCATTAATCTGGCTCAATATTTTTGTATTCTCTTTTAGTATGCTGCTTGCTGTTGTTGCAGCTCCCGTTTATGGCTACTTTTTTGGCTATGGTATGGAGCACTGGATATGGCTAGCGATCTGCTTTACGTTCTGTAACCTTTCAATCACGACGGGTTATCATCGCTTATGGTCACACAAAGCGTTTGAAGCGCATTCAAGCCTAAGATTCCTGTTTGCACTAGGTGGCGCATTTGCCCTGCAGAACAGCGCGTTACACTGGTCTTCTGATCACCGTGTGCACCACAAGCATGTAGATAACAACGACAAAGACCCATACTCAGCAAAACGTGGTTTTTGGTATTCTCACATCGGGTGGATGATTCGTAACTACAGCACCTCGATGTATGAAAATTATGAAAATTGTCGAGATTTAAAGAAAGACAAAATTGTTATGTGGCAGCACAAGCACTATGTTCTGTTGGCATTGCTAATGAACTTCGGTGTTCCTATCGCTTTAGGTGTTATTTACGGTGACGTACTTGGCATGTTGTTAATCGTAGGTGCTGTTCGTTTGGTGCTTAACCATCACACGACATTCTTCATTAACTCTCTTGCTCACATCTGGGGTAGCCAACCTTTTACCGACAAAAACACGGCCCGTGATAACGGTGTGTTAGCGGTTCTAACTTTTGGCGAAGGCTACCACAACTTCCACCACATCTTTGAGAACGATTACCGCAACGGCATCTACTGGTGGCAATACGATCCTACAAAATGGTTGATCAAGAGTGCTTCTTTGATGGGATTGGCAAGCAAGCTTAAGAAAACCCCTCAAGCTCGTATCGAAAAAGCAGAAGCATCAATGTTACTTAAACGCACGCAGCAAAAGATCATGCATCGTGCCGACAAGCAGCAAATCGCGGACAAACTTCAACAAGAATTCGATGCTCTAGTATCAAACATGAACGAGTATTACGAAGTCAAAAAGCAGCTACTTGAAAGCAAACGCGAAGATGTTGTGAAGAAGTACGAACACTCTCTACTTAAAGTTCGTTACCAACAAATCAAAATGAATTTTGAGCAACAGAAAAAAAATTGGGCAATGACAGTGGAACAGTATGCTTAAGGTAGAACAATATACTTAAGGCTTAGTAGTCCGCTTAATGTACCAGTAACGACACTGCTTAACTCTTATTTGAAGCCCTCATATTTCTATGAGGGCTTTTTTATGAGCGCAACCGATCGCCCCAACGTTATGATCTCGGATTTAAATTGTGGACGCTCAGCACCATAGTTATTGGATTCCAGAACTCTTTCTTCAACCTGAATTTATACTTATATTACTTTAACTTACTGAGTTTAAATCTAAGGAATTGAAAATGAGCAAACTGACTATTATTGCAACGATCGTCTCTAAAGAAGACAAAACTGAGCTTGTTAAATCAGAGATGATTAAATTGATCGATAAAACCCGTGCTGAAGACGGCTGTATTAATTACGATCTGCACCAAGATAACAGTAACCCTGCCCACTTCATTTTTCATGAGAACTGGGAATCTGAAGCTCATCTAGAGAAACACTTAGCGAGCCAACACATCGCTGAGTACATGGCTGCGACTGAAGACTGTATCGAAACCTTTGTACTTAATAAAATGACGCACATTGCCTAACCAGTCACTCATTACTGATTCAATAAAAGCCCTGCTCTCAACGCAGGGTTTCTCTTTTGTACACACTTATATCGGCTCATTCTACTTATAAAAAAACCCGCAAGAGTAGCGGGTATGGTCAATAATCATGACTGTCAAAGACAGATAGGTAACAACCATCAATCCAATATTGAGTACCACTTTACAGTGGCACTCTGACATTTCTTTTGCTGACCGCTAGCACGGGGGCACTAGTTAAAAGCACGAGCCAAAATGCCATTCCCTTGATATTGGTAAACACTTGAATTACTACTTACAAAGACCGACTCTCCAGGCTTAAGAGAAACTGACCGTCCTTCTGAGGTGACGGTCGCCTCTCCTTCCACACAGAACAAGATCTCCGCGCTACGTAGATACTGTGACTTGCTCTCATCAGTCGCAGACAAGATATCAAAGCCAAAGTCATCCACTGGAATCGGATAGCTCATCTTGCCCTCTTTCAATACAGGCTTAAGACGAATATCTTCTGGCTTAATCGGCTCAAAGATCGTGTTATCGATAAGCTCAGGAACGTCTATGTATTTGGGTGTAAGACCGGCGCGCAGCACATTGTCTGAGTTTGCCATAATCTCCAAACCTGTGCCTTGAACATAAGCGTGAGGTGTTTCTGCGAACAGGAACATCGCTTCACCGGGCGCCAGTTCAACCGTGTTGAGCATCAATGGTGCAAACAAACCAATATCACCCGGATAGTGCTGTTTGAATTCAATGCTGTATTGCAAAGCTTCACGTCCCATGACCGTTTTTGCTGGTCGCGCATGTGCAGCATAAAGTTCATTAAGCGCAGACGCTTTGCGGTCACCTTCAAGAGACATAATTGCGCTAAAGAAAGACTTTAGAGAATCACTGTCGGCATTGGCTTTTAGTACATTAAGTTCAATCGCTAACGAAGGAATATCCGCTTCTTCGAACAAGGCAATAATATCGTCGATTGGACGAAAGCCATTCATCGCTTTGTAAAAGGTCAACGCATAAACCAACTCAGGTTTATGATTTGGATCTTTGTAGTTACGATTAGACGCATTCAAAGGGATGCCAAGTGCATTCTCTCGCTCAAAACCTAATTCTGATTTTCGCTTGTTCGGGTGAACCTGAATTGATAATGGTGTTTCAGCGGCCAACACCTTAAACAGGAAAGGTAATTCACCAAAACGTGCCGCCGTGTACCCGCCTAAGACATCGATTTTGTTTTCATCAATCATGTGAGAAAGCGACTCACCGGTATCACCTACTTTTGAGCAACCATTAGGATGAGCACCCATCCAAATTTCTGCTTGCGGTTCTTGGTTTGGGTTCACAATACCAAACAGTTGGTTGATGGAGTCTTTGCTTCCCCATGCGTAGTTTTGAATAACGTTGTCGAGTTTAAATAGAGACATAATTACTTCTCATTAAAAATCTGGCTGCCAAGCTTGAGCGTGGCGGCGATATTACGGGCAGTGCGAGTCAGGTTTTGATTCGCTTCTGATAAAACTTGGTCTAAAGACTGAGGTGAACGTACGGTTCCAAATAAGCTAGACATTGAGCCGTAAAGTTTTTCAACGTCTTGCCCCAAAGAGCCCGCAATTCCAATGGTTGGAATACTCAACTTTTGAGCTCGCTGAGCGATGCCGAAAGGTGTTTTACCTTGCAGGGTTTGGTTGTCCATCTGCCCCTCTCCGGTCACGACCAGTGAAGCACCTTCAAGAACCTTATCTGCACCCAAGGCATCTAATACCATCTCAATACCCGCTTTAATTTGGATATTGAATGCAAGACTTAACCCCAGTGGCGTGCCTCCAGCCGCACCAAAACCAGCTGTGTCGCGATGATTAGTACCCGTATGTGCTTGAGCGATATCGGCAAAGTGACCGATCGCAGTATCAAGTTGTTCAACTTGAGCTTGTGAAGCCCCTTTTTGTGGACCAAACACAGCACTTGCTCCGCTTTCGCCACACAGTGGATTATTTACATCACACGCGACCACGAACGTGACTTCTTTACATCTCGGGTGCAGCCCATCAAGATCGATGCTTGCTAGCTGACTTAATTCGGTACCGCCACCAGATAGCTCGTTGCCTTGCTTGTCTAATAACTTGCCTCCCAATGCTTGTAAAATGCCTGCACCTGCATCGTTGGTGGCGCTACCGCCCAAGCCGATAATGATTTGTTCAACGCCTTGATCTAGCGCATCTCTAATCAGCAACCCTGTGCCGTAAGACGATGCTGTAAGAGGTGATCTTTCTTCTACGATTAATCGATCTAAACCCGACGCTTGGGCAAACTCCACCAAGGCAGTGTTTACGCTTTTGCCATCAACCTGTTGTACAAGTGAAGCCCAATAAGCCGTACATTCGCGACCGATTGGATCCGTCGTTTGTAACCGTTGTTTCTTACCATTGAGTGCTTGTAGCAACACGTCTACCGTGCCTTCACCACCATCAGCGAGAGGCAGTTTGACGAACTCTGCATAAGGGAAAACATCAGCAAACCCACGCTCAATACAAGACGCAACTTGATGAGCGTCGAGTGATTCTTTAAATGAATCGGGGGCAATTACAATTTTCATTGTCGTTCACCATTCCCGCTCACCAAGGTGAGCGGGTGATTGAAATTAGAATTTGATTTGGAATGTTTTTGCTTGGCAAGATGCCAACTGGCCGAAGTCTTCAGATGCTACATCACCTTCGCGTACTCGCTCGTCCATGCTTGTCTCTTTCCAACTCGAAACGGTTTGAGTGAAGGAGATTGAATCTGACACTGAACCTGTTTCTGCCGGGTTGTAGACACGCATGATCAACGCATCTTCATCTTCCGCTTTCTTCAGCACACTCAGCACAGCGCCTGATTGTTGCTTAGACAAAAGGCTAAAACTCAACGGTAGGTTCTGCTCACCTACGTTTAGCTTCATCGCGTTGTAAGGGATCTTGTTGTAGCATTCGATTTGAGTGACATTGTCACGTGCTTGCGCCATGATGTTGGCGTCAATATGGTTGCCAGAGAAGCCACACAGCGTGAATTCACACACTAGCTTGCCGCGCACTTGTGAATCAGGGGTCGGGATCTTGATACCTGAAGGACGACCCGGACGAAGCAATAGCTCTTCTTTACCCAACACACCGATACCACGAAATAGTGTCAGTGCGAAGGTATCTCGGTTTTCGTCACCTTGAGATGCAATCACTTCAAATTCACGTAGACCATTCGACATGATTGCCATGCCCGCGTTACCGTTTTCTAACGCAGCAAAGTTCATTAACTGATACACAGGAACTGGCGCTTCTTTCCACTTCTCTTCTTCCCAAACCGCCATAGCAGGGTCATTGGTTGGTCGAGTAATACAACCGAACTGGTTATCTGCAACCACAGTTTCAGAAACGAATGGCGTTGGTACTAGCACACGTACACGGTGGTCGTCGGCTTGGTTGTCTAGCTCCATACGAACTTCAATGCGGCGAGAACCTTGCTTCAATACCACTTGGCATTGCGCTTCAACGAATCCGTTTTGACCCGTACGTTCTTCACGCTCTGCAAGGTTTGCAGGCACGTTCATGCGAAAAGCGATGTTCGCTACCGATTGAAAGCCTTGGTGATCAATCGATGTTTCTACCGGGAACTCATCTGAGTACAGCAACCATTCTTGACGAGATGGAGAGTAATCGTACTCATCGCCGTCATCAGAACCGTCTTCTAAACGAAGTACTTGGTCGAATACTTGCTCTGTCTCTTTATCGAAAATAGTCAGAGTACCGTTGTCGTTTACATTGATTCGGTAGTACTCGTTCTCTAGCAAGTAGTCTTTTTGTTCTGCAACTTTTACTGCGCCCTTCTCGTTACCTTGGATGTGTAACGTGGTGAAGCCCATCGCTGGCACAGTACGTTTGATCTGAATATCAAACTCCATGAACGGGTCGTAGTTACCGTAGTGAACGATTTGACGGTCTACTTTACCTGGGTCAATTTGGCGTTTATCTTGGATGAAGTATTCAACAGGGTTTTCGTTGTCATCAAAAATAGAGAACTCTTGAGCACGGATAGTGATAGTCGTGTTAACCACTTCTTCACGCTCGTATGGCGAAAGGTTGAACATCGCCAGTTTGTCGCAACCTTCGCGATCTGGCATATGGTCGACAATCTTACGCTTGTAGAAGTGAATCAGGTTGGTCGCCATGTCGTCCGCAAGGATGTAGCGGTTTAGGATCTCAGCGTGAACCTTGTCAGAACAACAGCAACCAATCGAGTCGTGAGCGTGGTTCTTCATGCTCTCTTTCCACATTTTCTCAATCAAACCGTGGTGGTACTCAAAGCCTAATGTCCAAGCGATAGACGCTAGCGGTTCTAAGATATTTACAATCTTGTTTTCGATTTCTGCGTGGATCAGTTTGATGTCCATACGCGTAGAAGAGATCGTACGGTGAACACGCATGTATTTACCGTCGTTGAACTCGCCTTTGATTGTGTCGAGTTGGTCGCGCGCCGCTTCTACTTTCTCGAACACTTCTTCGTAACGGCTCATTGAGAATTCACGATCTGGGTAGATTTCGCGAAGCTTGTCCATTACTTCAAAGATGTCTTTTTGAATCGGCATTTGGTCGTGGCCATTCGGTAGCAAGATATCTTTAGTCACAGATGGCTTTTCTAGCACTGGGAAGTACTTATCTAGACGAGCACGCAGACCTTCTTCATCTTGAGGAAGGTATTTACCAATCGCGTAACCCAGCGGAAGTACTTGCGCAGTCACTTCACTGCCATCGTTTGATTGCCATAAGAACTCTGTTTTGTTGGTGCCATGACGCTCTGAGCAACCACGCCAGAACATTGCGCGTGTGATGTCGAAGCCGTTGTAGATCATTGGCAGCTGTGAGCTCATGCTGAATGAATCTGGTAGGTAACCAATCTTCATTGCATCGCCAAATTTCATGCAGTCGCGAATGCCATACATCATGTTACGTACAATTGACTCACCAGAAACTTGCATTGTGTCGGTTTGAGAATACCAAGGGCCAATAATTAGCTTGCCCGCTTCAACCAATGCTCTTACGCGTTCTGTGTTCTCTGGTTTGATTGCGAAGTAATCTTCTAGAACGGCTGTTTGACCATCTAGAACGTAGTATTTGTATTCTGGATCACTCTCCAGGCGGTTCATGATTTCTTCCATGTTGTTCACTAGAAGAATACGAGACTCTTCTGTTGTGAAATACCATTCACGATCCCAGTGCATGTGTGGAGTAATATGTACGCGTGATGTAGTCATAATCATTTACCTAAATGTGTCGTTTCGAGTAAATCTAAAATTCGCACTCAAATACGACTAAATTAAAGTTTTTCAAGGGGGTGAAATTGGCTGCCACTAAATTTAGGGTGCAGAAAACCACGCCCAGAATCTGTGTGAATAAAACCGTTAGGAGCACAGGTATTTAGGACAGCCAAGTTGTTCGTTATTTTTTATATGGTGTTTTTACTTACGAGCTATAAGTGAGCTCAAAATTCAGTTAGTTCTGTGTTGCAGTACTTGCTTCAAACTTACCCTTTTTTACAGCGTGACCACGCCACATCAGAAGAGTAATGGTTGAAATTACTGTGCCGACAATCGCAGCACCGAACCAGATTGCCGCAGCAGAGAATGCGCCCAAACCAGAATCGTGTAACAAGAAGATAGAGAAGATACCTGCGCCCGGAGTCGATAGACCGATACCTGCCGCACCAACCATCGCGCCTGTAACCACAGAGCCTAGTAGGAATGAACCGATTACACGGATTGGATCTTCAATCGCCATTGGGATTGCACCTTCGGTAATACCCGCTAGGCCAAGTAGCCATGTAGATTTACCGGTTTCAATCTCAAAGTCTTTGAATAGGCGTGGAGCAATCATGGTTGAAGCCGTTACGGTGAACGCCGATACCATTTTTACTGAACCAAAGATTGCGTATGGGCCATAAACACCGTTCGCCATTGCACCTAAACAGAATGCGTAAGCGGCTTTGTTTACCGGACCACCTAAGTCGAATGATACAAACAGACCAAGAATCGCACCCAATAACAGCGCATTGGTGCCTGACATACCGTTCAACCAGTCCGTTAGACCTTGGTTTAGGAACGCTACAGGTTTACCGATAACAAATAGCATCAAGCTACCTGCCACTAAAGTACCGATCACCGGATAAAGGTAGAAAGTAAGGAAGCCGTTAAACGCAGGGCCTAAGCGAACATGCTCTTTTACCCAACGCATCACGTAACCAGCAATCAAACCACCAACAACACCGCCTAGGAAACCAGAGCCAATGATGTTTGCTGCAATACCTGCGGCAAAACCAGGACCAAGTGCCGGTTTATCTGCTAATGAGTAAGCTGTGTAAGCCGCCAGTACTGGCACCATCAATGTACCCAGTAGGCCGCCACCTAGTTTGCGATACATCCATAGCCAAGAATCTTTTGTTGCGTAGAGCTCTTGCAGGTCAAAAATTTGCGCGATAAGAACAGCAACCGCAAGAACAGTACCACCAGCAACGATAAGAGGAACCGCGTAAGAAATACCAGAAAGCAGTGCTTGTTTAAGCTCAGTTTTCAGCGGTAGTTTTTTCGGTTTGTCGTCGGTAGCAACTTTACGTTCTGCACCGTTACCTTTTTTCGACTCTTCAATCGCTTCATTAAGAATGCGTTCACCGTGCTTAATCGGTTCTGCAACTGGGGTTTCAACACGAGGAATGCCATTAAAGCGCTCAGATTCTTTAATCGCAACTTCAGCAGCAAACACACACGCTACAGCATTGTTAAGTTGTTCCGCAGTTAAACGATCTTCAATACCGTTTGCGCCCTGCTTTTCAACATGAACCTTGTAGCCAAGCTTTTTGCCGGCTTTTTCTAGGTATTCTGCCGCCATATAAGTATGAGCAATACCTGCAGGGCAAGCAGTAACGCATACAATTGTCGGTGCATTTGTATCTAAGTTGTCTTGTTTTTCTTCTTGTTGATTGTCGCCATCAAGAAGCGCAAAGATTTCTTCAGCCGTTGTCGCTTTTAATACCGCTTCGCGAACATCGTCGTCAACCAATGTAGTTGTCAATGCAGTGAGCAGATGCATGTGGGTAGAACCCGCTTCTGCATTTGGAATCGCAATTAGGAAGATAAGATTTACATCTTCGTCTTCATCCAAGCCTTTCCATTTCATATCTTCTTTAAGCGTTGCTACAGCGAAGCCAGCTTCTTTAACCGCGTCAGTCTTGCCATGCGGTACTGCTAGGCCTTCGCCAAGCGCTGTCGGGCCTTGCTCTTCACGAGCAAATACTGCATCAAGATACTCTTGCTTGTTATGCAGTTTGCCTTGCTGATCCAGTTGGTCAGCAAGTGCGTAAATCGCTTCTTCTCGACTGCTAAACGTGGTTTGCAGATTTACGAGCGACTTATTCGTTAGAGTAGTAAGTTTCATAACCTTTGTCCCATAGTCACGGATTAGTACGACAGTCGTCCCTGTCGACGAGAATAATAATACAACTTCAAGACATTTAATCCGTGATCACGATCTCACCAATACACATTTGTATTTAATTTGTATTTAAATAGTATTGGCAAATCCTTTAAGAAAGCTTGTTATGTATCGTTTAATTTGTATTATATGTACTACAAAACGCCGATACGACGCTCACACTAACCTTTAAAGCAAGGCTTATATAGAGCAAATTTACGTATTTAAGGTACAGGTTGTTAATCAAAGTCTAGTTGTTCTAGCGCACAAATGAGGCAAAAATGGCAAGACTCCCGATGTATCGCCAAATCGCAGATGCAATAAGAGAAAAAATCAGTTCTGGAGAATATAAAGTTGGAGAAGCACTCCCAACAGAAGCGCAATTGCGTGAAGTATTCTCGGTAAGCCGTGTAACGGTTAGACAAGCGCTGAAACTACTGATCGAAAACGATGAGCTTGAAAGCGTTCAAGGCAGCGGCACTTACGTCAAAGAGAACAAGATCAATTACGACATCTACAAACAGTCGAGCTTTCAAGAAAAATGGGCGCATTTGGATGTGGTTACACACAGTGACGTTCTGGCCTTTGAAATGAAGCCGTGTTCTTTGGCGATGTCTGAGCATTTAGATATCAAAGAAGGCGAATTGGTTTTCTACGTAAAACGTGTTCGTTTCATAGACAACAATCCAATCACGGTTGAAGAAACTTGGTTACCTGTTGCCCTATTCCCAGATCTCACCTATCAAGTGATGCAGACATCAAAATACGACTTTATTGAGAACACCAAAGGCATGGTGATTGATAGAAGTGAGCAGGAATTGGTACCGATTCTTCCGCCTGAAGACGTTGCTAAACAGTTAGGTATTGACCCAGCTCAGCCTATCATTGAAAAACGTACTCGCGGTTACCTCGCCAATAACACGGTGTTTGAATACAGCCGTAACTACTTCACGTCTAACGATTACCGATTTACTCTGGTCGCAAGACGCCAAAGGTAAGCAATACTATAGGCTTTGGTTTACCTAAACGAATGCACCAAAGAAGCTCTTCCACACTTAGAGCTTCTTTTGCCTTTAATACCAAATCACACACCAGATACGCGTTGTGTGATTTGATCACCGAGAATTAAATCTCCCTCCAGGCTTCAACGCGTAGTGCTCGATAGCATTAAAACCACTCTAAAACATCATAAGGCTGTAACACTTTGATTGTGCTCCTCACATCAAATCGCCCGTTCGTCTCTTGCCCCACATAACTCTCTTTTTCTCGCTATTATCACCATTTGCACATCAACGGCTAAAGTCATCCAACCCTTCCTGTCATATGAAACTAAAACAAGCAAAGGTGATCCAAGTTATATTCTATGGAGTCACAAAATTTGTTTATTAACATCCAAACAACAGTGGTTAATCAATATTTACAACCACAATTAACATCAAAAAAAATGTTTGTCTTAGATCATACCAAACTCAAGTTTGTCTCGTGCCACAGTTCAGTTTTCTGTACATTCATTGTCATATTCTGAAACACTTTCTTATATTTTTTAAACTTTGTGGAGATTTCTATGTTAGAGCTCTTGATCGGATTAGTGATTACCATTGCTGTTGGTTACTTTATTGTAAAAGGCTATAAAGCAGCGGGCGTGTTACTAACTGCTGGCCTTGCCCTACTTCTTATTACCGGCCTTATTGGTCACACAGTCTTACCAGCTAAAGTCGCATCAACAGGTAACATGGTTACCGACTCACTAGAATTTGTTAAGTACATGCTTCAGTACCGTGGGGGCGGCCTGGGCATGCAAATCATGCTTCTTTGTGGTTTTGCTTCTTACATGACCCACATCGGCGCAAACAACGTGGTAGTGAAACAGTTCTCTAAACCGCTTGCTGCTATTAAATCTCCCTATGTACTTCTTGTTGCGGCTTACATCGTAGCGTGTCTAATGTCTCTAGCAGTAAGTTCTGCAACAGGCCTTGGTGTGTTACTGATGGCGACCCTATTCCCAATGATGACGGCGATGGGTATTTCACGCCCAGCAGCGGTTGCCGTTTGTGCATCACCTGCAGCCATCATTCTTTCACCAACCTCTGGTGATGTGGTTATCGCAGCTGAAAAATCAGGTATGTCTCTTGATGTGTTTGCTGTTCAAACAGTATTGCCTGTTTCTATCTGTGCAATCATCGTGATGGCTGGCGCGGCTTTCTTCTGGAACAAATACCTAGATAAAAAAGAAAACACGCCAATGGAAAAAGTAGACGTTTCTGAAATCGAAACAACAGCACCGGCTTTCTACGCTGCACTGCCATTCCTACCTATCATCGGCGTTTTCCTATTCAACGGTCGTACGATTCCGGGACTTTCACTTGATATCTACACCATTGTCGTAGGTTCTATCTTCGTGGGCGCAGTTATCGATTACGTTGTTAAGAAGTTTGACGGCGAGAAAACATTAGAAGACTTAGATTCTTGCTACCAAGGCATGGCTGACGCGTTCAAAGGCGTGGTAATGTTGTTGGTTGCGGCGGGCGTATTTGCTCAAGGTCTAATGTCTATCGGTGCGATTGATAACCTAATCGGTCTTGCTGAATCGGCAGGTGCTGGTGGTATCGCATTGATGCTTATCCTAACAGGTTTAACGGTTGCTGCAGCTATCGCGACAGGTTCTGGTAACGCGCCTTTCTATGCATTCGTAGAACTGGCTCCATCACTAGCGGCGAAAATGGGCTTGAACCCAGCGTTCCTAATCATCCCTATGCTTCAAGCATCTAACTTAGGCCGTACCATTTCTCCAGTATCTGGCGTAATTGTTGCGACATCTGGTATGGGTAAAATCAGCCCGTTTGAAGTTGTAAAACGTACTTCTGTTCCAGTAATCTGTGGTCTTATCACGGTTATCTTTGGTACGCTGGTATTGGTTCCAATGGCTGCTTAACGTTAAGAAACACTCTATCTAGACTGATACAAATTAAGATAGAGATGCCGATATAAAATGCCCGAACAAAAAGGCGCTGAACTCAACAAGTTCAGCGCCTTTTTTACGTCATATTATTTTAGAGAACTCAAAACTCTATCTATTGGAGTATGACACTAAAAATGTCACAGGGATTGAAACAGCACAGCTTTAAATAGTATTACTTAAAAAGAACAAGCCCTACTTCATATCACCATAACGTTCTAAATAAAGAACGGTTGCAGCGGTACGAGAAGGCACTTGCAGCTTTTTCAACAAACTCTTCATATGTACCTTAACTGTCGATTCAGAAATAAACAGGTGATCGGCGATCTGCTTGTTACGGTAACCTTTCGCGACTTCTTGAAGAATTTGCATTTCACGTTCAGTCAATTGGTCGAAGATATCATTACGACTGTCAGCATCATTCAAATAGTGAGCGACCACACTGCTGTATGCCTTATCGCCGCTATGTGCTTGCTTAAGCAGTTCAATCAGCTCATCGGGTTCAGTATCTTTCAGTAAGTAACCATCAGCGCCCGCTTTAACAATCGCTTCGATATCCGCAGGGCTATCAGAAACCGTTAAAATAACGATGTTAGCGCTTGAACCATCAGTACGAAGTGCTTTCAGAGTATCTAGCCCAGACATGCCTTTCATATTCAGATCCAACAGGATCAAATCAGGTTCTTCTTCATGGGCAAGAGCGACCGCTTCAGTACCGTTACTTGCTTCTGCAATCACTTCAAATTCATCTTCAAAGCTCAGTAATTGGCTTATACCTCTGCGCATCAATGGATGATCATCAACCAACATTACTTTACAAATCGTCAACTTTAACTTCCTTTAAACTTTTATATTTCAATATGACTGTACAGCCCTCACCTTGAGCCGCTTCAATCGTTAAGTCACCATTCAGTCTTGCCGCACGCTCCTGCATAATACTCATTCCGTAGTGGTTCATCTTCGAACTACTTGGGTCAAAGCCTTCTCCATTATCTTTAATCACGACTAATACTTGTCCGTCCTCATCGATACAGCATACATCTATCAAGTCGGCATTGGCGTGTTTTATTGCGTTTATTGTTGCTTCACGAATCAATTGAAGCAAGTGAACCTGACTGTGTGCATCAAGCTCGAGCGATGAAAGGTTATTAGTTAATTTAATCTTCGCATCGGTTCTTTCACTGAGTTGCTCTAGCATGGTGCTCAAAGCATCTCCAAAGCTACCCTCTTTGATGGATAACCTAAATGTGGTGAGTAGCTCTCTCAATTGAGTATAAGCACCCGCTAATCCATTCCCTAGCTCAGATGCTATCTGCTCTGACTGCTCTCGATGTTTGTGCTCCGGAAGTTTACCAATAACACGCTTTAACAATGTCACTTGGATTTTTAAATACGACAGCGATTGGGCCAATGAATCATGCAGTTCACGCGCAATCGTCGCTCGCTCTTCCATAATAATAAGCTGCTCAGCTTTCTTTTGAGCACGATTATAGTAGATAGCTCTCGATAGCAGTTGGATAAAACTCTCAATTAGCGTCTTAGTTGAATGACCGTGATGATATGAGCAATACAGATAGCCCAAAACAAGCTCGTTATCATCCAGTTTCATTTCAAACTTTTCATAATCGCAAGTCGGGTCGTAACCTTCATCCATAATCAAAGAACGTCCCGAATTATCGACGATTTCTAACCTTAGCGATTCAATCCCTTCTAGACTGACCAAGTGCTGCAAAATGGCGCGGAAATTTTCCGGTGCAACACGTGTTACCGTGAGCTCTTGGGAAGAATAATAGAGTGCTTGTAATGATTGGTTAGCATTTTGTAACTCAACCGTCTTGGCATCGACAACATCTTCAAGGTTTCGATACAGCACGCCTAAATCTTTCGCCATCGAGTTAAATGTTTTGGTCAAAATGCCCAGTTCATTATTGTTGGTAACCTCTAACTTAACCTCGAAATCACTATTTTTGATTCTCTGGCTAGCTCTAACGAGAGCGTGTAGAGGCTTAACAACTTGTTTACGTACAAAATGAACAACAAAAAGAGATATGACGAGTATTCCACCTAGACCTATACCACCAGCCCATGCCAATTTAATTAATTTATTTTCTGAAAATTCTTGTAACTTAAAAACAAAGCGGTCGATTTCAATAACAAAATTTTCAACAAGTACCAGGTAGTGTTTTCTATCTTCGCTATTTAAGACCTGCTTCAATTCATGCCAACGGCCAATTATTAAATAATAATCATTTGTAATATCAGTTGGCACTTCCCAACTCACCAAATTAGTCATCGATGTGGAATAAAGGGAACTTTCAAATTCACGAATATGAGAATCGTAATCCACTGATTCTATTTGAATATCATGCGCTAAACGGTAGCTTTGCATGCGCATCGAGCCAGCCACATTAACCGCCTCGGCATCATTAAGGCTGGACGCTAATGTAAAAATAGCAAAACCGGTGGTGGCAACTGAAAGGAGCAATATAAATAGCAATGATTTAGCTATTGTACTCGTTACAGATGAAACAGGTTTAATAAGCAAAGTTAATATCCTGAAGGTATAAAAATGGCTGTCGGGAACCTATTGTCACACATCAAAAAACAGAGCTCCATTCAATATGTGACCAAACGCTTCATAATTTATTGATCTAAGACAATATAGGATCCTATTTAGCCCTTAAGGGGTATTTATACAAATATTTCTAAAACTACACTACTTGTGAGGATAAATGACAAGATATTAACGAAACAATGATCTACAATTACAACATCTTAGCAACATTAGTGGGCATTTAGTGGTAGACCTATCGAGACGCCGCCTATTTTCTAGGCGCAAAGTAGATTCAAGCCAGATTCGATTGCCTTGGATTAAAAGTCTAGAAAGCTTCGCAGATGATTGTACACGTTGTGGTAAATGCATCGAAAGTTGCGAGACACACATCATCATTGTCGGCGACGGTGGTTTTCCTACTGTCGACTTCTCAAAAGACGAATGTACATTCTGTTATCAATGTGCAGACGTTTGTCCAGAGCCAATTTTTAAACCCAAGGAAGAAACGCCTTGGCTGGCAAAAGCAACTATCTCTGATAAGTGCTTGGCCCAACAAAATGTTGAATGCCGAAGCTGTGGTGACATGTGTGAACCTATGGCGATTCAATTTCAACTTAGAGCAGGCAGTGTTGCTCTACCAAAAATCGAGTTAGATGAGTGTAGCGGTTGTGGAGCCTGCGTAGCAGTTTGCCCTACTTCGGCTATTCTTGTGAGTAATGCATAAAACAAAAATAACGAGAGCAATTTATGGCACTAAATGAAGTGCATATATCAAGTTTAGTCGTGCATGTGAGCCCAGAGCATCTAGACGAGATCAAAGCACAAATCGAGCAATACGATAATGCGGAAATCTACGGCAGTAGCCCTGAAGGCAAAATCATCGTGGTCCTAGAAACCGAGAACCAAGGTTTTGTTACGGACACCATCGAAGAAATTAATAATGTTACGAACGTTTTAGGGACAGCTTTGGTTTATCACCAAATCGAGACTGGACTAGACGAAACGGATTTAGAAACTGGAAGCAACAATTCTCAACTTGAGGGTGAAGTATGAAAATGACAAGACGCGCGTTTGTGAAAGCAAACGCAGCTGCATCAGCGGCAGCCGTTGCAGGTGTAACTCTACCAGCAACAGCAACCAACCTGATTGCTAGCTCTGATCAAACAAAAATCACGTGGGATAAAGCGCCTTGTCGTTTTTGTGGTACGGGCTGTTCGGTACTAGTTGGTACTCAAAACGGTAAAGTGGTCGCGACTCAAGGCGACCCAGAAGCACCGGTAAACAAAGGCCTTAACTGTATTAAAGGCTACTTCCTTTCAAAAATCATGTACGGTAAAGACCGTCTTGAACAACCTCTTCTTCGTATGAAAGATGGTGAGTTCCACAAGGATGGTGATTTTGCACCAGTATCTTGGGACAAAGCTTTCGACGTAATGGCTGAGAAATGGAAAGCCGCTCTGAAGAAGAACGGTCCAACAGGCGTTGGTATGTTCGGTTCAGGCCAGTGGACAGTAATGGAAGGCTACGCAGCGGTTAAGCTGATGAAAGCGGGCTTCCGTTCAAACAACATCGATCCAAATGCTCGTCACTGTATGGCATCTGCGGTAGGTGCATTCATGCGTACTTTCGGCATCGATGAGCCAATGGGTTGTTACGATGACTTTGAACACGCAGATGCATTCGTGCTGTGGGGTTCAAACATGGCAGAAATGCACCCAGTACTATGGACTCGTATTACAGACCGTCGTCTAAGCCACCCACACGTTAAAGTAAACGTACTGTCTACTTACTACCACCGTTCTTTCGAGCTTGCAGACACAGGTTACATCTTCGAACCTCAATCAGATCTTGCGATTGCTAACTTCATCGCTAACTACATCATTCAAAACGATGCGGTTAACTGGGAATTCGTGAACAAACACACGAACTTCAAGCAAGCAACGACAGACATCGGTTACGGCCTTCGTGACGATGATCCACTACAGAAAGCCGCTGCGAACCCTAACTCAGGTAAAATGACTGATATCAGCTTCGAAGACTACAAAGCTTCTGTTGCTGAATACACCGTTGAAAAAGCATCTGAAATGTCAGGTGTATCTCAAGATGACCTTATCAAGCTGGCTAAGCAATACGCAGATCCAAACATCAAAGTAATGTCACTTTGGACTATGGGTATGAACCAACATACTCGTGGTGTATGGATGAACAGCCTTGTGTACAACATCCACCTTCTTACAGGTAAGATTTCTACCCCAGGTAACAGCCCATTCTCACTAACTGGTCAACCATCTGCGTGTGGTACAGCTCGTGAAGTAGGTACGTTCTCTCACCGTCTACCGGCAGATATGGTGGTTGCTAACCCTAAACACCGTAAGATTGCAGAAGACATCTGGAAGCTTCCAGAAGGCACTATCCCACCTAAACCGGGTAAACACGCTGTTGCTCAAGACCGTGCGTTAAAAGACGGTACGATCAACGCGTACTGGGTAATGTGTAACAACAACATGCAAGCTGGTCCAAACATCAACACTGAACGTCTACCAGGTTACCGTAACCCAGATAACTTCATTGTATGTTCTGACCCGTACCCAACAGCAACAGCTCAAGCTTCTGACCTTATCCTTCCAACAGCAATGTGGATTGAAAAAGAAGGTGCTTACGGTAACGCTGAGCGTCGTACACAAGCATGGTACCAACAAGTTAAAACCGTAGGTGAAGCAAAGTCTGACCTATGGCAAATCATGGAGTTTTCTAAACGCTTCACTATTGAAGAAGTTTGGAGCGAAGAGCTTCTAGCTAAAGCACCTGAGTATCGTGGTAAAACGATGTACGACGTGCTGTACAAAAACGGCAACGTTGATGCATTCCCACTGTCTGAAGCACAAGAGCTTAACGACGATGCTCAAGCTCAAGGTTTCTACGTTCAAAAAGGTCTATTCGAAGAATACGCAGCCTTTGGTCGCGATCACGGTCACGATTTAGCACCTTACGACACTTACCACAAAGTCCGTGGCCTACGTTGGCCTGTTGTTGACGGTAAAGAAACACTGTGGCGCTTTAAAGAAGGTTCAGATCCATACGCTAAGAAAGGTTCTGGTTGGGATTTCTACGGTAAACCAGATGGTAAAGCTCTTATCATCAATGCTCCTTACGAAGCGCCACCAGAAGTACCAAGCGACGAATACGACATGTGGCTATGTACAGGTCGTGTTCTTGAGCACTGGCACACAGGTACTATGACTCGTCGTGTACCAGAACTTTACAAAGCAGTACCGGATGCACTTTGTTACATCCACCCTGCTGACGCTAAAGCTCGTGGCCTTCGCCGTGGTGATGAAGTTCTTATCGAAAACAAACGTGGTGAAGTACGCGTTCGTGTTGAAACTCGTGGTCGTAACCGTCCACCACAAGGCTTGGTATTCGTACCATTCTTTGATGCAAGAATTCTGATCAACAAGTTGATCTTGGATGCAACGGATCCTCTGTCTAAGCAGACGGATTACAAGAAGTGTCCAGTTAAGATCACTAAGGTTTCTTAAGAGCCAAGCGCTTTTCGAACCTAGATACAAGATCTAACGTATTTAATATTGCGACTACTTTTTTCATTACTTTTTAAAGGAAGTAGTCCACTCAAAGAATTAGCCTTTAGGCGGAGAAATTAACCATGAAAAAACTGATTACTGCCCTACTATCAGCTGGTCTTTTGCTAGCTGGTGCAGTTCAAGCTCAAGCTGAGCTGGATAACCCAGGCGGCATTGGTGGCGTAGAATCTCTACGTGGTGCAAGTGAACTTGAAGCAACTCGCGCAGCAGATGACTTCAAAAAGTTTCCTCGTGACCAAGTACTTGAGAGTGACTACGTATACCAACCACCTTTAGTACCTCATACTATTCGTAGCTATGAAGTGTCTCTTAACGCTAACAAGTGTCTTGCTTGTCATAGCTGGAAAAACGCAAAAGAAATGGGTGCAACTAAAGTGAGTGTAACTCACTACATGAACCGCGAAGATGCGGTACTTGCTGATGTTTCACCTCGTCGTTACTTCTGTCTACAGTGTCACGTACCTCAAGCTAATGCTAAACCGCTAGTTGAGAACGAGTTCAAACCTGTAGATTCACTGCGTTAATCGTAGCCGGACTGTAAGAGAGGCTATATATGATAAAATTACTTAAAGCGTTTTGGAAAAGACTCGCGACACCAAGTAAAGCAGCGGTAGGCGTTGTTTTGTTCTTGGGTTTCTCGGGTGGTCTTTTGTTCTGGGGTGCATTCAACACGGGTATGGAAGCAACCAATACGGAAGAGTTCTGTTCTGGTTGTCACGCACCTATCGTTGCTGAAATCCAAGAAACAATTCACTACTCTAACCGTTCTGGTGTTCGTGCTATCTGTTCAGACTGTCACGTACCTCATGAGTGGACAGATAAAATTGTTCGTAAGGTTCAGGCTTCTAAAGAGCTATACGCACACTTTATTGCGAAAACCATCAATACTGAAGAAAAGTTCAAAGCACGTCGTGCTCACTTAGCAGAACGCGAATGGGCTCGATTGAAAAAGAATGATTCACTTGAGTGTCGTAACTGTCACCAGTTCGATTACATGGACTTCTCAGAGCAGAGCCCTCGTAGTGCGAAACAACACTCGACAGCGCTAGCTTCTGGTGAAAAAACGTGTGTAGACTGTCACAAAGGTATCGCACACAAACTACCAGACATGCACGGCGTTGAAGGCTGGCAATAAGGAGCGATTGAATGAGTACTTTAGAGAACGTAATTTGGCACATCCTAGGTTACAGCGCTATGCCAGTTATCATTCTTGGTGGCTTTGCAGGTGTTGCTGCTGTCTCTCTTTGGATTTTATCTATGGGTAAAGACAAAGAAATCGATTAAGAACCAAGATTGCATCAACTTTTGCCATCTATGTGTAATCCGTTTTGATTGGATTAACTCAAAAAAGCCACTGACCTCAGTGGCTTTTTAATATCTGACGTTTTGTTTTCTTATTAATAAATTTCCCCCTTACTTCACCGGTTTCAACACACTCACCATGCAAAGTAGCTTTCTACATAGTCCTTTTCTGGACATTCCGATTAGAATCACACTGTTAATAACGAACAACTAGTTTGATTGACTACGACACTGTTGCTTAGCCGAGCTTACAATATCGTCGAGATCGAAGCATAACTCGATGAATTTTCCGGCTATTACCATTAAATTTCGGCATTAAGAAACAATAAATCAATATTTGACTAGATTCGCTGAGAAATTGGATTAGAATCACACTGTTTTTGACAACACTTAATTGGATGTAATGCAGTTCGACCTTAAAGACTCAGTAAAAATTTCCATCGACACATTGGTTGTGGGAATGTTTGTTACATCAATTCAGAAAAGTGAGCGTGTTTATTTATCCAACGCTGGACGCGTGTCTTCAAAAAAAGGAATTGATACATTAGTTAATAAAGGCATTCAATATGTCTGGGTTGACAAAAAACTCTCAGCCAAAGGTTGCGAGTTTCATCCAGTACCTGATGATGAAACGGCAGAGATCCAACAAAATAGTAATAAAAACTCTCCCAACAAATTTGTCTCTCGAGAAGTAAGACAAAAAAATGCGGAGCGAATCATTAAAGAAGCGCGCGGTCTTGCCCAAAAAATTATTACTGCAACCTTCGATTCACACACATTTGTTGCGGATGAACTGGATGGTTGGGCGGATGAACTCATTGAATCTGCACTTGTTAATTCAGATGCTTTGCAATGTGTTTCCGCATTACGCAAAAAAGATACCTATTTGCTTGAACATTCCGTCAACGTAGCCACACTTTTGGTTACATTTGGCAAGCATTTGGGTTTTGGAAAAGAACATTTAAAACCATTGGCGATCGGTGGGATTATTCATGATGTGGGTAAAGTGCATATCGATGATAATGTCTTACAAAAACCTTCTCGTTTAACCGAGGACGAATTTGAACACATCAAGCAACACCAAGTATTTGCTAAACCTATCATCAAAAAAATCGAAGGCTTAAGTCAAGTTAGCCGTGATATCTGTTTAATGCACCATGAAAAATTAGATGGCACCGGTTACCCCAATGGACTAAAAGGCGAGCAAATCCCACAGCACGGTCGAATGGCTTGTATTGTGGATGTCTATGACGCGTTAACGGCTGATCGTTGCTACAAACGAGGGATGAGCCCTGCGGAAGCATTTAAGATCATGTTAACAATGACACCTAATCACTTAGACCGACAATTGGTGTACAAATTTATCAATTGCATTGGTATTTTCCCTATCGGGGCTATTGTTGAACTGAGTAATGGGCATCTTGGGATCGTTTGGTCATCAAATGATGATGCGCCTGTTGAGCCGGTCGTTAAATGCTTCTATTCAAGAAAGAATAAACGTTTCATTGATGTCAAGTATGTGGATTTAAAACACAGCTGGCATACGATTGTAAAAGCAGTATCTCCAACAAAAGCGGGAATTGATGTAACCCCCTTCTTTTAATAGAGTCGACTCTCCAAAGGTTATGAGGTCATTGCATGTATGGCCTAGTTTGATAAATCGGACAATTCTAAAAAAGCCACTGATTCCAGTGGCTTCTTTGCTTTCAACCGTTCTTTCATAAACCTTACAAGCTCATATTCATATCAAATTTTAATTAATAACCAAACACCAATTAAACGCTAACAGCACACTTATATTAGATAGAAATTGGCTCCTATTCCCTAAATGTTTCATTCGTATTTACATCAAGATAAATTTTGTTTTCACGTAACAACCCACCACAATAAATAAAATAAACGTCTCGGTTACTGTATTTAACTGATTTAACCCAACCGCCTAACTCTTCAAAATCACTTGGGTCGCACTCCCCTTCAGAGATAAGTTTAGCTACCGTGTTGCGGAACTTCTCTTGATGGAGCTTCAGATCATCGGATTTAGATAAGTATGAATCTAGTATCTCTCTGTTTTCTTGCTCAGAGATAATCACTTCATCACTAGATAGCCCAGACATTGAAATCCATTCCGCCGTCTGTGGTCCGCCTTCCTTTAAAACAATATAGTCAGAGATACGAGCCCATTCGCCTTGCTTCTCTAGTAGTTCGACCTTTTCACCCTTATAAAGATAGTCGGTTATCAAACCATCAATTTCGGGCTGCTCGACTACTTTTAGTTTTCTATCTAAAACGTAGAACTCAGTCTGTTCTGGCTCAGGCTGAGGAGTAGTGAGGGATGCAAGGTCAGATTCAGATTGCGCCGCGACTTCAACAGCCGGCGCTTCCTCTTTCTCTGGCGGAGTGGGGTCTTTTTTCATGACGAAGAAATAGTATGCAGCCCCTCCTCCGCCCAATATTAATAACACAAGTAAAGCGATCAGCGCTTTTTTCATCAAATCCACCAGCTCTTCCGTTTTAGGTATGTTTCAAGTGTACATCAACTCATGTTGCTGCTCATCTATACTCTTAATAGAGAGCGAGTTAAGTAGAGGTAAATCATGAATTTTTTGGTGAAGGTTGTCATTATAAGTGTACCTCTGAGTGCCGATATCGCGTTAGCAGACCATTGTGACCGTGAAAACTGGCAAACACTGTTAGATCGCCAGTTATCATTTGAAGAACGCTATAATCAATACACCAAAGAATTTAACCAAGTTCTCTCGACCTATGAATCACAAACGTTGCTATCTAAACATTTCAACGAAAAGCAGATCATTGGGCTTTGGGCAAAGTACGAACAAAGATTTAATGTGCAGCTCAATAGTCATATGCATACCGCTTATGATGTCTCTGAGGTTCTATTAAAACAAGCGTATATTGTGTCTACAGAACTAGATGGAGCGGAGTCTCTAACGCATTCGTGGCAAACCATAGCTAAACACTGCGCTAAAGCAAGACTACCGCGTCAAACAGAAAGTGCACAGGTACATGTACAAAGCTCACAATCACTCTCGCAAGATCTTCATACACTCAGTAAAAAATTTCGTCAGCTCTCTTCAAAATACCGTAAAGAAGCGACGATGATTGACGAAGCTCGCCACACAAACCAACCGATAAACGATGTACAAAACTAAAATGATTACTCACTTGCTTAACTTGATTATCCCAATAATCATAGTTCGAACAAACCAACACATTCAGAAATACAATCAATCAAAGCTTTATCAATAAGTTGTAAAACTAATGTGGTAACTATCAACAATGACGTTCAATTTCCGACCAATGCAAGCGACTATGTGAGATATTCATCACAAAATAGATTTACAAACGCCAGAAAATTGTTATCATGATTATTCATATAACTTAATAACAAGAAATATTTTG
This sequence comes from Vibrio atlanticus, assembly GCF_024347315.1. Lineage (NCBI taxonomy): Bacteria > Pseudomonadati > Pseudomonadota > Gammaproteobacteria > Vibrionales > Vibrionaceae > Vibrio > Vibrio atlanticus. The sequence continues at coordinate 980,604 of NZ_AP025461.1, read as the reverse complement.
GCTAGGTAATATGCAAAAAACTATGGCTTTCAACTGCTTGAGTAACACGGAAGGGACTGCAGAGATAAGAGGTAAACTTTTATCTGTCGCTAAACACATGGAAGAGTTCGGTTCAGTAAGTGAGCTAGAGCTATGTAAGATATTTGGAGAGACGATTTGGAATGACGGTGTGGATTATCATTCACATGCTTTTTCATTCAGAATCAACGCTCAAACCGGGGATTGTTCAATCTCTAACTTTAAGTATCACTAAGTTTTGCACCTATCATATACGGAGTACCTTTCACGAGGTGCTCCGTTTTTTATTGTTGCGTATCCGCATTCGTCAGATAGCCGTTAATAGCGACCGTACTTCCTATTAGTCATAAAATCATTTCGTTTTCAGCTCATGTCATCGGGCAGCGTGTCACCTACCTACGGCTTAGTCGGTATAAACTGTTAGTTCGTATAGCCCGTTTGTTCGTATAAACCGTTTGTTCGTATAAACCGTTAGCTCGTATAAACCGTTAGCTCGCATAAACAGTCAGTCCGTATAAACCGGAAGTGGCGCATTGCCTTTCACTTGCCTAATCGCAAGATGGGTATGTATGTCTTTTACATTGGAGAGTCGCTGTAGCTTTCTGGTAAATGCTTCGTAAGCCATCAAGTTAGGGCTGACAACTTCTAACAAGTAATCATAAGCCCCAGATACAACGTGGCAGCTGATGACCTCTTCCATCTCGACAACCGCACTTTCAAATTTATCAATCGACACTTCTTGGTGGTTGTTCAAGCTCACCTCAACAAACACGCTCATTGCGATGCCGACCTGTTCCCGTGACAGGCTCACACGGTAACCATCAATAATCCCTTTTTCTTCCAGTCTTTTGATGCGCCTCGCGCACGGTGAAGCCGATAAGCCAACTTCATCAGCTAACTCTGCGGTGGTTAGCCTGCCGTCTTTCTGAAGCAAATCAAGAAGATGTCTATCAATCCTATCCATAGCAAATACCAATTATTGGTTAAATTCATTAACAATTGGCAAGATATTAGCAGAAATCATCAACGATAACTCAAGTTAGAACAAAAATTGCCAACCTATGGCACACCAAGTACCCCATAATTAATCATCATTCACTTTCCTTGTTTATTATGAAGCTTGGCTATTTATCAATTACTGTCACTCTGCTCATCTGGGCGAGCTTTTTCCTTTCTCTTAAAGGCGGCGCAAATTCAGATTTAACACCTGCAGACATCGCACTGACTCGATTCCTCATACCAGCATTGGCGTTATTACCTTTGGTGTGGAAAGCACGTAGCACGATCGCTGCTGTCCCGAATCGATACTTGGCCGGTATGTTTGTGGGGTGCGGGTTACCTTATTTACTCGTTGCAGGAACAGCCATGCAGTTCGTTCCGGTATCACACGGAAGTGCTTTAGTTCCGGGAACGCTTCCTCTGTTCGTAACAGGGATCGCGGTACTCTTTTTTAAGCAGCCGCTTAGCCGACACCGTGTCGTTGGTTTAGGTCTGGTTTCGCTTGGGATATTGTTGTTTCTGGGAAGTAGCTTAAGCAGCTTCAACTTTGAATATACCAAAGGTCACGTGTTGTTTTTGTTTGGCAGCTTGATGTGGGCGACGTTTACCATCTCAGCACGTGTTGCCAATCTTAATGCGCTTGTCAGTGCGGGTTTTATTTCATTCTGTTCCACCTTGCTGTTGCTGATCCTTATCTTTACAGGAACCCTCCCTAGCCATTTAATGGAAACACCAATTGCTCAATGGCCAGTTGCAGAGCTTGCCGTGCATTCTGCGGTGCAAGGTGTAGGTGCGGGCTTAATAGCAGCATTCACTTATCTATATGCTGTTAATACACTAGGAGCAGAACGCTCAGCCGCTTTTGGTAGTGCAACACCTGCTGTTGCAACCTTGTTGGCGATCCCACTGTTCAACGAAATTCCGGATACGATGACTTGGTTAGCGCTTGGTTCAATTTGTATCGGCAGCTTGGTCGCGAGCAACATTTTCATGAGAAACGACCAGTCTATGCAATATCAACCGCCAAGCCATAGCAAAGCCTGATACTGCGTTCAAACCTAAATACAGTTTCCCTAAACATCAATTTTAGGGCTTGTAGTACATAGATAAGCCTACAAACGTAGGCTTATCTAAAATCTGCTTTTTCTGAACTCGCTTCTCCATTAAACTGTCTGACCTTTTTGCAGATCCAAGAGAACACCATGCAACGCGATTACACTTTAACTTGCTTAAACAACATGCCTCGTGAAGAACTAGAAGAATTTAGTTTAAGAATGATTCATCGCCTTGTCCCTGAAGATGCAATGACGGAACTGTTTACGTTCGAACAGGAAGAAGTGACCAATGAAGAGCGTATGCAATCAGCGAAGTTTGATGCGATGTTGCGAATGACAGCAATCGCGCTGAGTGAAGTGAATCTTGCGTTTAGTGAGTCGGATAACTCACAGCAAAACATCGAGCGCATGACTCGCCTATTACTTTGGCACTTCTATGCAATGTCGTTCAACCTTGAACAAGCGATCAGCCTTGAAGCTCACTGTGACAAAGTCGAGAAGATTTTGTTGAAAGCACCGACAGAAGCATTTGGTTGGGTAAAAGAGCTCACAGAGTTGCTGCACTTCTATGCAAAAGTGAACGAAGAAAACGACGCTAAGTACAGAGCACTAAGTCACGGGACGAATTGAAAAAGCGCATATTTCCAATTCTACTTCAAACACTCCAACAAGTTGCTCGCTCCCCCTTGGACAAGTCGTACAGGTTCTAAATCGAAGAAACCTACAACACTCGAAACCCGAGGTCTGGTGTTGAGCTGACCAAACGCAAAAGGCCCAATCGACATACCGACTGGGCCTTTTATCTGATGTGTCAAAGTTCTCTCACGAAAGCTCAATCGATTTCAGCTGAGCGAACCATACACCACCAAATTAGAATGCGTAGTTTGCGTCAACAAGTTCGCTTACTTCAACTTTGCTTACTTCTGCGCGAGCTTCAAGCCATTGTGCAACTTGCAGTTGTTCTGCTTCTGTTACTGAACGGTAGCGCTCAATAGAACATAAGAAACCTTCAAACAGCTCAAGGCCACCACCACCAAAGCACAGACCGATGCTATCAATGAAATCGATGAATTCGTCAATGAACACATCGTACTGGTCAAAATCAGCAATCGAAGTCGTGCAGCTTACTTCAAAACCTAAAATAGCGAATTCACCTAGGTATAATTTCTTGCGTAGGCGACGATTTTTGTTTTCGATTTTATCTAATTTCATAACTGTCTCTCTTTTCGTTTGATAAAGCATTTATACACAGTTCCTCGTTAATTCCCAAGAGTTTTGTATTACACGAGAGGCTTAACGGGAAAAATCGTGCTGCAGAAACAAAACCTTAATCAAAACTATAAAAATCCGTCACTTAACTGCTTCACGATTGGTCACACATTGAACCAGCTATTAACTCATTAGAAATAGCTTGGTTACACGTGAATAACGAATAATAAAGTCAGCCAACAGGAAGCAGTCCCGATGAGCAAGGAAACATTTGATAGCACTCGTTTTAACAAGAGTAACAACAAGCCCTTCGAAGAAGTTCTAGACGCGAACCTTTCAAGAAGAAACGTTCTGAAAGGCGGTCTTGGCATCAGTGCAATGACCGCCTTTGGCGCATTTGGTTTAGCGGGTCACAGCACGGCTAACGCTACGACAATGCAAGCAACGGGCGCGCACAAAAGCACCGCAACACTTGCCTTCGAATCGGTTAAAGGCTCTTTGACAGACAGTGTCGTTGTACCAAAAGGCTATACAGCACAAGTATTGGTTCCTTGGGGTACCCCACTGAATAAGCAAGGCAAGGCTTGGTTAAAAGATGGAACCAACAACGCACAAGATCAAGCGAACTCACTGGGCATGCACCACGACGGCATGCACTTCTTCCCGCTTGATGGCAACAGTAACGACGGCTTGTTGGTGATCAACCACGAATACATCGACCAAAAAGCACTGCACGCTAATGGTCCAACATACGATGAAGGCAACCGCCCTAGCCTTGATGAAGTACGCAAAGAGATCAACGCACACGGCGTGAGTGTTGTTCGCGTTAGGCTTGAAGGTAATCAATGGATAATGGTGGATAACGATCCACTTAACCGCCGCTACACGGGCGCGACCGTAATGGATCTTTCTGGCCCTGTTGCTCACAGTGAGTTTACCAAAACGAAATTCTCACAAGACGGCAGCCAAGCGCGCGGCACATTAAATAACTGCGGTAATGGTTACACGCCATGGGGCACTTATCTGACTTGTGAAGAGAACTGGCCGGGTTACTTCGTTAATAAAGGGACAACAACACCAGCTCAAGAGCGTATCGGCATCGCAACTGATAAAACTCGCTACGGCTGGGACACGCTTTCGGGTGATAAACAAGAACGTTTGGATGAGTTTGCTCGCTTTGATGTCACACCAGCAGGCGAATCAGCAATGGATGATTACAGTAACGAAGTACACGGTCACGGCTACATCGTTGAAATCGACCCATACACAGCAAACTCTCGCGCTAAGAAACGTTCTGCACTGGGTTGTTTCCGTCACGAAGGCTGTACGTTTGGTAAGTTGACCGAAGGCGAGCCAATCGTGTTCTATTCTGGCCACGACTCTCGTTTTGAATACCTGTACAAATTCGTTTCTGAAGAGAAATGGGACCCGCGAGACGCTGAGCCAAGTAACCGTCTAAGTGCGGGTGACAAGTACATGGACAAAGGCACACTGTATGTGGCTAAGTTCAACGATGATGGTTCAGGCACTTGGTTACCACTGACTCTGAGCAGTAAGACCACAAACGGCGGTAAGCTAGGCGATTCATTTGACTCTCAAGCAGCGCTTATCATCAATACAGCAGGCGCAGCCGACCTTGTAGGCGCAACGCCAATGGATCGCCCTGAATGGTGCTCTGTTGACCCAATGACGGGGACGGCTTACCTTACGCTGACTAATAACAACAAGCGTAAAGAAGCGAACTCTGCGAACCCTCGCGTAGACAACAAGTTCGGTCATGTTATTCGTTGGGATGAAGGCAAGACAGCAGGCGAGTTCGATTGGGATATCTTTGTCTTCGGTTCTCCAGCAGTGGAAGACAAGTCTATCAACCGCTCAGGTCTAACAGACATGAACCAATTCGCTAGCCCTGACGGCTTAGCGTTTGATGCTCGTGGCATCTTGTGGATTCAGACAGATAACGGCGCAGATGAAGTAACGGGCTACACAAATGACCAAATGTTAGCGGTGGTTCCATCTCAGCTAACGGATGACAACGGCAACAGCGCGGTGATTGATGCAAGCAACCAAGCACAGCTTAAACGCTTCTTTGTGGGTCCAAACGGATGTGAAGTAACTGGCTTTACCATCAGCCCAGACTTCAAATCACTATTCGTGAACATTCAACACCCTGCAAACTGGCCATCATCAGACGATGCAACTGCACAAACTCAAGGCAATGTTCGCCCAAGAGCATCTACCGTTGTGATTCGTCGTGAAGACGGCGGTGAAATCGCGGTTTAATACGCAAATCTAGCTAAGATCAGCAACCTTACTGTTATCTAGTTTCTGTTCGCTAGCTAAGTAAAATCAAAAAGAGCGATAAGGCTAAATGCCCTATCGCTCTTTTTATATTCAATTCAATCTTGGATTTAAGTAAGAATCTGAGCCTTCAGCTCATCATCCTCCCAAGTACTCGTCATCCTCGAGAAGGAGAAACGACTGAGTCGGGGATCTCTAACCGTTATCGTTGATCGCAATACCGTTAATCACAGTTAACTCACGAACAACCACACACCTACGCCCATCATCAACGTACCTGCAATACGGTTCATTAACTTAACGTTATCGGCTTTGCCCAGCATATGCTTTAAGCTCTTTCCGCCTGTCGCGTATAAGGTCATGCAAACAAACTCAGAAACCAGAATAATCGACACTAAAATCAACAACTGCGGCGCTAAGTCTTTATTACTGTTAATAAAAGGAGGCAATAAGGAGATCATGAATGCCCAGCCTTTAGGATTTGCGATTGCCGTTACGAAGCCTTGCACCACCAAATCCCAATCATTGCTGACTTTGGTTGTTTGGTTATCAGTGCTGATCGCTAATTTGCCTCTCGAACGCCACATCTGAACGCCTAAATAGAACAAGTAAGCTGCGCCCACAAACTTAAAGCCTGTAAAAAGCCACGGGTAGTTCAACATAATAGATGCAATACCCAATACCGCAGCAATGGAAACCACAGCGACACCGCCCAGTTCACCGATCATCATCCATAATGTACGTTTGTATCCAACACTCATTCCAAGTGTCAACGCCAAAGTCATACACATTCCGGGCGTGATTGACACGAAGAAAAACGTGGGAATAAAAGCCCAAAGTAGTGCGCTATCCATATTATTACCTTACTGGCTTATTTTTATTTAGTGGCTTTTGCTTCTTGATCGGACTTTAAATAAAGCGATGTTGAAACGAAGTAGTGATGACAATAACCAATATTGCGAACAATACAAACTAAAAGAGCCACATAACAGTGGCTCTTTTCAATCACCATCCGTAATTACTTACGACGGTTTTTAATTCGCTTCATCATAGTCAAACGACGTTCAGCACTTGCTTGATCTTGTGGCTCTTCGTTTGCGTTGTTCTTACGACCCTGACGGTTTTTGTACGCCGATTTAGTGTTCAGCTTCTCGATGTAAGCATCACGTTTCTTCGGTTCATAACCCGGTTGTTCAACACGGCGAATACGTTGTTGAATCAGTTTTTCGACTTGAACAACAGTCAGCTCTTCTTCGCGGTTAACGAAAGAGATTGCGTGACCTTGTTTACCAGCACGGCCTGTACGACCAATACGGTGAACGTAATCTTCCGCAAGGAAAGGCATGTCGTAGTTAATTACGTGCGGTAAGTCTTCGATATCAAGACCACGAGCCGCAACGTCGGTTGCTACCATCACACGTGCTCTGCCTTCTTTGAAGTCATCCAATGCACGACGACGAGCGCTTTGCGCTTTATCACCGTGACAAAGTACCGCTTTAATGCCGTCAAGCTTGAGCTCTTTAACTACATCGTTTGCTGTTTCTTTGTAGTTCACGAACACAAGAACCTGACGCCAGTTTTTACGACCGATCAGCTCAGAAAGTAGCTCTGTTTTACGCTCTTGATCCACTGGGTACACCACGTGACCAACAGTTGCAGCCGTTGAGTTTTCACGCTCAACACTGATACGTTTTGGTTTACGCAGAATATCAACGGACAGTTGGTTTAACTGAGTTGATGTTGTAGCTGAGAACATCATGATTTGTGGAGAGGTTTCCACATCCAACATGATCTTGCGAACGGCATTAATGAAGCCCATATCAAGGATACGGTCAGCTTCATCAAATACTAGAAATTCTAGGTTTGCGATAGACACGTTACCCGCTTCTAAGTGCTCTTCTAAACGGCCAGGTGTTGCAACCAAAATATCCACACCCAGCTCTAATTGACGAACTTGTGAAGACATTTTGTTACCACCGTAAACCGCTGAAACGCTTAGTTCCGTGTATTTAACGTAGTCTTTAATATTTTGAGCGATCTGCGCAGCAAGCTCACGAGTTGGAGCAAGAATAAGGCCGCGAGCCGTTCCTCTAGACGCCTTTTTGCCGCTGTTCAAAAGGTGTTGGATAACAGGCAATGAAAATGCCGCTGTTTTACCCGTACCGGTTTGAGCAGTAGCAAAAATATCATGGCCTTTACGAGCCATTGGAATCGCTTTTTGTTGAATTGGAGTGAGTTTTTCATAACCACACTCAGTCAACGCTTTGACTAATTCAGGAGCAAAACCTTGAGAGGAAAATGACATTGTTACGGGTTCCTTAAGCAGACAGCCTACATTCTTATTTCAGCCGAGCACTATAAAGTAATTAGAGTGATTTATCTCACATTTATCGTGATATAACGCAAACTTTCTCATTTAATCTGGTGTTTACCCCACCTTCAACGAGGCAAACACCAAGATCCTTGGTTCAAACAGCAAAAACAGGGCTATTTGATGCCACACAGCTTGAGTAGAATCTGCTCGAGATCGTCCCAAGGCATTAACTGCGAGTCGATCACTTCAAGACGAGACTCAAAGCCATCAAGGGAAATTTCATTCACTGACACCACTTGATTCGCCACATTGAATGCGTAGCAACCTTGGTCGGTGTTCACTACGGCTTTTACACGCTCAGCCGTTAGATCCGATAACATAGAGAATAGCGTATCGAAGTCGAACTTATGTTCAGCGCCAAACAACCAGCCACAACTAAAGTAGCCCTGCCCTTTATTCTCTTTACGGATGAACGCTTCACCGGGAGGCAGTTGGAATTGAGGCTCTTGTTCAGCGTGATCATGATGATGCGATTCAATATGAGAAGAAGCACTGCCATACACTCTTTCAATGTCCAACACTTCCAATGGCACTTCACCATCGTGAATCAGCTTATGGAACACTTTTGCAGGTGTTTGATCCGTCACCCAATCATTGAATGCGTCGATATCTTCAGAGTGAACCAAATCTACTTTGGTTCCGATAATCACGTCAGCACTATCTAATTGATCATTGAAGTTCTGATTAGACGTATATTTCTCAATCGACAGATTTCTTGGGTCAACCAAACCTAGCGTCGCTTTTAGGTCAACGTAAGGTGTGTATTGCTCTGAAGTTAACGTCGCAATAACCTGCTTTGGATGACCAAGCCCTGTAGGTTCAATCAATAAACGGTCCGGCTTCTGGCGTAGTAAAGCATTAATACCCACTGACATAGGCACACCAGCGGTACAGCACATGCAGCCACCCGGTACTTCTTTAATCAAAGCACCTTGATCTGTCATCAATGCGCCATCGATGCCAATTTCCCCGAACTCATTAACCAGAACAGCCCAATTTTCATTCTCAGGTTTATTTTTGAGCAGGTTCAAAATAGCTGTCGTTTTGCCAACACCCAAGAAACCCGTAATTATGTTTGTAGGAACTTTTTTGGTCATATCAGTTCTCCTTTTTTTAGGAGTATATACACAATCACGGAGAAATTGACCCCAATCGCTTGTTTATACGGAGAATGATTTAAGCCAGAAGTTGTATGAGTGTCACTAGAAAGGGGGCAACTATGAAAAAGGAATGCTCCAGACGAACTAAAGGCGTACTTACTCAGTACGCCTCACCCTCGTTACTCAATCGTGAGTTCGCGAATCAGGAAGCCTTAAATATCGACCTGAACATTTAACGAGGAACTAAAACTTTATTCTGAATCCATCCAAATTTTGTGTAAAACCTCACTTCTCCTTGCGGTTCGTTATGTTGCTTTACGATTTAACTATGGTTCATTTTTGGGGATATTCAAGCCGCCACCGGAGAATCGATCAAAATTGTGACGGCGATTCAACTATTGCCTATAGATTCCATTTATGTAACACGTATATTCCATAAATGAAATTCAACTTTGCATCTTTGCTGCTATAGGATATGCAGAGGAAGCGTATAATTTATTGCAGTCCCGCCTCAACCCATTCAGGAGCCTTATCTCAATGACCAGAAGAGAGAAAATTAAGCAGTCCCTACTCGCCAAAATGCCAAGGGATGCTATTAATCAATTTCTCTCAAGAGATAAGACACCCGCTTCCGTTCTCTTTCTTTCTTGTATTGTAGGTGTACTTGCTGGCGTGGTGGGTACCTATTTCGAAGTCGCTGTTCATTTCATCACCGAAACTCGTACCGATTGGCTTAAAGATGAAATCGGTAGCTATTTACCTCTTTGGCTCGCCGCTTTCCTTATTAGTGCTGCATTTGCCTTTATTGGTTACTTCCTCGTTCACCGTTTCGCTCCAGAGGCTGCAGGCTCAGGCATCCCTGAAATTGAAGGGGCGATGGACGGTATGCGCCCTGTTCGATGGTGGAGAGTATTGCCAGTAAAATTCTTTGGCGGTATGGGCGCATTAGGTTCTGGTATGGTTTTAGGTCGAGAAGGACCAACCGTTCAAATGGGCGGCAGTATTGGTCGCATGGTCACCGATATCTTTCGAGTCAAAGATGACGACGCCCGACATTCACTATTGGCTTCGGGTGCCGCAGGTGGTTTGGCCGCAGCATTCAACGCACCACTCGCCGGAATCATGTTTGTAGTCGAGGAAATGAGACCACAGTTTCGCTACTCACTCATTTCAATCAAAGCCGTCATCATCTCGGCGGTTTCAGCCAATATTGTATTTCGTTCGATCAATGGCCAATCTGCCGTTATCACAATGCCTCAATACCAACCGCCTGAACTGGATGCTCTGTGGTTATTCTTGTTGTTAGGTGTGTTGTTCGGCCTGTTTGGTGTGATTTTCAATAAGCTGATTACACTTTCGCAAGACCTGTTTGTGGCAATACACAAAAATGACCGTAAACGCTACTTAATGACAGGCTCCCTATTGGGCGGTTGCTTTGGCTTATTGCTGCTCTATATACCGGAGTTGACTGGCGGTGGTATTGGTATCATCCCGAATATCACTAATGGCAACTACAGCGCAAACGTGCTGCTGTTAATCTTCTTAGGGCGCGTGCTCACCACGCTACTTTGTTTCGGCTCTGGTGCACCGGGTGGTATCTTTGCACCAATGCTTGCTCTAGGAACACTCTTTGGTTACGCGTTTGGGCTTATCGCGGCTGCATTCTTCCCTGAACTGAACATAGAGCCGGGTATGTTTGCGATTGCCGGCATGGGCGCCTTATTTGCCGCCACCGTGCGAGCGCCTATCACTGGCATACTGTTGGTTATTGAAATGACCAATAACTACTACCTCATCTTACCGTTGATCATCACCTGCTTAGGCGCGGTAATCATTGCTCAGATGTTAGGTGGTCAGCCAATTTACAGCCAACTACTTAACCGTACGCTGAAAAACGAGAAACTAAGACAGCAAGATCTCCCTCAGCAAGAGGAAGTTCGTTAATTACATTGAAAACGTCAGTTCAAATGTGGGACTTAAACGTAACTCGTTGAGTTCCACTAATACAATCAAATCCCACTAATACAATAAGCAAACCAAGCTCAATATTTATAGAACACTCAAGAAAATCAAAAACACTTTCATCGCGCTTTATATATCAATTTCGAATCAAAACCTTAAAAGCAAACGTTAAACTTGCTATTATCCACGAAATTATTTACATGCCTAACAACACCGATGGTGAGCATGACTGAACGTTTTGATTAGAGTATACGTTCTACATTTAACTGAGTGGAGCAAGTCGTTGAACTGGAGAAGATTAACCCAAGTAAAGAATGTTCCACCATCTCAGGCATCTTTAGCACTTGGCGTTATAGGGCTTGGGCAAGCTTGGGCATTATATCTGCCAGGGGTTGGTGAGATCATTCGCCCTTACCTTGCTGCATTTGGCGCACTGTTATTGCTACCCGTTTTACTTCGTTATCTCACCAGCTTTAATACTTTCATCAATGACATTCGTCACCCGCTTAGTGGAAGCTTGATGGCACCAATGAGCATGGCGTTATTGATTCTATGCGACTATTTAGCCGAAATCTCTCCAGTCATTGCTTACCCAGTCTGGTTCTGCGCGTTGTTATTGCATTTTACCATGATGGTGTTGTTCTTTAGTTTCCAGATCCTCAATTTCAAAATGTCGAACATTGTGCCGAGTTGGTTCCTGTATCCCGTGGGGTTAATCAGCAGTTCCTTAGCAGGTACACAGTTTGGACACACCGTTTTTTCAGAGACACTGGCGGCCACTTGTATCGGTATCTATTTCCTAATGCTGCCAGTGGTGTTGTACCGCTTGGTATTCGAAGGAAACCTGCCACGTCGAGCAAGACCAACACTCGCAATCATGGCGGCTCCGGTTAACTTATCTTTAGCCGCTTACTTGGTGAACTTCGACAACCCAGATCCGATTCTGACAGGAGCATTGGCTGGCATTGCTATCACCATGACTCTATTGATTTACTTATGTTACATCCGTCTAATGCGTCTTAAGTTCCAACCTTCGATTGCAGCCGTCACCTTCCCGTCCGTGATCAGCGCCATTGCGATGCACCGCTTAACCACATTTTTCGGTGCTGAATACCCACAATGGTATTGGCTGCATAAATTCGGCTTCTTTGAATTAACCATCGCGACCATCCTAGTGATTTGGGTGGCAGGCGGTTATGTGAAAATGTACTGGCCTGAGTTTTTTGATTCTGATTACATGTCCAAAAAGGTTAAGCGTTCTTAAAACGAACACCAGAAGATCTTACCCTGATCACCCCCTACTCCAATCTCCAATTGTCTCTCGCTGGACAAACCAAACGAAAAAAGGCCTCACAATGTGAGGCCTTTGAATAGGCAAGGTGTCAATAGTTCAGGCGAGTGTTAATAGAACTAGCGATAGCTATTAGAAATTAGCGTGAGGGCCAAAGACTTCGTAGTGTACGCGTGAGCGATCTACTTTAAGTGCGTCTAACTGCTCTACGATGTTTTTCATGAAACCAACAGGGCCACAGATATAGAAATCACTCTCTTCAAAGCCTTTAGTATCGGAGATAGACGCTAGATCCATTTGACCTTCATGTGTGTTCTCACACGCAGACTCGCCTTTGTTCATGTACCACGTTTTCGCTTCCCAACCTTTATCGGCAACAATATCTTTAACGCGAGTCGTGAAAGAGTGTTGACCTACGTTTTCACAAGCGTGAAGGTACAGTACAGGTTCGTTTTTCTGCTGGTTGTTTAAGAACTCAAGCATTGATTGCATTGGTGTTACACCCACACCTGCAGAGATAAGCGTTACTGGCTTGCTACGCTCTTGATACATGAAGTCACCCGCTGGGGCATATAGGCTAACTTCATCACCGACAGCAACAGTATCGTGCATGTGATTAGATACTACGCCTTGAGTTTCTTGACCTTGGCCTTCACGTTTCACAGAAATTCGGTACTGCTTGCCGTTTGGCTTGTCTGATAGTGAGTATTGACGGATCTCGCTGTACTGAGCACCTTCAGGTTTCACTTCGATACCAATATATTGTCCTGGCGTATAATCCAGAACGTCACCGCCATCTTTTGGTTGTAGGATGAAGCTTGTTACTAATGCTGATTCTTCAATTTTATCTGCAATTACGAATGCACGTGCAGCTTCCCAACCACCAACAGCTTGCTTGCGCTGTAGGTAAAGTTCAGCTTCACGGTCGATGAATACTTGCGCTAAGAATAGGTAAGCCGCAGTCCACGCTTCTTCTACTTCTGGGGTGAATGCATCAGCAGCTAATTCACGCAGTGTTTCAATTAGGTGAAGACCAACGATTTGGTAATGGTCTGGTTGAATATTAAAGCTTGTGTGTTTCTGTGCAATACGCTCAACCGCTGAGGTTAACGCTGCTAGATTTTCGATGTTCTTTGCATAAGCCGCGATAGCTTCAAACAGTGCGACACCTTGGCGACCTGTTCTTTGGTGAGTCATATTGAAGATATCTTTCAATTCAGGGTTATGCGTGAACATGCGTTGATAGAAGTGTTGAGTTAAAGCAGGGCCTGCGCTTTCTAAAAGAGGAATCGTCGATTTGATGATGTTGATATGTAGATTGTTTAGCATTGATTTACTCCGAACACTTAGTCTTTTGACCTTTCATGTCAAATTGACTAATTTTATTTAAAGATGACTTTATATTAATTCTTTCTCAATGAGCTCTTTGGCTACTATTTTTATGAGAATTACGTGGACTGATAAATTCGCATTAATTGATTCAAATCAATGATGGGTCAGATATTCAGTCATATAGACAACACGCAATGGACACATTGCACAAACGGTGCCAACATGCGAAAGCTTGTTGTGCCTAGCATTCCTTCAAAAAACCTCTTCAAACTTTAGTCAAAAAGACCTTTTTTTTATGTCATAAAGACTCTACCATGTATAAAAATACAAACAGTATGAGCCCTTTATGCAAGATATCTCAGCATCCACTCTCATGGAAATGACCATTGGTTTAGCCAGCGGTGTGAACGATCAAGACCGTTTTAATCGCTTAATCGATGCCATTCGTAAAACCATAACGTGTGATTGTGTCGCACTTTTAAGCCTTCAAGGTGACACGCTAGTACCCATCGCAATGCAAGGGCTCAGTCGAGATACATTCGGTCGCCGCTTTATTATTTCAGAACATCCGCGTTTTGATGCGATTTGTGGTTCGCGTTCTCCAGTTCGTTTTGATGCGGATAGCTCATTGCCTGATCCTTTCGATGGCTTACTGATCGACCACGATGGCGATTTGCCCATGCATGCCTGTATGGGTTTGCCTCTTCTATTTGGTGACAAATTGTTAGGGGTACTAACCCTCGACAGCCTAAAACCTGATGTCTTCGCGAATATTCCTGCTCGGAACCTAGAAGTTCTCGCTGCTATTGCTGCCTCTACGATGCAAATGGCGATGACTTTCTCGCAACTTGAACATCAAGCAAAACAGTCAAAGCAATTACTGGAAGAGTTGAATGTTGAAGCGTGGGAACGTGACGGCGGCGAATTGATTGGTAATAGTGACACCATGGTCGCGCTTAAAAACGATATCGCGGTTGTCGCACCCTCTGAATTTAATATTCTGATTCATGGTGATACTGGTGTTGGTAAAGAGCTCGTTGCTCGTACCCTGCACCACCAATCCCAGCGTAAACGTAATCCGTTGGTCTACGTCAACTGTGCTGCTATTCCTGAGAACTTGGTAGAGAGTGAACTATTTGGTCACGTTCGTGGCGCGTTTACTGGTGCAGACAAAAACCGCTTAGGTAAATTTGCTTTAGCCGATGGCGGCACACTATTCTTAGATGAAATTGGTGAGTTGCCTTTGGCTGCACAAAGTAAGCTATTGCGTGCACTGCAAAACAACGAAATTCAACCTGTAGGCCAAGACAACATTCAAACTATTGATGTTCGTGTTTTAGCTGCAACCAACCGAGACTTAAAGCAAGAAGTTGAAGACGGTCGATTCAGAGCTGATTTATACCACCGACTGAGTGTGTACCCTATCGCAGTGCCAGCTCTGAAAGACCGAGGTGACGATATCAGCTTGCTAGCAGGCTTCTTCCTAGAACAAGCACGTCGTAAACTCGGTATCAACCAAGTTAAATTCCGCTCTGATGTACTGGCATTTCTAAACCGTTACGGTTGGCCAGGTAACGTACGTGAGCTTGAACACGTTATCAGTCGTTCAGCACTAAAAGCATTAGCTCGTAGCACTAACAAAAATCTCGTGACAATCACTAAAGAAGATTGTGGCCCACTCGACCAAGATCAGCCTATAGCGACGACACAGGTAAAAAACACACCGTTATCAACACCAACGATCGACCTATCTGCAGGTTTACGTGGCGCTACCGATGATTTTCAACGCAGCATCATCACTGAGGTGTTGGAAGATGCCAACTTTAACTGGGCGCAAGCAGGGCGAGTTCTGAAAACAGACCGAGCAAACCTGACTCGACTGTCCAAACGTTTAGGGCTAAATGTGGCGAAGTCTCACACGATCGAACGGACAAAATAGATATTAGCGGTTTGTTGCGAGCATCTGACAAAACTTGTGTATATAATGCTGCAAATTGTAACGCTAATTTTAAAGATGTAGAGAGATTTATGAAGTTTATCCGTTGGTTCTTAGGTCGCGTCATCTTGCTGTTGAATTTTGTTTTCAGCCCACGCGGTGTGAAGCGTTCTCAAGAAGAACAAAGCAAAGTGAACGAGCAGGCAAAAACGCACACGTTGTACCAATTCGAAGCATGTCCATTTTGTGTAAAAGTGCGACGTTCGATGAAACGTCAGTCAGTTCAATTTGAACTTCGTGATGCAAAAAATAATGAACAACACCGTGCAGAGCTTGAAGCTGGCGGCGGTCGTGTGAAAGTGCCTTGTCTACGTATCGAGAAAGACGGTAAAACTGAGTGGATGTACGAATCTTCGGATATCGTATCTTACTTAGAAAAACAGTTCGCATAAGCGGAAAAAGCAACACAAGCTAAATACAAAAAATCCCTCTTCATGAGGGATTTTTTTATGTCTGTAATCGATACGCTCTTTCGATTCAAAGAATCAAGCTTCTCGCATCTATTTCGCCACAATCAGCATCAACTCTACACGGCGGTTACAGGCTTTACCTTGTGCTGAAGCGTTGTTACACGCGGGAACGTACTCACCGAAACCGCGGGTGTAAATAGTACGACTCGAAACATAGTTACTTTCTAAGCGAGCTTTCACTTCTTTTGCGCGCTGTTCAGAGAGCGGATCATTAACACGATCACTGCCTGTATTATCCGTGTGTCCTTCAATGACGACATCAATGTCTTGGCGTCGAGAAAGATAGCTGCCTAACGTGTCCAACCAATTGTTGTAAGCGGGTTCAGGAGATGTCGAACCTGTTTTAAAGTTCACATGCTGCACAAGCTTTACCATCACATGGTTGCCAGGTAAAACTTCAAAATCGATACGGTTTTGTCTTAAAAAGACTTCCAGTGGATCATTGGTCGAAACACCACGCCCGTAGTTAGTGGTAATAGTTCCTTGCTGATGAGTGGTTTGAACCACCCCCCATTCAGGGTACATAATGTCATAATCAGTTTTCGGTGCAGTTTGTAACATATCCTCACCGAATAACCCTGTTGGTAACGTAGTTTCGCACCCAGCCAAAGCTATGCTTAACATTATCGCTAAATATCTCATTACTTCACCAACCACTTATGCAGATAAACCATTCACTAATGTCTATATCGGCACTGAGAGAAAAACTTTAGACAAAAACTTTACACAAAAAGAAAGCACGTCCAAAAAAAGTGTTTTTGATCACAGTTCACCGTCAACTCGCCTGTCATCGTCCGCCCGTTCCAACTGTTTGCATTTATTTACCTTATAATTGTTTTCCAATTCGTACTAAATAGTTAGAATCTCACGACTTCTCAACGCTAGAGCAAACATTATGTTTAAACCATTTACTAAATTCATCACAGCACTTGCTGCCGTACTGATTATCGCGGGTTGTAGTGAAACAGACGAGCCACAGAAAGGCGTTCAATACGAAGCGCTGCCTACTGCTCTAACTGAATTTAACCTGTCTCCGATCACTGA